>NZ_JBEOPW010000002.1:0-523754 GCF_040310465.1 Pseudomonas sp. H26/SER47-MNA-CIBAN-0231 | reverse complement strand
TCATAACGCTTCGGCATTGCTAGACACCTTCGCCCCCATGAATGGTTGAGTCAATTAACAGAGGTGACAGGTAGGCTAACACGGGGGGGCTTGTAAAAAAGTAAGTCGCCGTAAGGGCGAAACCCTAAGCAGCCGTTACCGCAGCAACGGATATGTACCCGGTCAAGCAGAACAAATCATCGCTCGACAAAAAGCCTTCGCGAGCAAGCTCGCTCCCACAGGGAAACTGCACCTACCGTTAATATCCGGTCATTTCCAGATAACCCTGGCCAGGATGGCTGCCATTGATTTTCACCGGCCCCTCCCAATACGGAATACGCAAATCCATCCACGCATTGCGATTGAGCGCATCAACGCTGATATCGAGTTGCTTGTCGGGAATGCGGATCGACCATTTCACCGGCATCGGTCGATCAGCCACCTTGGCCGTATCCTGCGGCACGAGGCTGATCTGCTCGCTGTGCAACGTCTGAATCTGCCCATCGGCGGCGATCCAGGTGCCGGTCAGATAAGGCGCGCCGTCCTTCTGCCGCATGCGGTAAAGCATCACATGTTCGCCGCTGTCCAGATGCAGCGAGAACCAGTCCCAGCCAGTTTGATTGGCGGTGAGTGGCTGACTGCTCCACTCGCGATCGAGCCACGCCGGGCCGCTGACGCTGTAGGTCTGGCCGTCGATCTGCAGCGTGCCGCTGGCCTGGAAAAATGGCTGGCTGTAGTAATACGACGCCTGGCCTTCTTCGGATTTCTGGCTGAAACCATTGTCGCCTTGCAGCACCAGCGGGCGGCTGGAGGTGAGGCGCAGTTGATAAGCGAAATTCTTGTCACGAGCACTGAGTTGCATATCGCGCAACGGATCCTGCGCCTGACTGGCAAACATCCAGTCATCGATCCACGCCTCGAACGGCGCCAGGCGCACGCCGGCCTGGCCTACTCCGCCCCGGGCGTAGCGCTCGGCGGCGTGGTGCACCGAGGGCGAAGTGACTGCCGCATGGCCCAGCCAGATCGTTTGGTTGCCCCAACCGGCCTGCTCGGCGACTGGTTTCAGGGCGCTACGGAACAGCGTCCATTGCACGCCGAAATCATTGCCCTGTTGATCCTTGAGGTTGGCGGTGACGTACCACCACTCGATGCGAAAACCATCATGCGCGCCGTGATCGGCGGGGAAGCTGAAAACCCGACCGGGCACCACCGGAGTGAAGGATTGCGCCTGATCGCCCATGCCGGCAAAACCCTTCTCCTCGGGTGCAGGCTGATCGCAGCCACCGAGCAGCAGCGCAATCATCAGCACGAGCCATTTAGTCCTCATGGGCAAACGTCCTCAGCAAGTCCGCCGGTTGTGTGCGGTACAGCGAATACAGCGGCCATGCCGAGGCCAACAGAGTCGCCAGCAAGGCCAGGCCCATCAGTTGCAACAACTGCAACGGAAACACCCGCAACGGCAAGCGCCAGCCGAATGCCTGCACATTGATCACCGCATCCAGGCACCATGCCAAAGCAATGCCCAACGGTAGCGCCAACAGCAACGTCAATACGGCGAGCAGCCAGGTCTGGCCGAGGTTGAGCAGCATCAACTGTTTGCGCGTCACGCCCAGCGCCCACAGCGGTGCGAGTTGACTGAGGCGACTCTGGCTCTGGGTCAGCAGACTGATGAACAGCGCCACACCGGCCACGGCGAGGGTCAGGCTGTTCAACGCCGCCGTCGCGGCAAAGGTGCGTTCGAAGACTTGCACCGACCAGCCCTTGAGCCGCGCCTGATCGACGATGCGGTTGTCATCCAGCGCAAAACGCGCCTGCAAGGCGTTGAGCAGCGCCGGAATCTGTGCTGGATCGATACGCAAATTGAAGCGGTTCGGCGTGAGTTGCGGCCAGCCGCGCAACAGGTGCTCACTGCTGATCAGCACGTGCCCTTTCGGATTGCCGTAGTCGGCGTAGATGCCGACGATGCGCGGCGACCATGTGCCGTTCGGCGTGGGAATGTTCAAATGCTCGCCCGGCTTCACTTTCAGGCGTCGCGCCAGTTGTTCGCTGAGCATCACCGCATCGTCCGTGGCCAGTTTGCCCCACGGATCGCTGCCACTGCTGTCGAGCAACGGCCAATGCTGGCGATAGTAGGAGTGGTCGATGATGCCGTAGACATCGGCCGGCCAGCCTTGCAGTGTCACCGAAACCTGCCAGTTGGGCAGCACAGCGGTCACATTGGGCTGCTGCTTGAGCCAACTGTGCATCTCGCGGGCCTGCGCCGGATTGGAGGGGTTGATGTACAACTCGGCGCTCAGGCGTTGTTCGAGCCAGTCGTTGAAGGTCTGGCGAAAACCGGCGGTCATGCTGCCAGCGCCGATATTGGCGGCGAGCGCCAGCAGCAGCGCCATCAGCGCCAGACTCAGGGCTGGCAGTTGCTGGCGGCAGTCGGCGAGAAACCACTGGCCGAGCACCGACCGACTGCGTCCGAGCAACGGGTTCAACAACGCGCTGAGCAACACCGGCAAGGCCAGCGCGGCACCGAGCAACAGCCCGGCCATCAGCACGAAACCGCTGCTCAGGCTGTCGCCCCAGATCAGCGCCGCCAGCGCAATCATCAGCAGCGCTGTCGCCAGCCAACCCTGTCGGCGCAACCAGCGCGAATACTGTTGATGCCACGCCTGCGGATCGGCCACCGCCAGCAACGGCAGGCGCGCCGCCCGCAGCAGACTGTTGGCCCCGGCCAGCAAGGCGCCAAGCAGGCTCAGACCGATGCCGCTGAACCACCACCAAGGGCTCAAACGCAACTGCCCCGCCACTTCCGCGCCATACAGACCGCGCAGGCTGGCGGCGACGTCCGGCAGCAGCACGCTGGCCAGCCAATAGCCGCTGATCACACCGAAGAATCCACCGATCAGCGCCAGCACACCCAGTTCAACCACCAGACACGCGATCAGCATTCGCGCACTGACGCCACAGGCACGCAACGTGCGCAGCAAGCCTCGGCGCTGTTCCAGAGCGAGGCCGATGGCGGCGTGGACGATGAACAGGCCGACCAGAAATGACAAAAATCCAAGGGCATCAAGATTGAGGTGAAAGCTCTCGGTCAGCCGCGCGAGATTGTTTTCTTCTCCGCTGCTTTTGAGCTGCAAGCGATCGGTGAAACTCGCTGGTAATTCCTGATGAAAATCCTTGGGCAACAGCAGCCGAGACAATTGCTCAGGCTGGTCGAGCAGTCTTTGCGCTACGCCGATATCGACCAGTAACAGGCCCGGCGCCATGTCCTTCTGCGCGAGCAGCGGCGGCAGGGTCTGGCCGTTCACGGTTTGCGGTGTATCGCCTTCGCGCAAGCCGAGCATTTGCATCGTGTCCGGGGAAATCCAGGTGCTGCCCGGCGGGCTGAAAAATTCGACGATGCGCTCGATCGGCATCGCCTGCCCGGCCACTGCCGAATCCGTCGGCAGCGATACCGGCTCGATGCCCATCACCTGAATCCGCTGGTCTTCGTGACCCTTGAGCGTCAGCCGGCCCTGCAACACCGGCGACACCGGCCAGCCCTGACGGCGCAATTCGATAAACCAGCGCTGGGTAAACAGTGCCCCATTTGGCGTGCTGAGGCTGGCCTGTGGTTCGCCGCCGATCATCTGGCTGGCCCGCGCGTAGCTGTCGCGCGCCTGACTGTTCAGCGCCTCGACGCCGGTGAGCAGACTGGTGGCCAGCCACAGCCCGGTCAGCACACTGAAAAACTGCACGGGATGACGCCGCCAGTGGCTGAGCAGCGCGCGCAGGGTTTGCCGCCAGATCATCAGGCGACCCGCCCGTTCGACAACACCACGCGCTGAGCCAGACGCGCCGCAACGCGCTGACTGTGAGTGACCATCAACAAAGTCGTCGGCGTGTCATCGAGCAATTCCAGCAACAGCCGCAGCACTTCATCGCTGGTCGCTTCATCGAGGCTGCCGGTGGGTTCATCCGCCAAGAGCAATTTCGGCTGCGAAGCCAATGCCCGGCCCAATGCGACCCGCTGCTGCTGGCCGCCAGAGAGTTGCTCGGGGTACCGCGAGAGCAGATCGCCAAGACCCATACGCTGCACCAGATGCGCTTGCCAGCGCGGCTCATGGCGCCCGGCGAGGCGCGCCTGAAAGGCAAGGTTGTCTTCCACGCGCAGGCTGCCGATCAGGTTGAACTGCTGAAACACCAGACCGATTTCCGTGCGCCGCCAGTTCGCCAGTTGCGCTTCGCTCATGGCTTCCAGGCGATGTTCGCCGCTGCGAATACTGCCGCTGTCGACCTTGTCCAGCCCCGCCACCAAATGCAGCAGCGTGCTTTTGCCACTGCCCGATTCGCCCATCAGCGCGAGGCTGCCACCGGCCTCCAGCGTCAGGTCGACGCCTTGCAGCACCGGCAACAATCCCTGTGGCGTGGCATAGCTTTTGAAAACGTCGCGAACCTCAAGCATGGGCAAACCCGATCAGTGAACCTGGGCCTAGGATAGCGGCCCTGAATGGTTTTTGTCCGCTGATGATCATCGCCAACTCCGGGACGCGCCATACGCTGCTGGCTGTTCGGCCATAACGATAAAAAACCGGAGACACCCATGCCCCGTTTCATCCTGAGCCCGCGCGGCCTGCTGACCTGCCTGATCACCGCTTGCCTGAGCCAACCGTTGCTCGCTGCTGACGGTCCGGTTGCGCCGAGCATGCAAACCGCCGCAAGCAACGCTGCCGTCCTGCAAACCCTGCCTTTCAGCGACCGCACCGATTTCGAATCCGTCAGCAAAGGCCTGATCGCACCGTTCAAGGGTCAGATCAAGGACGCTGCCGGCAAAGTCATCTGGAACGTCAACGCCTATGACTTCCTCGTCAAAGACAAGGCGCCGGAATCGGTCAATCCGAGCCTGTGGCGGCTGGCCCAGCTCAATGCCCACGCCGGTCTGTTCGAGGTCAGCCCCAAGCTGTATCAGGTGCGCGGCCTCGACCTCGCCAACATGACCATCATCGAAGGTGACGACGGGCTGATCATCATCGATCCGCTGACCATGGCCGAAACCGCCAGGACGGCGCTGGATCTGTACTACGCCAATCGCCCGCGCAAACCGGTCGTCGCGGTGATCTACAGCCACACCCATGTCGATCATTTCGGCGGCGTGCGCGGGGTGATCGACGAGGCCGATGTCAAGTCCGGCAAGGTCAAGGTCTACGCGCCGGTCGGCTTCATGGAACACGTGATGAGCGAGAACGTCATGGCCGGCAATGCCATGAGCCGCCGCGCGCAGTACCAGTTCGGCAGCCTGTTGCCGCGCAGTGAAAAAGGTCAGGTCGATGCCGGCCTCGGCAAGAGTGCGCCCAGCGGTGGCACGGTCACACTGATTGCGCCTACCGATCTGATTGCCGAGCCGTTGGAAACCCGCACCATCGCTGGCCTGCAAGTCGAATTCCAGCTGACCCCGGGCACCGAAGCGCCTGCGGAAATGAACCTTTATCTACCGGAGTTGAAAGCCCTGTGCATGGCCGAAAACGCCACGCAGATGATGCACAACATCCTCACCCCGCGCGGTGCGCAGGTGCGTGACGCCAAAGCCTGGTCGCAATACCTCGACGACAGCCTCATGCGCTACGGTCACGAGGCCGACGTGCTGTTCGCCCAACACAACTGGCCGACCTGGGGTGGCGAGCGGATTCGTACTTTGCTCGCCGATCAGCGCGACATGTACGCGTTCATCAACGACCGCACCCTGCGCTTGCTCAACCAGGGCCTGACGCCGCTGGAAATTGCCGAAGCAATCAAGAAACTGCCCGGCTCGCTCGATCAGAAGTGGTACACCCGTGGCTATTACGGCTCGCTGAGTTTCAATACGCGCGCGGTGTATCAGCGCTACATGGGTTTCTACGACGGCAACCCGGCCAACCTCAATCCGCTGCCCCCGGTCGATGCAGCTAAACGCTCGGTCGAGGCCATGGGCGGTACCGCGTCGGTGCTGGAGAAAATGCGCAGTGCGATGGCCAGCGCTGACTACCGATGGGCCGCGCAGTTGGGCAACCAGTTGCTGTTCGCCGATCCGGACAACGCGGATGCACGCAACGCTCAAGCCGAGACGCTGGAGCAGTTGGGTTATCAAAGCGAGAACGCCACCTGGCGGAACATGTACCTGACCGGTGCGATGGAGCTGCGCAACGGCGTGCCGCCGCAGTCAGCCAATACCGTGTCGGTGGATATGGTCCGGGCGATGAGTCCGGAAATGTTCTTCGATTACCTCGCGGTACGCCTGGACAGCGACAAAGCCGTGGCCCATGACCTGACGCTGAACTGGACGTTCGACGATGTGCAAAAGGATTTCACCCTGACCTTGCGCAACGGCGTGCTGACTCACCGCGCCGGTCTGAATCCGGCGGCGGATGCGAGCGTCAGCCTGAGCCGCGATACGCTGGAGAAGATCAGCCTGAAACAATTGGACTTCCCGACGGCGATGCAAAAAGGGCTGGTGAAGTTGCAGGGCAATGGTCAGAAATTCGGATTATTGATGGGCAGCCTGGATACGTTCGGGCCGCAGTTCAATATCGTCACGCCGTAAGTCAAAAGCCCCTCACCCTAGCCCTCTCCCAAAGGGAGAGGGGACCGACCGAGTTGCATGTACGAGATACGCCGACGTGGGATAACGAGTTGAATGCAATTTTGAATAACACGCACATCAGCTCCCATGATTCATAAGCCCCCTTCCCGGAGAGAGAGGGGACTGACCGTGTTGGATGTACGAGATACGCCGACGTGGGATACCGAGTTGAACTCAGATTCCGAACGCCATGAAGATCGGCTCCCTTTCCCCCTCGCCCCCTTGGGGGAGAGGGCTGGGGTGAGGGGGTAAATCTTGTTGGCACCCTCAATAACGATCAATCACCTCAATCCTGCTTTCAACAAACCTGCCCCGGATTCAACCGAAACTGCTTCGGCGTAATCCCGAACTGTTTGCGAAACGCGCGGATGAAGTTGCTCGGCTGGCGATAACCCAGCCGCTCAGCTATCCGTTCGATCGGTTGATCACCCGCCGTCAGCCAGTGCCGCGCCATCGATAGATTGTCCTCACGCGCAGGTGCGCGGGTTTCAGCGTGCCAGTGACGCAGCATGCTCTGGTGCAGAAACGGGTTGGCGCCCAGCAAGGCCTGATCGAGCCTGGAGCGCGGCAAGGTCAGGCACAGACGTTCGCCCTGCTCCACCGCGATGCCCACTCCACGCAGCCAGCCACCGGCCATTTGCGCCGGGCGCAGGCTGACACTCACAAACAAATCTCCAGGCGCCCCGCCCAATCGACGGGCAATATTACGCACCAGCGTTATCACTGCCGCATCCAGAGCGAAATGATGCAACTGCCCCTGCTGCGAACGCAGGCGCAAATGAGCCACGTCGCCCGCCTCGACCAGTTCCACCGCAACGTAATTGATCACCCTTGGCAAGCAGTCGATGAAGCACTTCAGACTGGCCCGCAAGGTCGCGGACGAGTCGAGCAGAATATTCAGTCCTTGCAGGCAATCGGTCGCCATCCCGTCGGCCAGTTCACAGCCAAACGTCGGCGCTACCCCTGACCATTCACACTCACGCCACAACTGTTCAACCGCTTGTGCGGCGATCAATTGATGCTGCCCGGCGAGCACTGACGGGCAGATCCCCACGCGCGCCATCAAGCGTTGCGGGCACAGTCCGGACTGACGGGCATGCGCGAGAATCGTGCGGGTAAACGCGCTGGAGGCGAACAGAGGCTGAGACATGAAGGCGGCCATCGAAGAACAGGCGTGTACTTATGCCAGCGGACGTGCTATCGATCCAATGCATTAAAAGTATCCGCAAAATGCAGGAGACGCATGATGGATCTTCGCCAGCTTCGCCATTTGGTCGCCCTCGCCGATTACCGCAACTTCGGGCGCGCCGCCGAGGCGATCAACCTCAGCCAACCGGCGTTCAGCCGCAGCATCCAGACCCTGGAGCGTGACCTTGACTGCGAGCTGGTCGAGCGCAGCAGCCGTGAGTTTCGCCTGACCGGGCAAGGCCAACTGGTGCTGCAACATGCGCGGCGCCTGCTCGCTGGCAGTCAGGCGCTGCACAACGAATTGACGCAATACAACGGCCTCACCGGCGGCGAACTGCAATTCGGTTGCGGCCCGTATCCGGCGCAGGTGCTGGTGCCGGAAGCGCTGGCCGACTTCATTGATGCGCATCCGGCGATTCGCACGCGGTTTCATCAGGGCGACTGGCAGCAATTGACGCTGTGGTTGCGCGAGCAGCAGATCGAGTTTTTCGTCGCCGATGCGCGGCACTTTGTCAGCGATCCGCAGTATCAGGTGCACCTGCTGCGCACGCGGCCGGGACGGTTTTTCTGTCGCGCCGGCCATCCGCTCCTCGCGCAACGAGACCTGCGATTGCGCGCCCTGCTCGATTACCCGATCGTCGGCACGCGCATTCCACCGATGATCCGCAAGGTGCTCGCCGATATCCTCGGTGAGCAGGACTTCACCCCGAGCGTCGAGTGCGCACAATTTGACGCGATCCAGCGCGTAGTGCTGCGCTCCGACGCGGTGGGGCTGGCCACGCTTGAGGCCTTGCGTGAACAACTTGATCGCGGCCTGATCGAGCTGCTCGACTTTGTCGACGTCCCCCATGACGAGCCGGCGCTGCAACTGGGTTATGGCATCGTCAGCCGCGCCGGTTTTACCCTGACGCCAGCAGCGCGGGCGATGATCGAGGCGATCCTCAGCGTCGATCAGCGTTTGCTGGCGGCTAACGGAGCGACGGGAGACGCGCGCACAACATGAGCAAAACCCATCCGCAACCCGCCAACGCTTTTTACGCGCCGACCCTGCTGCCGGCCATTGAAGAATTGCTCGCGCGCGGCATTAGCCAAGGCGCAATCGAAGCACAACTGCGCCGCAGCCTGTTCGATCTGCGCACGCCGTTCACGCGCATGCCGCTGCTGATGTCGCGGCGCTTCTGGGCGTTTGCCGTGGAACAGAGCGGCGATCCACTGATCGGTCTGGCGGCGGGTGAACGTTTCGTTTCGACGGCCACCAACGGGCTGACCTATCTGTTCGATGTCGCCGTGTCGCTGGAACGTGCCTGTGCGTTTTTCGCCGAGTACTTTGCGTTTTTCAACGGACATTTCCGTGTGCAAATCCTGCGTAAAGATGACGGCGTAACACTGCGTCTGGTCGAAGCCGGCAGTCTTGGTGCTCCGGCGGCGCTGACCGATTACATCCTTGTCAGCTTGTGCAGCCTGGTACGACGCAAATTGCTGGCCAGCGGCGTGAATCGTGATCCGGTGCTGGGTGTGGCATTGGCATCGGCAAGCCGCGAGCAGCATCAATCGGCATTGCGCACCCCGGTGAGCGCAGAGCAGTCATGCGCGGCGATTCATCTGGATCCTCAGCTGTTCGTGATGCCGTTGACACCGGGCAATCCGGCATTGGAAACAACGCTTGTCGATCTGCTGGAACAGACCCGACGTCTCAGTGAATCGACCTTGCTCGGACAGCTCAGCGATTATCTGATCGAAGATCTGGCGACAGCGGATTGGCAGCAGTTCTGTGCTACACAGCATGTGCTTGAGCGCACGGCGGCAAGGCGCTTGAAGGCGTTGGGCTGGACTTTCAGCGAACTGCTCGATGAGCATCGGCGCTATCAGGCCGAGGACCTGTTGCAGTCCGGGGCGTTGGAACTGGTCGAAGTGGCGGATCGGTTGGGTTACAGCGATGTGCAGGGATTCAACCGGGCTTTCGCGCGCTGGCTGGGGTGCGCGCCTGGGGAGTATCGGGCGCGGTGGCTGAAGCTTTGAATTGGCTGGTGTCAGTGCTGGCCCCATCGCTGGCAAGCCAGCTCCCACAGAGGCCAGTGCTGACACAGGATTTGTGAACAACCTCGAACCCTGTGGGAGCTGGCTTGCCAGCGAAGAGGCCCGCCCGAGCAATCCAGAACTCACTGCCCCGCAGCCACACTCGCCGGTGCCCGCTCAGGCGTAACGATGCTGCCCAGATCAATATGCTTCCACTCAGGCTTGGCGCCCAACCGCGCATTGAAGCGGTAGTTGAAAGTGAACTCATCCGCCGTCGGCACGCTCAGCGGTTTGCCATACACCGCTTCGATCGCGGCCAAGTCGTAGCCCATCACCTGCAACAGTGTCGGGAAGATGTTGTAGTGGCTGGAGCGGTCCTTGTTTGCTGGCAGATTCGCCGCCCAGTCCGGCGTCTGCAATCCACGGCCCTGGATCACCACCAGCGGCACCAGCCCCTCCTCTTCCACCGGGTCGCCGCCGCAGTGGGTATTCAAGCCCGGATTGCCGCGCTCATGCAGATCCTGGCCATGATCGGAGGTGTAGATCAGCAGCGCGTTGTTCAGGTTGGCCTGGGCAAACACCCGGGCGAAGAACTCGCCGACGTTCCACAACAGCGTGTTCTTGTAGGCGTTGCGATACAGCACCCAGTCATCCGGCTGGCCGTTGAAACCGGTGCGTTCGCCAGTGTCGGCGACTTCAGTGAACTGTCCGCGGGGCAGCGTTGGCCGGTAGGCCATGAACGCGTCCGGGTACTTGTCATGCACCGGAAAATGCGCGCCGACCTTGTTGATCACGATCAGCTCGGGGCGATCGTCGTTGAGCAGTTCAATCAGCTTCGCCGCTGCCGCCATGTCGCGGTCGCGCACGCTGGTCTGGTCGAATTGCACGAAACTGTCGATGTCGTTTTTCTCAGCGGCGGTCATCAGGTTCTGCAGGTTGCCGGCGGTGCGCTGGGCGTCGATGTAGACCGTACCGAGCCCGGCCTTTTTCGCGTACTGCCAGATCGACGGCAACGTGCTGTTGATGCGTCTGTAGTCGGCGCGGGTGCCGCCGTAGCGCAAGGTGACGTTGGTGTCGGCGCTGCAATTGGCAATGGACGCGGCATAACCGAAGTTGAAGACATCGACCCCGGCCGGCGCTTGCTTGAGGTTGCTGTGCACGCCGAACGGCGCGTTGATGTCGAGGTAATTGCCGGAAATGCTTTCGTCGATGATCAGCACAATGTCATGGCCGACGGCGGGCGTGGCGCGCGCAAGCGTCACCGCTTCACGGGGGCCGACAGTATCGTGCAACGCTTCATAGGCAAACAGGTTCAGGTAAGCCAGCGGCGTGTACATGATCGGCAGGCCACGTGCGCCCTCACCCGCTCGTAGAAACAACAATCCGCTGAGCATCAATACGCCGACGAGGGGCGCCGCGACCCGCAACGTGTTGGGTATGAACTGCGCATGACGCGGCTTGAGTCCGATGCCGAACAACAGCAGCAAGCCACTGAGCACCGCGCGCAGGATCGCATCGCGATACTGATAGGCCGCTTCCTGAATGAAGCCGCCGGAGTACACCAGCGAGACAAAATCGCTGTACCTCAGGTAATCCGCGGTAACCCGTGTGTAAACATCAAAAAAAACCGCTGCGGCAAACATCGTTAATGCGAATGCATGTCGAACGAGAGCCTGACGTATATAGGCAGTTAGATATAACGCGAAAGTAAGCGCCAAAAACATCGCGCCAAAAACAAGTACATTAAAACCCCACCCAATAGCATTTAACCGATCCACGTAATAGTCGGAAAAGAGCAACAGATGGGCAACTAAGAGCAATTCCTTGGCGTATTTGAACATGGCGATACCGGTGATCGGAAAAGGGCAAATGTCAAAGGTTTGTCGGTCAGCTCCTGACACTAGCACCCGGCCATCAAAGCGCAAGAAATGACTGATAGGCGGGGAAAGCGTCAAAAAAACGGTGACTCAAATCTGACACACCGGTAGCGGTGAAAGCCTTTAATTTCGGGGACTTAGACCGTCTGTCGGTTAAATAAAATCTGAACAAATCTGCAAGAAATCAACAAATTCAATGGCAGCAATGACTTGATGGCCAATCGCCAAAAACGCCTCAAGTGTTATACCCGTGCAACATGTCATTTTGCTGACACGCTTTCCAAACCCTGCGCTATACCCCTTTAACAATCTCATTCCGTAGTTAACTTTTCTGGTTTTATTGAGGTGCGCAGATGGACGTGAGCGTATTTGGCACTGGCTATGTCGGACTTATACAAGCCGCTGCACTTGCCGATGTCGGCCATCGGGTTTTATGCATTGATATTGATCCGAACAAGATCAAACAACTGCAACAAGCGGTACCGCCCATCAGTGAGCCAGGCCTGTCCGCAACACTTGAAGAAAACATCAAGGCCGGGCGCTTGTTGTTCAGCACTCAGGCCAGTGATGCGGTGACTCACGCCGAGCTGATTTTCATCGCCGTCGGCACCCCGGCGGACGAGGATGGCTCCGCCGATCTCAGCCATGTGCTCAACGTCGCCCGGCAGATCGCCGGCCTGATGGAGGCTGATCGTACGCTGATCATCAAATCCACGGTGCCGGTCGGGACTGCCGACCAGGTTCTGGCGACTGCGACCAGTGAATTGCTGTTGCGCGGCAAAACCGAGCTGCAGGTGCGCGTGGTATCCAACCCGGAATTTCTCAAGGAAGGCAGCGCCCTCGCCGACTGCATGCGCCCGGACCGGATCATCATCGGCACCCGCGACGACGCTGCCCGCGAACAGATGAGCGAGCTGTACGCGCCGTTCTGCCGCAATCACGAAAAACTGATGTTCATGGACAACCGCAGCGCCGAGCTGACCAAGTACGCGGCCAACGCGATGCTCGCCACCCGCATCAGTTTCATGAACGAACTGGCCAACCTCACCGAACTGCTCGGCGCCGACATCGAAGCGGTGCGCAAAGGCATTGGCTCCGATCCGCGCATCGGCTACCACTTCATTTATCCGGGCTGCGGCTTCGGTGGCTCGTGCTTTCCCAAGGATCTGCGTGCCTTGCTGCACACCGCCGAACACAACGGCATGCCGTTGAAACTGCTGCGCAGCGTCACCGACGTCAACGACAGCCAGCGGCACATCCTGTTCAGCAAATTGCGCGCGCAGTTTCCCCAGGGCCTGGCCGGCAAATCCATTGCGGTCTGGGGCCTGGCGTTCAAACCGAACACCGACGACATGCGCGAAGCCCCGAGCCGTTATCTGATGGACGCGTTGTGGGCCGAAGGCGCCAGCGTGCAGGCCTACGATCCGGAAGCCATGTCCGAGTGCCGGCGCATCTACGGCTACCGCAACGACCTGCACCTGTGCGCGACCCGCGACGACACCCTTGAAGACGCCGACGCGCTGGTGATCTGCACCGAGTGGAAAAACTTCCGCGTAGTCGATTTCGAACTGCTCGCCGAGAAGCTGCGTTCGAAGGTGATCATCGATGGGCGCAACCTTTACAACCCGGAACAGGTTGCCGCCGCCGGCCTGCATTACAGCGGCATCGGCCTGCGCCACATCGCCCCTGAAGGGCTGCGGCCATGAAGATTCTGGTGACCGGTGCCGCCGGCTTCATTGGTGCTCATTGCGTCCTGCGCTTGCTGCGCGACGGGCATTCGGTGGTCGGCCTGGACAATTTCAACCACTACTACGACCCGCAGCTCAAGCACGACCGCGTGCAGTGGGTGCGCGAGCAGGTCGGCGATTTTCCGCTGGCCACGGTGGATCTGGCCCACGCTTCGGCGATCGACGCATTGTTTGCCCGCGAGCAGCCGCAAGTGGTGATCCATCTGGCTGCGCAGGCCGGGGTGCGTTATTCGCTGGACAATCCACGGGCGTATCTGGACAGCAACCTCAACGGTTTCCTGAACATTCTCGAGAGCTGCCGGCATCACCCGGTCGAGCACTTGATCTACGCCTCGTCGAGTTCGGTGTACGGCGCCAATCAGCACACACCTTACTCGGTCAAGGATGGCGTCAACCATCCGCTGTCGCTGTACGCCGCGACCAAAAAAGCCAATGAACTGATGGCGCACAGCTACAGCCATCTGTTCGGCATTCCCTGCACCGGCCTGCGCTTTTTCACCGTGTACGGGCCTTGGGGGCGGCCGGACATGTCGCCGATCCAGTTCGCCCGGGCGATCAGCGAAGGCGAGCCGCTGAAGCTGTTCAATTACGGCGAGCACCAGCGCGACTTCACCTACATCGACGACATCATCGAAAGCATCGCTCGCCTCATCGATCAGCCACCGCAAGCCAACCCGCAGTGGGATCGCGAGCAGCCCGACCCGGCCAGCAGCATGGCGCCGTGGCGCCTGTTCAACATCGGCGGGCAGCAGCCGGTCGCGCTGAAAACCTACCTCGCGCTGATGGAAAAACATCTCGATCAGCAAGCCATTGTCGAGCTGCTGCCGCTGCAACCGGGCGACGTGCTCAACACCTGCGCCGAGGCCAGCGATCTGGCCCAGGCCACCGGATTCCAGCCCCGGATAGAACTGGATGAAGGACTGGGCCGCTTCATCGCCTGGTTCCGCGACTACTACCCCACTGCCCGTGCGCCGCTTGCGGCTGATTGAATGCGGAGGACGCCATGACTGGACATGAAAGAAGTGTGTCGATTGCACAGATGCGCCCTGACAAGCGCGTCGACCCGGAACATCGCATGCGCCTCGACGCAGCGATTCACCGTCAGGGTCGCGGCTGGCTCAGCGGCCGCGATGGCGGCCGCCCATGGCAGCTGTCGCGGACCAATCGGGTGGTCGCCTGCCTCGGTGCGCTGACGATTCTCGTGCTGATCTCGCCGGTGCTGCTGGGCCTGGCCCTGGCCATCAAGTTCACCAGCCCGGGGCCGGTGCTGTTCGTGCAGAAACGCACCGGTTATCGCGGGCGCAAGTTCGGCATGTTCAAGTTCCGCACCATGGTCAGCAACGCCGAAGAGCTCAAAGAGTCGCTGCGCCACCTGAACAAGCACGGGGCAGACGCCATCGACTTCAAGATCGACAAAGACCCGCGCATCACCGGCATCGGCAGTTTTCTGCGGCGCACCAGCCTCGATGAGCTGCCGAATCTGATCAACGTGGTGACCGGCGACATGCGCCTGGTCGGCCCTCGCCCGACCTCGTTCAACGCTTACCGCTACAAGGACAATCACCTCGCGCGTCTGGCGATCTACCCCGGTATGACCGGTCTGTGGCAGATCTCCGGACGCAGCAACATCGACTTCGACCAGCGCGTTGAGTTGGACCTCAGCTACATCGCCGAGCAGAGCCTTCTGCTTGATCTGAAGATTCTGTTGAAAACCCCCTTCAAAGTATTCAGCGGCCACGGAGCAAGCTAATGGACGGTTCAACCAATAAAAGCCTGAGCATCGCCAGCCCCAGCGAATCGAATCTGACTTCGACCGTGCTGGATCTCGATCTGCGCATTCTGTTCCTGACCGCCGCCAACCCCGGCGCCGGCACCACCACCAGCGCGCTGGCACTGGCCAGTCAACTGGCGCAGATGAGCAGCGGCCAGGTGCTGCTGGTCGATGCCAGCCAGTCGGCGAACAACCTCACCCAGCAGATGAACCTCGGCAAGGAGCGCGGCCTGCGCGACCTGCTGTTCAACCCGGGCAACCCGCCGCTGTTGCAGGACTGCGTGGTGCAGGTCTCGAGCCTGCCCTTCCATGTGCTGCCCAACGGCCGGCCGATCCGCACGCTGGAACACCTGACCGCCGAGCGCCTGAGCCCGTTGCTCGACCAGTTGGGCAGCCAGTACCGCTTTGTGGTGATCGACGGCGACGCGGTGTATTCCGCCGCCGACACCCTGGTCATCAGCACTCAGGTCGACGGCGTGGTGTTTGTCGTGCGCGCCGAAGACACCCGCTGGGAAGTCGCCCAGGCCGCTGTGCAACGCCTGACTCAGGCCGGGGCGAAAGTGGTCGGCAGCGTGTTCAACCGGCGCAAGTACTACATGCCCAAATGGCTTTACAAAAACCTGTAAGCGAACGCAAAGGATGACGCCATGAACGCCAGAATGCTTGTCCTGCTGTTGCTGCCGCTTGCGGGCTGCTCCAGCACTTCCGACACCCAGAACATGCCGGTGAATATTCTCACCGCCTCCCCGGCCAACGCCCAGGCGACCGATATGCCGAAGATCGAGCAGACCCTGCGCCCGCAGGATGTGCTGGACGTGATCTTCCATATCAGCACCAGCGGTTCGGACGCCTACCGCGTGCAATCGGGCGACCAGATCGGCCTGAATTTCACCGCCGCCAGCCAGCTCAACGGCAATCAACTGGTGCTGCCCGACGGCACCATCGAACTGCCGGGCGCCAACACCTCGGTGAAAATCGCCGGGCTGACCAGCGAAGAAGCGCGCCAGGAAATCCAGCGCGTCTATCAGCGCAAACAGCTGTTCCAGCCCAACCGCAACCAGCTCACCGTGCAGATCATCAGCCCGCTGAGCAACGAGCAGAACCTGAAAAGCGCCCTCAATCACCCGGCCACCGGCATGAGCCGGGAGATCACCGTCGGCACTGACGGCTACGCGAGTTTTCCGGAAATCGGCGCCGTGCCGCTGCAAGGCATGACCGTCAATCAACTGGAGACCTTCCTCAACAAAAAGTACGCGCAACTGCCGGGCCGCATGACCGTGGACGTGCTGCTCAAGTCCACCGCAGGCAACGAGATCTACGTGCTCGGCGAGGTCGCACAACCGGGCTCGTATCCGATCCGCCGGCCGGTGTCGGTGCTCGAGGCGCTGACTCTGGCGCGCGGTACCAACGTCAAGGCCCGGCTGGATTCGGTAGTGATCATGCGGCGCAACGGCAATCAGGTGAAAGCGGTGCGCTACGACGTCGAAAAAGCCCTGTCCGGCGATGCCCCGCAAATCGCTTACCTGCAACCGGACGACATGCTCTACGTGCCAAAAACCAAACTGGCCAGCGCCGGCGAACTCGCCCGCCAACTGGCTGATGTGGTGCTGTTCCAGGGCGTCGGTTTCAGCTTCGGCTACCGCGTCGACAACAAAGACAGTGACAACTAACTCACAGGTGACCGACATGAACCCAAAGGAAAACTACCTGCATGAGTTCTTCAGGATTTTCTTCGCCAACAAGCAACTGGTGAAGCGCGTCTTCCTGACCTTTGCAGTCATCGCCCTGCTCCTGCCGCTGCTGCTCAAACAGAGCTTCGATATCACCGCGCAGGTCATCGTGCAGTCGAAAAAACTCTCTCAGGGTGACGCCACCACGTCGCTCACGGTGGACAACGCCACGTTCATTCCGCCGTCGCTGGCGGACATGGAAACCGAGAGCAATATCCTCCGTTCGCCAGCGCTGATCCGTCAGACCATCAGCGAACTGCGCGACAACGGTGAATACAGCCCGCCACCCGGGGTGTTCGCCAAGTTGCTTGGCGAACCGTTCAAGCGCTACGTCTCGACACCGCTGCGCGAGTACGTCATCAACCCGCTGCGCAACGGGCTCGGCATGGAAACCGATCCGGTGCGTGACACCACCCTCGACGCCCTGACCCAGCAAGCCGTCGACAGCCTGAAAATCGAGACCCTGCCCGGCTCCAACGTGATCTCGATCACCTACAGCTTCCCGGATCCGCAGCAAGGCACGACGTTTGTCAGCGCCCTGCTGCAGAACTATCTGGTCAGCCGTCAGGCGTTGCAATCGATCGACTTGCCGCAGTCGTTCTACGAGACCAAAAAACACCAGTATCAAGTGCGGCTCGATGGTCTGGAAGGTAACCGCCAAGCGCTGCTGGAAAATGTCGGCGCGGCGGATCCGAAGGAAGAAATCACCTTCCGCCTCAACGCCATCAACACTGAAGAACAGGCGCTGAACCTGTATCAGGATCGCCTGCTGCAAAGCCAGCGTTGGCTCGAGTATCTGAAAACCGCGCTCGCCGCCGCCAGCAGCAGCAAGCTCAACGACTACACCTTCCCCTACACCTTCACCACCACCGTCGACAACGTGGCGTTCGAGGACCGGGAAATCAAACAGATGGGCGAGCAACTGACCAGCCAGGTCAGCCGTTACATGAACGATCTGGCGGTGTTCCAGCCCGGCAGCGAACCGATGCTGTTGACCCGCGAGCAGATCGCCCGCACCCGTCAGCAGTTTCTCAAAGTGGTGAGCAACCGCATCCAGGAACGCACCGCCGACCTGGCCGTGGTCAAGCAGGTGATCGAGCAGAAAACCGCACGCATCGCCGAGTTCAAGAACCGCATCCGCGACTTGCAGCAGACCCAGAGCAAACTGCGCCAGATGGACACCGAGATCGATGCGTTGCACGCAGCGTTTTCGACCTATGCCCAGCGCTTCGCCGAAAGCAGCACCACGCGCTCGCTCAACGATGACCTGTCCAACGCCCGGGTGCTCAGCCCACCGTTCGAACCGACCGAGCCGGCGTTCCCAAAACCACTGCTGATCATTCCGTTCGGGCTGTTCACCGGTTTGCTGCTGGCAATCGCGTTCGTCTACGTGCGTGAGTTCTTCGACCATCGGTTCAAGCATCCGGCGCAAATCAGCCATGAGCTGGGCCTGCCAGTGCTGTTGGTGCTCAACGAAGAAACGTCGCAGCCGGGCAATCCGCACAAGAACTGGACCATGCCGAGCCTGGTTCACTGGGTGCGCAATTGAACGCGGTGTCCACCCCAATCGTCGCCCTGCCGATCATTCACTTGCTCAGCAGCGGCGGCTTCTACGGGGCCGAGCGGATGTTGCTGGATCATTGCCTGGCCACGCCGGGGCAGCACCAAGTGCTGTTCCTCGACGCACCGCCTGAGCTGATCTCGCGCTTTCGTGAAGCCGGGGTGGACGCTCGCGCTTGTGCCGGGCTCGGCGAATTGCTGCGGCACTTGCGTCAGCGCCGTGGCGACAAGCCGTTGCTCAACACCCACAACTTCAAAGGGCTGTTGTTCGGCTGGGTCGGCGCCACGCTGTTGCGCCTGCCGCTGGTGATCACCCAGCACGGCTTCACCCCGCGCAGCCGCAAGCAGAAGTTCTACACCTGGCTGAGCCTGCAACTGTGCCGCACGGCGTCGGTGAAACGGGTGGTTTGCGTGGCGCACAGCATCGCCACGCTGCATCTGAAGGCCAGCGTGAGCGCGGAGAAGTTGCAGGTGATTCCCAACGGTTTGCCAGCAGCACCGGCAATGCAGCCGGTGGCAGAGCGGCAACGCTGGCTGGCCGGTTACGTCGGCCGGTTGAGCAGCGAAAAAGGCCCGGATCTGTTTCTCGATGCGCTGATCGGCCTGTGTCACCAGCATCCGCAACTGGACGCGGTGATGCTCGGCGACGGCCCGGAACGCGAGGCCTTGCAGGCGCGCATCGATGCTGCCGGGTTGCAGCGGCGGATTCGCTTGCCGGGCTACCAGACGGCGATGCAAGGCTGGTGGCAGCAACTCGATGCGCTGGTGATCAGCTCGCGCACCGAGGGCACGCCGATGATTCTGCTCGAAGCGATGCAGGCCGGCGTGCCGGTGGTGGCGTTCGCGGTCGGCGGCATTCCCGATGTCTTGCAGGACCGCCACAACGGCCTGCTCGCCGCGCCGACGGATACCGCCGCCCTCGCCCGCCAGCTCGACACCTTGCTGGCCGAACCGAAGCTGGCCGCGCAGTTGCGCGACAACGCCAGACGCACCCAACAGGAGCGCTACGACCTCAAGGCTTTGGCCGAACGCTGGTCGCAGCTGTACATCCAAACGGCACGGGAGACACGCGCATGATTTTCCCGCTCTCGATCGTCAGTCTGTTCGCCCTGGTCAGCCTCGGTTTGCTGGCCAGTCCCTGGCCGTATCTGGCACCGGGGGCGGTTATTGGTCTGGTCGGTTTCACCGTTCTGTACCGCAAGCCGACCTGGGGCCTGCTCGGCATTGCCGCGCTGGTGCCGTTCGAAGGGTTCTTCAAGGACAGCTCGGTGTCGGGCAGCAAGTTGCTCGGCGCCTCGCTGGCAGTGATCGTGATGCTGCAATTGGCGCTGCACCAGATTCCGTCGCAGCGCCTGCGCAGCAATCTGTGGCACTGCCTGATCGGCTTCATGGTTTTGTATTTTCTCAGCCTGCTCAATACCGATGACATGGGCATGTCGCTGGGGCACCTGCGCGAACTCAGCGTTGGTCTGGTGCTGTTTGTCATTACGTTGTTGATCGGCCGCGAACTGAACCTCGACCTGTTCGCCCGGCTGGTGACCCTCGCCGTCACGGCGACCTGCGCCATGGCGATGTTCTCGGCGAAGTTTCAGGATCAGGGCCGCGCCGCCGGCCTGCTCGAAGACCCCAACGCCTTCGCCATGCTGATCGCCTTCGCCATTCCTCTTGGACTGCTGCTGGTGATCCGCAGTCCGAACCTGCTGCACCGCTTGTTCTGGGGTACTTGCTGCCTGCTGTTGCTCGGTGGCATGACCAAGACCGAATCGCGCTCAGGCCTGGTGGTATTGGCGTTGAGTCTGCTCATCGGCATCTGGCACTACCGCGCGCAACTGACCCACATCCGCCCACGGCACCTGGGTTTCGTCATGCTCGGTGCGGCCATCGTGATTCCGCTGGCGATCTACGCCATGCCGGCCGGTTACATGGCGCGGATCCAGTCATTGAGCATCCTCAGCGCCGGCTCCAAGGCGCAGGACGAATCCCTCGGCCGCCGTGCTTCCTACATCGTCGTCGGCAGCCAGATGATCCGCGAGCACCCGGTACTCGGCTCCGGCCCCGGCACCTTCCCGTTGCATTACGCGACCACCGGTTACGCCAAGGCGTTTTCCGCCAACCGCAAGATCGGCGATCTGTACCGCCGCGCCCACAACACCTATCTGGAAATCTTCAGCGAACTGGGCGTTCCCGCCGGGCTGTTCTTCGTCGGCATGCTCGGGCTCGGTCTGTACAACCTGATCCGCGCGCGAGCGGCGTGGATGCTGCGCGGTGACGGATATCGGGCTGACATGATGACCCACCTGGGGGTGAGCTTTCTGTCGCTGACCCTGTTCCTGATGTTCCTCAGCGCGCCGAACCAGAAATACGTGTGGATCATGCTGGCGCTGACCAGCGTGCTGCGCATCAAGGCCGAGCAGGCGCCACTGACTACGGAGACGCAGGCATGAAGCGGATCAGCATCGTCATCCCGATGTACAACGAGGCGCGGCACATTGGCCGTACCCTGCTCGCCGCGCAGAAAGCCGCACACGCGGCCAATGTCGAGTGCGAGCTGATCGTGGTCGACAACGGCTCGACCGATCAGGGTCCGCAGATTGCCCGGCAGTTCGGCGCAACCGTGCTGAGCTTGCCGGGGCTGTTGATCGGCGCGCTGCGCAATCGCGGCACGGCGATCGCCAGCGGGGAATGGCTGGCCTTCATCGACGCCGACGTAGAAATGCCGGAAACCTGGTTGCAGCCGTTATTCGACATCGAAGCCGGTGGCCAGGCCGATGTGTTCGGCCTGGACCTGCACACCCCGGCCGAAGCGCCATGGTTCGCCACAGCCTGGCAGCGCCGCACTTCGCAGGCGTCGCACCGCGTCAGCCACAGCGTCGATTGGCTGCCCAGTTCCAATCTGCTGATGCGTCGCGAATGGTTCGACAAGGTCGGCGGTTTCAACGAGACCCTGCGCACTGGCGAAGACAAGGAATTCACCCTGCGCCTGCACGAACAGGGCGCGCGCCTGCTGTCGGTCAATGACCTTGTTGCCCTGCACTGGGGTTATGAAATGAACTGGCGCGAATGGATGGGCAAAGAAATGTGGCGTCAGGGCAGCCACCTGCAACTGCTGCGCACCCATGGCATGAGCCTGCGCCTGCTGCGCTTCCCGATGCTGTCGTTATTCGTCTGGCTGCTGGACTTTCTGGCGATTTCGGCGCTGCTCGACGGTTTTCCGCACCACGCAGCGCTAATGGTGACGCTGACCCTGGTGCCGGGGCTGGTACTGAGCGTTCGCCAGAGTCTCAAGCACCGTGATCCGCTCCTGACCCTGCAACTGTGGGGCCTGCACTGGCTGCGCCTGCACCTGGCCGGCGCGGCGTTCATTTTGAGTCTGTGTCAGTGGAACGCAAGGAGGCCTGCCCGTGGCTGAGTTCATTTTCTGGATGTGCCTGTTGCTGCCGGTCTATGCCTACATCGGCTACCCGCTTTTGCTGACGATTCTCGCGCCGCTGTTTCCGGCGTGGCGACACACGCCGGCGCCACCGCTGAACGTCAGCATCGTCATCGCCGCGCACAACGAGGCGCGGCATATCGAGCACAAGCTGCGCACGCTGCTGGCGCAGGATTATCAACCGGCGACGCTGCAGATCATTCTCGCCAGCGACGGCTCGACCGATGACACCGTGGCCTGCGCACACAAGGTGATAGATCCGCGCATCACCGTGCTCGACCTGCCGCGTCAGGGCAAAGCCGCCACGCTGAATGCCGGCGCGGCCCTGAGCAGAGGCGACATTCTGGTGTTCACCGATGCCGACAACCAATGGTCGCGCGACACCCTCGGCCACTTGCTCGCGCCGCTGAGCGATCCGCAGGTCGGCGCTTGCGCCGGGCACATGGTGATCCCGGTTACTGGTGCCGGCCTGAGCATCGGCGACAGCCTGTACCGGCATTACGAAGGCTGGCTGCGCCGGGTCGAGAACCGCACCGGCTGCATGGTCTCCGCTGACGGCGCCCTGCTCGCCCTGCGCCGCGAGTTGTTCCAGAACGTACCGGCCGAGGTCAACGACGATTTCTTCATCAGCACCTGCGCACCGGTGGCCGGCAAGCGCATCGTCTACGTGCCCGAAGCGCAGGTTATCGACCATGGCGTCGACGAAGCGGACAAGCAGTTTCGCCGTCGTCAGCGCGTCACCGTCGGCGGCCTGCAAAGCTTGGCCCAGCGCCGCGAGCTGCTCAATCCGCTCAAGCATGGCCTGTATTCACTGGCGTTGATCAGCCACAAACTGATCCGCCGCCTAGCGCCGGTTCTTCTTCTGCCATTGCTGCTGAGCAATTGCTGGCTGTGGGACGAGCACGCCTTCTATCGCCTGAGCCTGATCGCGCAACTGTTCGGCTACAGCGTGGCAATTGCCGGCCTGCTGGATGCGCAACACCGCTTGCCGAAACCGTTCCGCCTCGCCGCGTTTCTGCTGGTCACCCTCGCCGGGATGAGTCTCGGCCTGTGGCAGTTCCTGCGCGGCCAGCGGTATGCCCAGTGGAATCCGGAACAGAACCGTTAAGAGGACCGAAGCCATGGCGATCAAACAACTGATAAAAAGCACCAGTGGCTGGCTCTACCTCAACTCGCCGGTGGGCCGTCAGCAGTTGCAGGGCGCGGGGGTGATTCTGATGCTGCATCGCGTGCTGTCCAACGACCGCGCCGCCGACCTGCCGCACCGCAATGAACTGTGCGTCGGACCGAAAGCGTTCGAGCATTTGCTGGTGTGGCTGCGCAAGCATTTCGACTGCGTGCCGCTGATGGAAATTCTCCAGCCCAACGCCCTGCGCAGCGAGCGCCCACGGGTGGCGCTGACCTTTGACGATGGCTGGCGTGACAACGCCGTCAACGCCTTCGCGCTGCTGCAGAAACACCAGGTGCCGGCGAGCATTTTCCTCTCCACTGATTTCATCGGCAGCCGCCAGCGCTTCTGGTGGGAAAGCCTCGGCGAAACCCTTTGGGGCAGCCATGGCGATAAAGCCCGCATGCACCTGATCGAATGCCTGCATGCGCGCAAGCATCCGCTGCCGGTGCTGCTTGATGACATCGATGTCGAGCGCCGCAGTCTGGCGCTGCTGCATTATCTGCAAGGGCTGAAAAGCCTGGCTCCGCAGGAACTGGAAGAGCTCACCGACGAATGCCCGAAGGACTCGCTGCCACAGGCACTGGACTGGCATCAGGTGCGGGCGATGGAAGCCTCCGGTCTGGTGCGGTTCGGCCCACACGGCGCCAGCCACGCAATCCTCACCGGTCTCGATGATGTACGCCTGAGTGAAGAAATCCGCCGCAGCCGAGAGGCCTTGAGCAACGGCTGCAATCGGCCTCTACCGGTGTATTGCTACCCCAACGGCGACAACGATGATCGCGTTCGCCAGCAGGTCGCCGATCACGATTACCCGTTTGCGCTGGGCACCGGCACCGGAATCTATCGCGGCGACGGCGATCCGCTGAACCTGCCGCGTTTCGGCGTCAGCCAGCGCACCGCGCGCCATCCGCAATTGCTGTCGTGGCGGATTTACCGGGGAGCGCGGCCATGAGCCGAGGCAACTACCTCAAGCATCTGGCGCTGAGCATGGGCACCAAACTGGCGATGATCGCCTTGCGTTTGCTGCGCAACGTGTTGCTCGCGCGTATTCTCGGCCCCAGCGAACGCGGCCTGTTCGCCCTGCTCAGCACCCTGCCGGATCTGATCAGTGCGGCCACCAGCGGCGGTCTGAATTCGGCGGTCGGTTATCAGGCGGCGAAGCAGCGGCCGATGGGTTTGTTGCTCAGCCAGGTGCTGGTGTTCGGTTGTCTGCTGGCCGGTTTGCTGACTTTGCTGGTGGTGGCGCTGGTGCGCGAATTCGGCACGCAGCTGGACGTGACCATGCAACTGGGCCTGCTCGCCTGGCTGTTGCTGCTGGCGGTGCCGTTGACCGTGTTGAAAAGCGGCCTGCTGACCCTGCACAACGCCTCAGGTGGCGTGGTCGCGTTCAACGTCTTGCGCCTGATCGAATCGCTGGCGCCGCTGTTGCTGTTCGTCGCACTGTTCTGGATGTGGCAGAGCGCGGCGCTGGAGGCAGCGCTGATCAGTTGGCTGGCCGGGATCAGTCTGGTGGTACTCGCCGGTTGGGTCTGGCTGAAGCGGGCGCAGCCATTGCAGCTGCAATGGGATCGCGCCAGCCAGAAGGAGCTGCTGCGCTACAGCGCGCGCAGCCATCCCGATCTGCTGTTCCAGCAAGTGATCCTGCGCTCCGATTACCTGTTCATCGGCGCCCTGCTCGGCAGCACCGCGCTGGGCCATTACGCCATGGCCAGTGCTGCTGCCGAATTGCTGTTGATCGTCCCCGAAGCGGTGACCACACCGCTGATGAAACGCCTGCTGCAACAGGATGAAGGCATGGACAAGGTCACTCCGCTGGCGCTGCGCCTGACCGCGACGGTGATGCTCGGCGCCTGCCTGAGTATGGCCGTGATCGGCGAATGGTTGATCGTTACTCTGTTTGGCGCTGCCTATCAACCGGCGTACCCGGCGCTGCTGGCGTTGCTGCCGGGGCTGTTGGGTCTGTGCTACGCGAGCATTCTGCGCCTGGACTTGCTGGGCAAGAATCGCCCCGGCTCGGTGTCGTTGTTGATGGGCCTGGGCGCGCTACTCAATCTGGCCCTGAACCTGGTGCTGATTCCGGCCTACGGCATCGTCGGCGCCGCCGCCGCCTCATCGATCGCCTATCTGGCGGTGACCGTGGCCATGCTGGTGCTGTATTGCCGTTTGAGCGCTGTGCCGTTCTGGCAAACCCTGATCATCCTGCCCCGCGACGTGCTGCCGATGTGGTCGATGCTGCAGAGGAAGCCCGCATGAAAGGCCTGTACCTGCTGTTCGGTCTCGGCTTGTCGCTGGACGCTTTGGCGGCGTCGATGCGCTGGGGTGAGATTCGTGACGGCAGTCTGTTTCTGCAAACCGATCAGCCTGACAGCGTGACCGTGCGCTGGACCCCGGCGTGGCAAGCGGACGCCAACGAAGAGCAGCTGTACCTGCTCGACGGTCGCGGTAAATTGCTCGGCGAACGCTTGATCAAGGCCAGCGAAACCCGCGGCAGTCAGACCTGGCCGCTGCTGCCCGGCGCGGCGAGTTATCGACTGGAAATTCCCGGCTACAGCTTCCGCCACTACCGCATCGAACACGATGCGCGCACCGTCGCCCTGTTTGCCCCGGCCAAAGTGCACTTCAGTGCCGAAAGCAAAAATGGCGACGTGCTGTATTTCAAAGTTGCAGCCGGTGAGCGCGCAGTGCTCGCCGGCAAATTCCATGGCGGTGTCACCGCGTTGCAGGCGCAGCGGATCGGCGACCACCAGGCGCTGACCCTCGCACTGAAGCCTTATCGCGCCTATTGGCAGTTCGATCAGATTGCATTGCCAGTCAGCCCCCGCGAGCAGGTCTGGCGTCTGCAACTGCAAGGCAGCGGCAAAGCGGCGTTCTGGCTCGACGGCACGGCCAATCTGTTTGCGCAGAATCCGCAGCAACTGCAACCGCTGCGTGAAGAGGTCGCAGAGGTGCGGCTGGTACTGCATGACAAAGTCCTCGGACGCACGCCGGATCTTGGCATCGCTCTGCCTTACGTGATGCCGCCAGCGGCCAGCCACGCGCTGCTCGATGCGCTGAAGCCGACGGCGGCGAGCTATTACAGTTTTGTCGACGTCACGGCGCAGAATCCGCAGTTCGAGGACGCATTCCGCCGGGTGTACCAGCAGCGTTTCGGCATCCGCAACGACATCACCTTGTTGGCCGGCAGTCAGCGCCAGGCCGATCTGCGCGCCGACGTGCAGAGCAACAGCGGCCTCGACGCCTGGCTGGCGAGCACCCGCGCCCTCGGCGGCAACGGCACGCATTACATCGGCTTTGCCGACGAGCCCAATCTCAACTACTCCAGCTACGAGCAATATCTGGCGATTTTCACCAGCATGGCGCGTCAGGTGCGCAGCGACCCGGCGAATGCCCGCGCCGGTGTGCGCATCGCCATGCCGGCCAGCTCGCGACTGGTCAACGGCCCGTTCGCCGATAATGCGGCAGACAAGCGCGGAATCGATTGGGCACGGCGCCTGCTCAGCGAGTCAGCCGACCAGATCGATGCACTGGCCTGGCATGAATGGATGATTCGCGATCTGCTCGCCACCCGCGTCTACCGCGACAGTGTGCGGCGCGCCGCCGAACTGGTCGGCCTCGACGCCAATGGTCAGCCGCGCAAGGCCTTGCTGCTCGATCAGACCAACCTGTCCAGCGGCTCCAGCCTCAGCCCCTACGATCAGGAAACCCACTACACCTCGCTGTGGTGGGCCTCAGTGGTGATCAATGCCTCGCAGGACGGCTTGCTGAGCATGCTCAACTGGTTTCAGGCCGCCGATGAGCCGCAATACCCCAAAGGCATGTTGCGCATATTGGGCGAGGATCGCTTCGAGCTGAAACCGGTCGGTCTGGCCCAGCAATTCATCGCCCGCCACTGGCTGCGCCAAGTGCTGCAACTGGATAACGACGCCTTCGAGGTGGATGTGCTGGCGATGGCCGGCGACGCGCAGCGCACGTTGCTCGGAGTGAACAAAGGGACGCGCCTGCAACGCGTCGATCTGAGCGGCGCCAGGTGCCCGCTGAACCGTGGCGCCCTGCGTTACTTCGGCGCCGACAATCGCAGCCGCGACGCACCGTTTGCCTGCGACAACGGGCGCCTGCGTTTCGAACTGCCGGGACAAACCCTGTTTGCCCTGAGCTGGAGCGCTTCATGAGCCGCCCTTCGATGCTCTGCCGCGCGGGCTTGATGCCGCGCATGGCACCCTCATCAGGAGAAGAGACCATGGATGTTTTGCAAAAACTCAGCGGACATATTCGTCGTAAAGGCCTGCGAGCGACCTTGGGCAAGATCCGCAAACTGTACATTTTTTCCCATCAGCAACTGCTATGGATGGAGCGCGACCTGGTCAGCCCGGTGCCGCCGCACCGCCTCAAACCCTATCCGCCACTGCGCGTTATCAGGATTACGGCGGACAACGCCAGCGCTTTCGCGCGTTACTTTGGTGACCGTGTCGGCACGATGGCCGAGCTGGCCAAAGAGGGCCACACCGGGCACATGCATGTCGACGAGCAAGGCGATGCCGTAGCGTTTATCTGGGGCACGCCGCGGGATTATTTCGACCGGCATTACTACGGCTGCCGGTTCCCGGTGAAACCCGGTGAGTTCTTCGAGTTCGGTGGCGAACTGGCCCGGGCCTACTGGGGTACAGAGCTGTCGGTAGACCTGCAATTGCGTCTCTGGGAAGCCATGGCCGCCCAAGGCTGCCGCAAAGTGGTCGATGTCTGTGAGTCGACCAACATACCGGCGCTCAAGCTGCACCTGCGCATGAGCTATACCGAACAACGGCGGATCACAAATATCTACACGCTGTTCGGCCGCTGGCGCTTCTATCGCGAAACCCGTTATAGCGGTTCGCGCCTGGCGGCGCTGGGTAAAACTTCCCGTCCACCTGTCAACGCAACGGCGGCCTGAACCTATGGTGATGCGATTCGAATGGCGCACGTCCCTGTGCGCCGCCGACTTCCCGGCAACCGCGTATGAAACGCTGCGCCTGGGCGTGAGCGACCATACGCCGTTCAACAATCTCGGCTGGTTATGTGCGGCGGAACAGGCCCTGGGTGAGGATCAGCACCTGCACATTCTGCTCGGTTGGGAAGCCGCAGAACTACGCCTGTGCCTGCCGCTGGTGGCCAGCCGCGAGCGCTTCGCCGGCGTGCCGTTTCGGGTCTTGCATCACTTGGGTTATCCGCTGGCCGATCGTCTGGCTTTGCTGTCGCTGCTCGGCGGCGAGGACATGCACGAGGCGCTACTGCTGATTCGCCAGCGCCTGCCCCATGCGCTGTTGCAACTCAATGAATTGTCGGAGCCTGCGGGTGAAGAAAGTGCCGTCACCGCATGGATGGCGCGCAGTTCCACTGCCGAACGGCGCCTGAGCTGCCGGGTGCCGGTGCATCTGATCAGCGAAGCCGACCATCAGGAAGTCTCCGGCGACCCGCGCTACAAACTGCGCCGGGCTCGCAAACGGATCGCCGCGTGCGGTGCGCAGATCCGCCGGATCACTCCAGATGCGCTGAGCATGGCTGCCTTGTTGCAGACCATCAGCGAAGTCGAGGCGGTGAGCTGGAAAGGCGATGAAGGCGTCGGTATTTTCGCCACACCGCGCAGCCGCCAATGGATCGAACGCGCCTTCACCGCCCTCGCCGGCCAAGGCCTGGTCCGCGTGGTGATGCTTGAGCTGAACGGCCGCTGCATCAGCTATCGCCTCGGCCTGCTCGAACAGGGCCGGCTCTACGATTACAACCTCGCCTTCCTGCCGCAATACGCCGACCTTGGCAGTGGCCGGGTGTTGCTGGAGGAATGGATTCGCTGGGGCCTGGATGAGCACTGGCACTGGATCGATGCCTCGCGGGTCAGCCTGGAAAACTCCAGCCATCAACTGCACGAACGCATGACCGGGCAGCTGGAACACTGGCGCTGGAGTTTCTATTCGTGGCGCCCAAGTGGGCTGGCATTGGGTCTGGCGCTGCGCATCTGGTATCGCTGCAAGCCCGCCGTGCAACAGTGGCGGGCCCGCCGTGCAAACAAAAAACCTGCAGCGCTGGTGCAACCTGTCGCAATCACTCCGGAGGGCGGCCATGCCTCGCCAAGTCATAGTCAACGCTGATGACTTCGGTCTCAGCGCCAACGAAAACGCAGTGATCTTCGCTGCCTTCCAGGCCGGCCTGATCAGCTCAGCCACGTCCATGGCCAACATGCCGGCGTTTGAAGCCGCCTGCACCATGGCTCGCCATCCGGCGCTGCAAGGGCGGATCGGCCTGCACTTCAACCTGACCTACGGACGCCCGCTGAGCCAGGCGATCCTGGGGCGGCGGACCTTCTGCGATGGCAACGGCGTGTTCGACCTCAACCTGCCCCGCCACAGCCTGTGGCTGGGCCGCGCAGACCGTGACGCGGTGCGCGCCGAGTTGCAGGCGCAATGGCAACGCTGCGTTGATCACGACATGCGCCCGAGCCATATCGACTCGCACCAGCACGTACACAACATCTGGCCGATCGGCGAAATCGTCGCGAAGTTTGCCGCCGAGCAAGGCGTACCGATCCGGCTGGCGCGCAACCTCGGGCTCAACCTCACGCTGCCCAAGCGCCTATTCAAGGGTTTGCTCAATGGCCGTTTGCAGAGCCTGGCGCGGGTCACCGCCGACTACGTCTGCACCCCGGTCGACGTGCGCAATGCCAGCGTCCCCAGCGACGGCGTGCTGGAAATCGTCGCCCACCCGACCCGCCTCGGCGTCGATTTCGGTGATGCCTATCTCGACTCCGGCGAGTCGTTGAGCGAGGTACTCGAACAGGGTTTGAGGGGCGTCGCGCGAGTCTCGTATGCCGACCTCAGCCGAGAAGAAACACAGGGTGCCACGGCGCTCGAATGAATCACCGCTGTAACGACACTCACCACAACATCCGGGCCAAGACCCTGGAGGGGCATCATGAGCATCATCACCAAAGTGCAAGATCGCATCAGACACAAAGGCCTGAGCCGCACCGTCGGGACGTTGTGGAAACGCTACGTGTTCTTCCACTGGGAACTGCTGTGGATGGAGCGCGACCTGGTCAGCCCGGTGCCGCCGCACAAACTGCGCCCGTATGAAGGTCTGCGCAAAGTCGACATCACCGCGCAGAATGCCGTGGCGTTCAGCAAACACTTCGGCGACCGTGTCGGCACCATGGCGGAACTGGCTGCCGAAGGCCACACCGGGCACATGTACCTGGACGCCGATGGCCACGCCGTGGGCTTTATCTGGGGCAGCATTCGCGACTACCACGACCGCCACTATTACGGCTGCACTTTCCCGGTCAAACCCGGCGAGTTCTTCGAATTCGGCGGCGAAATGATCCGCGCCTACTTTGGCAGCAGTCTGTCGGTGGACGTGCAGGTCGCACTGTGGCAAGCGATGGCGGCGCAGGGTTGCACCAAGGTGGTCGACGTCTGTGAAACCCATAACATCCCGGCGCTGAAACTGCATATCCGCATGGGTTATCAGGAACAGGGCCGGGTGACCCACGTCTACTGCCTGTTCGGCCGCTGGAAATTCTTCCGCGAAACCCGCTATGAAGGGTCACGCCTGGATCCGCTGCGCAAACCGGGCCGGCCGGTGGTGAGTGCCGCGGCGCAGGCTTGATCCGGTCTTGTGAAATGTGGCGGTAGCAAGGCCGCCATCGCGAGCAGGCTCGCTCCGACATTGGAATGCAATTCCCTGTGGGAGCGAGCCTGCTCGCGATGAGGCCAGTAGCTGCACCCGCAGCTCTCACAAGCGATTGGCTGGTTGCCTACAAACTGTGACGACACTTCCAACATTCGGAAAAGACTTGGCCGACTGTTTATCTTTATCCACTTGGATAGAGTCAAGCACGACATCGGGCGCGACAAATCCTCACAAAGCGCAGACATCCGACGCGCACAAAAAATGGCAAAGGAGGTTTAACCATGAGCCAGACTTTGACGAATTTCGACATGGTCGCGCTGCTCGACAGTGATGAAGCCATCAGTGAGTATCTGTCACAGGTGCTTGCAGACGGAGACAGCGAAGAATTCCTTCGCGCAATCGGCTACGTGTTAAAGGCGCGAGGAATGACGCAGATCGCCAAGGATTCAGGCATGGGTCGTGAAAGTTTGTACAAGGCTTTTGCTCCCGGAGCGAAGCCGCGCTTTGACACAGTGTTGAAGGTGATTCATGCGTTGGGCATTGATCTTTATGCGCAGCCGGGGCACGTACTCAATCGCGCCGTTACCTGAATTTTGTAGCGGTCGCAAGGCCGCCATCGCGAGCAGCCTCGCTCCTACACTGGATAGTCGCCGTACGCGAAACCAATGTGGGAGCGAGCCTGCTCGCGAAGAGGCCAGCCGTCGCAAAAAAGGTTCTCAGGCCTTGCTCGCCACCAGGCTAAAGCACATCGGCAGCTGCGCCTGCTGGTTCAGGTAGCAGTCATACACCTCTTCCCGATTCGAATGCGCATATTCCTGAAAATCCACAATGCTCAGCCCCGCTCCAATGGCGCCGCTGAAGATCGCGCCCAGCGTATGCACGAACCAGTACGACTTTGCCGCCGGCTGCTCGACTTTACCTACGTAAACGATCGGCTCTTGCTGCACAAACGGCTCGGCACGGAAATACGAGCTGGCGAGGCGGTAGGGATCTTCAGCCTGCGGATCAACCATTTCCAGAAACGGATGGGTTTCGTAGATCACCAGTTTGCCGCCCGGCTTCAGCACCTGCGCGACATGACGGAAGAATTCGCCGATGTCAGGCATCCAGTTGAGTACCCCGATGGTGATCAAGGCTACGTCGAAGCGGTTATGCAGCGATGCGGGCAGATGGTGGATGTCGCTCTCGACGAATTCGGCAGTATGCGGCGAGCGGCTTTTGAGCTCGCGGGCCTGCTCAAGAAACGCTGCGGATTGATCGACGCCGACGACACTGCGCGCACCCAGCGCAAACAGCGACAGGCTTTCCCGACCGTTATTGCAGCCCAGTTGAATCACGTCTTTGCCGTCGACGTCCAGCAAGCCGCGCAAAGTGTCATCAAGGCAGCAAAACTCTGCCTGCGCGACATCGTTGAGCAATGCCTGCCAGTCCGGCGAATCCTGATGATGACGGGCGGAATCGTTCCACGCCTGTCGATTGCTTTCGATGGCGGTTTTGGGGGTGGGCACTTCCATGGCGCTACTCCGGGTGAGGCTCGTGATTGAGCGGCGTGAGTCTAGAACAGACCCGGAGTTGGGGTTGTTGCGATGTTGTAAGCGCGATTCTGGCGATGAATTATCGTTCTTCGCGAGTGTGCCAAAGGCGCAGCAGGTAGATAGTCGAATCGACAATTTCGTAGCGCATTTCGTAGTGCCCGACCAGAATCCTTCGAACATCTCGCGGTTCAAATTCTTCCAGACGTTCACCCAAGCGCGGATTGGCTAGCAGCATTATCGGAGCGGCGGTCAGCTGTTGCACAGTGCGCGCAGCGGCAGGTTGATTAACTGCTGCCAAAAACTCATAAAGCCTGGTCAGGTCGGAAAGCCCTTTGCTGGTCCACTTCAACTCCATATCAAAGTGGAGCCTTGAGAGGCGTATCGGAACTCAAGCTGTCCGCCCATGCCTGCACTGATTGATGATCGATAACGTGCCCGGCGTCCACATCAGCCAAGGCTTCGCGCGTCAAACGGCTGCGCTCTTCCTCTTGATCAATCCAGGCGCTCAGGGCCTGTTTCACAATCCAGTTACGCGAGCGTTCCAGACGCTCAGCCATCAGATCGACCTTTTCGGCCAATTGCACGGGTACATGGGCAGTCACGGATCGGGTTTTCATTGGCGCGGCCATGTCAGTTGACTCCTTGAGATTGCGGGCAGCGGGGGTTCACCGTTGATCAGAGTAATCCTGCCCCCTTGTGTTCGCTCAGCTTTGATACAAATTGAATCAAAGTTAATCATAACTGCCCATGCACCGCTATTTGGCCCGACAGAACGCGATACTCGACGGTAAATAAAATCAAAGATTCACATGACTCTGGTTAAGCCGCTCACGCAAAAACTCCACCAGCGCCTGCACCGGCCGCGAAGCCTGGCGATGCTGCGGATAAACCGCCGACAGGGTCAGTGGCTCCGGGCGTAAATCATCCAGCACTGGCACCAGCCGCCCGTCCTTCAACGCCGCGCCGACGATGAAGGTTGGCAGATAAGTAATTCCCATCCCCTGCACCGCGGCGTCCCGCAGCAGTTCGCCGTTGTTGACGCGCATGCGCCCGGTGACGTTGATCAGCAGCGGTTTGCCCGGTGCTTCGTTGAAGCGCCATTGCACCGAGCGACCGTGGCCGTAAGGCAGGCAATCGTGGCTGTGCAGGTCTTCGGGTTTGAGTGGTGTGCCGCGTTCGGCGAGGTAGGCCGGGCTGGCGCAGTAGACCCGTTCGATACTGGCGATGCGCCGGGCGATCAGTGTCGAGTCTTCCAGCACGCCGATGCGCAGGGCCAGGTCGTAACCTTCGCCGAGCAGGTCGACCGGGCGATCGCTTAAATCGACCTCGACGGTGACTTCGCGATAACGCTGCAGGAACAACGGCAGCAGACAACCCAGATGCGCCACCGCGAACGACAGCGGCGCGCTGAGGCGAATCGTGCCGCGCGGCTCGGCGGTTTCGCCGGCGATGCCCTGCTCGACCTGCTCGACTTCTCCGAGCAAACGCAACGCCGATTCGTAATAGCTCTGCCCCAGGGGGGTGACGTCGAGGCGGCGGGTCGAGCGGTTCAACAAGCGCACACCGAGGCGCTCTTCCAGTTGCATCAAACGGCGGCTGACGAACTGCTTGGACAGCCCCAACTGATCGGCCGCAGCGGTGAAGCTGCCGGAGTCCATGACCTGGCAAAAAATACGCATGTCTTCGAACGGGTTCATTGTCACTCTCTGGTGGACAGTTAAACGCTTTATAGCCGCTTTTTCGCTTTTCAGCAGCCCATTAATCTGTGCTCACGGTTTGAAAACAACCCTGAACACAAAGAGCTGCCGAAGGCAGCCATCTGATCGTTGGGACGCGGAGCGTCCCCGGCTGCATTCCCACGCAGAGCGTGGGAACGATCAGAAAATCAAAACCATTCAAAAGGATTTCCACCATGAACATCGTCAAGAAAACCCTCGCCGCGTCGCTCCTCGCCCTGTCCGTCAGCAGCGCTTTCGCCGCTGGCAGCCCTGGCGTCGAACACAACACCCAAGCGTTCCTCGATGCCCTCGCCGCTGGCGGTGGTCGTCCGCTGGAGCAACTGAGCCCGAAAGACGCCCGTGCGGTGCTGACCGGTGCGCAGGCTTCGGTGAAGGTTGATCTGTCCGGTGTGGAAGTCAGCGACAAGGCGATCAAGGTCGATGGCCAGACCCTCAACCTGAAAGTGGTGCGCCCGGCCAAGGTCAAGGGCGAGTTGCCGGTGTTCATGTTCTTCCACGGGGGCGGCTGGGTGCTGGGCGATTTCCCGACGCACCAGCGCCTGATTCGTGATCTGGTGGTCGGCTCGGGCGCTGTTGCGGTGTATGTCGATTACACGCCATCGCCGGAAGCGCAGTACCCGACCGCGATCAACCAGGCGTACGCCGCGACGAAATGGGTGGCCGAGCACGGCAAGGACATCGGTGTCGATGGCAAGCGTCTGGCGGTGGCCGGCAACAGCGTCGGCGGCAACATGGCGGCGGTCGTGGCGTTGATGGCCAAGGAGCAGAAAACCCCTGCCCTGCGCTTCCAGCTGTTGATGTGGCCGGTGACCAATGCGCAGTTCGACGACGGTTCGTACCAGCAATTTGCCGAGGGCCATTTCCTCACCAAGGGCATGATGCAGTGGTTCTGGGACAACTACACCACCAACCCGGCCGAGCGTGCGCAGATCCATGCCTCGCCGCTCAACGCCAGCAGCGAACAGCTCAAGGGCCTGCCCGCTGCGCTGGTGCAGACCGCCGAGTTCGACGTGCTGCGTGATGAAGGTGAAGGTTATGCGCGGCATCTGGATGCGGCCGGCGTGCCGGTGACCTCGGTGCGTTACAACGGGATGATTCATGACTTTGGCCTGCTCAATCCGCTGAGCCAGATTCCGGAAGTCAAAGCAGCGGTGCGTCAAGCGGCGGCCGAGCTGAAGACTCATCTGAATCCATAAAAGCGAAAGATCGCAGCCTGCGGCAGCGCCTACCCTGGAATACGATTCCCTGTAGGAACTGCCGCAGGCTGCGATCTTTTTTCTCACCAGCGTCGCGGAGTACCGGTCATGACTCTTTTCTACGCCCACCTGCTGTCCTGGAGCGCCGTCCTGCTCCTGCTGGACGCCGCACTCTGGCACTTCTCGCCCTTCAGCCACCGCGCGCCGCGAGTCGGCGTGCGTCTGGCGCTGTTTCTGGCGTTCAGCGCGCTGGTGATCAATGCCGGTGTCAGCCCGTTGCAGGCTCCGCTGTTCGCTGATGATCGCGTGGCACAACTGGGGGCGACCGCGCTGGGGATTCTCTGGTGGTTGTACGCAGCACGGGTGCTGACCGAAGTGATCGGCCTGGCGCTGATGCGCCGCATCGGTCACAGCGGACGCTTGTTGCAGGATGTCATCGGCGCGCTGGTGTTTCTGGTCGCCATTGTTGCGGCAGCCGGTTACGTGCTGGAGCTGCCGGTCAAAGGTCTGCTGGCCACTTCCGGGGTAGTCGCCATCGTGGTCGGTCTGGCGCTGCAAAGCACCCTCGCCGACGTGTTTTCCGGCATCGTCCTCAACACCACCAAGCCGTATCAGGTGGACGATCTGGTGATGATCGACGGCGTCGAAGGCAAGGTCTTCGATATCGACTGGCGCGCCACGCACCTGCTGACCAGCGCCGGCACCATGGCCGTCGTACCGAACTCGGTGGCGGCCAAGGCAAAGATCGTCAATCTCAGCCGGCCGAACAACATGCACGGCGTCTCGATCAGTATCAAGGTGCCGAATCACATTCGTCCGCGGCGGGTATTGGATGCCCTTGATCGCACCTTGCAGGGCAGCAGTTCTCTGCTGCTCAGCCCGGCGCCGAAAGCCGTGCTCAAAGAGGCCGGCGAAACCATGTCGGAATACGTTGCCAGCGGTTTCATCGCCGAGCTGGGCAAGAAGAGCGAAGTGCGCAATCAACTGTTCGACCTCGCCCACCGCCATCTCGAAGCGGCGGGTATTTCCCGGCATCCCGACGGCGTGATCGAACCGTCGAGCCGTGCTCGTGCGTTGCTGGACGAGGTGAAGATTTTCCGCTCGCTGAGCAGTGAAGAACGCGATCGCCTCGCTGAGTCGATGATCGCGCAGCAGTACACGGCCGGTCAGGTGGTGCTGGATCTGGACGAGGTGCCGGACAGTCTGTTCGTGATCGCCACGGGCGTGGTCAGCGCGACGGTGCCGGACGGCAATGGCCAAACCGAGGCCGGGCGCATGGGGCCGAGCGAAGTCATGGGCGAACAGAGCATTCTTGCCGATACACCGTCGCAGGCGACGTTCACAGCACTGACGTCGAGCATCATTTATCGTCTCGACAAACAGTTGACCCGTGAGTGCATGGACAAGCGCAGCGAAGTCGGCCGGGCCTTGAACAAGTTGCAGGCGGTGCGTCAGCAGAACAGTCGCCTCGCGTTGATGGCCAAACCGGTGGCGGTGAAAAAAGGTGGTTTCTTGGGTTGGTTGCAAAAACGCTGATCTGAAACTTTGAAGATCAAAAGCTCACCCCCTCACCCCAGCCCTCTCCCCCTAAGGGGGCGAGGGTGAAAGGGAGCCGATCTCCATGCGTTTCAAGAGCGGAGCTCGGCTCGGTATTGCAGGTCGATGCAACTCTAGCAAACAACGCGGTCAGTCCCCTCTCCCTCCGGGAGAGGGCTAGGGTGAGGGGCTTTTGACTTTCGACCAGATTACTTGGCAGTGAACTTGGTGTAGCTGTTGATCAGGTTGCGATAGTTAGGCAGACGCTCGGACAGCAGATGCGCCAGACCTTCCATGTCGTTGCGCCAGTCGCCTTGCAGCTCGCAGGCCACAGCGAACCAGTTCATCAGGTGTGCACCGGCGGCGGACATCCGCGCCCACGCTGCTTGTTGCACGGTGGTGTTGAAGGTACCCGACGAGTCGGTGACGACGAACACTTCGAAGCCTTCAGCGATCGCCGACAGGGTCGGGAAAGCTACGCAAACGTCGGTCACGACACCGGCGATGATCAGTTGCTTGCGGCCGGTGGCCTTGATCGCTTTGACAAAGTCTTCGTTGTCCCAGGCGTTGATCTGGCCTGGACGCTGAATGAACGGCGCGTCTGGGAATTGCTCGAGCAGCTCAGGCACGATCGGGCCGTTTGGACCTGCGTCGAAGCTGGTGGTCAGAATGGTCGGCAGCTTGAAGAACTTGGCGATGTCGCCCAGTGCCAGCACGTTGTTCTTGAACTCGTTCGGCGAGAAATCCTGCACCAGCGAGATCAGACCGGTCTGGTGGTCGACCAGCAGGACGACGGCATCATCTTTGTTCAGACGCTTGTAAGGAACGCTCATGGCAAAACTCCTGGATGGATGGTTGTTGCGGGAAGCGCCGGCCCTGATGACCGGCGCTTTTTTCAAACTCAGAACGCGAAGCAGGAACAGCCGAACGCGCCCCAGAAACCGGCGAAATCGCTGACCGGCGCATTCGACATCCGCGCTTTTTCATGGCTGTGGGTGTGCACGGCGCATGGCCCGCTGCACTGGTGAACCTGCGCTTGCAACGGCGAGTTCGGGCGCCAGTGGCCCGGGACTTTGACTACCGGCGACCAGTCCGGCAGCACCGGAATCGAGCGCGGGCCGAGGTCTTCGAAGTCGCCGGCGGCGTAGACAATCTTGCCGCCGACCACGGTCATCACCGACTCGATCCACTTGATCGCTTCTTCTTCAACGCTGAAGAAGTCCGCGCTCAGTGCAGCGAGGTCTGCCAGTTGGCCGACACGGATCTGGCCTTTTTTGCCCTGCTCCGAGGAGAACCAGGCGCTGCCGTGGGTGAACAGTTCCAGCGCGGTGCTGCGTGGCAAGCCTTCTTCGTAGAGGGCCAGACCGCCAACGGTGCGGCCGCTGACCATCCAGTACAGCGAGGTCCACGGGTTGTAGCTGGACACGCGCGTGGCGTCGGTACCAGCGCCGACCGGTACACCTTCGGCGAGCATGCGCTTGATCGGTGGCGTGGCTTCGGCGGCTTGTTTGCCGTAGCGATCGACGAAGTATTCACCCTGGAACGCCATGCGATCCTGAATCGCGATGCCGCCGCCCAGCGCTTTCACGCGCTCGATGTTTTGCGGAGTGATGGTTTCAGCGTGGTCGAAGAACCACGGTAGACCGTTGAACGGAATGTCGCGGTTGACCTTCTCGAACACATCGAGCATACGGCTGATCGATTCGTTGTACGTGGCGTGCAGACGGAACGGCCAGCGCTGCTCAACGAGGTGGCGCACCACCGGTTCCAGTTCCTGTTCCATGGTCTGCGGCAGGTCCGGGCGCGGTTCGAGGAAGTCTTCGAAGTCGGCGGCGGAGAACACCAGCATTTCGCCGGCGCCGTTGTGGCGCAGGTAGTCGTCGCCCTGATGCAACTTGACGCTGCCGGTCCAGTTCTGAAAATCGGTCAGCTCTTCTTTCGGCTTCTGGGTGAACAGGTTGTAGGCGATGCGTACGGTCAACTGATCGTCTTTGGCCAGTTGCTCGATCACCTGGTAATCGTCCGGATAGTTCTGGAAACCACCACCGGCGTCGATCGCACTGGTCAGGCCGAGACGATTGAGTTCACGCATGAACTGGCGGGTCGAGTTGACCTGGTATTCCAGTGGCAGCTTCGGCCCCTTGGCCAGTGTGGAGTAGAGAATCATCGCGTTCGGCCGCGCGACCAGCATGCCGGTCGGGTTGCCGTTGCTGTCGCGCACGATCTCGCCGCCCGGCGGGTTCGGCGTGTCGCGGGTGTAACCGGCCACGCGCAGGGCGGCGCGGTTGAGCAGCGCACGGTCGTAGAGGTGCAGGATGAACACCGGAGTATCCGGCGCGGCCTGGTTGATTTCTTCCAGGGTCGGCATGCGTTTTTCGGCGAACTGGAATTCGTTCCAGCCACCGACCACGCGCACCCACTGCGGGGTCGGCGTGCGATCGGCCTGGTCTTTGAGCATACGCAGCGCGTCGGCGAGCGATGGCACACCTTCCCAGCGCAGTTCGAGGTTGTAGTTCAAACCGCCGCGAATCAGATGCAGGTGCGAGTCGTTGAGGCCAGGGATGACGCAGCGGCCCTTCATGTCGACTACTTGTGTGGCGCTGCCTTTGAGAGCCATGGCCTCGGCATCGTTACCGACGGCAACGAAGCGACCGTCCTTGATCGCCACCGCACTGGCCAGTGGTTTTTCCCGGTCTACGGTATGAAACTGGCCATTGAATAAAATCAGATCGGCGCTCATCGCAGTTCCTCAAGCGAAAGTGAAAAGAAGCAAACCCCGCTCAACGCGGCGAGGTTTCTTGGGAATCGAGGTGTTCATGGGCCTGGCTGGCTTCCAGCCACGGGGTGAACAAACGGGTAACCGGCGGCATCACCACGTAGACCACCGAGAGGACGATGGTCAGGGTGATCAGGAACGTGGCGACCACGTAGTTGGACAGAAACGGATGCAGCGCCAGAAGCGGGCCCCAGATCAGCGGCACCAGCAGGGTGTGCGGCAGAATCACCAACAGGGTGACAACGGCCTGCTTCCAGCGCGGCGGTGGCGAGCCGGCTTCGGCCAGCGGTGTGAACCAGAATTCATTGACCGGCGCGACTTCGGTCTGATCGCCATCGGCCAGCATCGGTGCGGCTTCAGCCACCAGCGCCTGACGCTCGGAGGATTCCAACCAGCCCTGCATCGCTTCGGTGGAGCTGAAGCGCAATACGCACGTGTAAAAATCCAGACGCCCGCGCTTGCCGCGCACCACGTCCACACCCAAATGCCCTTCGCGCTGCCCGGCGACGTGCACGATGTTGCGCAGCCATGCTTCATACGCCGATTCGAAACCGGTTTTGACCGAGTGTTTGATGATCAACGTGACGGTCTCATCGGCCCCCGGTGCTTGTGAATTGAGGACTTCAGGCATAACGCAGCACTCCGGGCAAACGAACAGGAATCGCCAGCCGTCCGGGCCCGGCGATCAATACGGTGGTGAAAAGAATCAATAGCAACCAGCCAAACTGCCCTTCAGCCACACTCCATTGCGGATGCACGACCAGCAGCGCCACGAGCAGTACAAAGAGAATAGGCAAGCAGGCCAAACGCGCCAGCACACCGGCGACGATCAGCAACGGGCAGAGGACTTCGGCGAAGATCGCCAGGATCAGGGTCAGGTGGGCGCCGAGATGGAACGGGTCTTCGATCAGTTGCAACTGCGCGGTGAAGTCCAGCAACTTCGGCAAGCCGTGCACCCACAACAGAAACAACCCGCCGCTGACCCGCAGGAACAGCAACCCGATGTCGCGCGCCTGTTCATCCCTCGTAGCAATCATGACCCGACCCTTTGAATGTCATTGACGGGAATCATGCCAAGGCCGGCGCGGGAGAAATTGGATGGGTGTGCTTAGTTGCTTTTCAGACCACAGAATTCCCTGTGCTTGATCGTTCCCACGCTCTGCGTGGGAATGCAGCTCGGGACGCTCCGCGTCCCATCCAACGCCGAACGCGGAGCGTCCGTTGAGGCATTCCTTTGCTGCGCGTGGGAACGATCAGCATCGGAGATCGGCGCTGGGATCTAGATCGCCGGAATATCCAGCGGCGCGGCCATGAACTGGCTGATCCGCGAGCGCAGCCATTTCTCTGCCGGGTCGTTGTCGTGCACCCCGCTCCAGGCCATCGACAATTGCGCGGCATCGATCGGGAATGGCGGGTCTTCGGCACGCAGGGCGCAGCCTTCGACCAAGGCACAGGCGGCGTAATCCGGCACCGTGGCGATCATCTCGGTACCGGCGAGCAAGGCGCGCAAGCCGCTGAACTGCGGCACACCAAGAACCACCCGGCGGCAGCGGCCGATCTTGGCCAGATCCAGGTCGATGTTGCCGCTCAGATCACCGGAGAACGACACCATCGCATGCGGACGCTCGCAATATTCGTCCAGCGTCAGCGGCCCCGGACGGTCGTCGCCGCGCAGCACTTTGCAGGGAATATCACGCAGCTTCTTGCGCTTGGCATTGGCCGGCAGATCCGTGGTGTAGCTGACGCCCACGGAGATTTCTCCAGAGGCCAACAGCGCCGGCATCAACAGGTAGTTGGCGCGGCGTACCACCACGACAATCCCCGGCGCCTCCTGCTGAAGCTGGCGCAACAGCGGCGGAAACAGACCGAACTCGGCATCGTCCGACAGACCGATGCGAAACACGTCGCAACTGCTCGCCGGTTCGAATTCCTTGGCGCGGCTGACCGCGCCGGAAATCACGTCCATCGCCGGTTGCAGCTCCTTGAGGATCGCCAGCGCCCGCGCCGTCGGTTCCATACCGCGACCGTTGCGCAGCAGCAACGGATCGTCGAACAGATCACGCAAGCGCCCCAGCGCAGCACTGACCGCCGGTTGGCCCATGAACAGTTTTTCGGCAACGCGGGTCAGGTTCTTTTCGAACATCAACGCTTCGAAAATCACCAGCAGGTTCATGTCGACGCGGCGCAGATCGTTACGGTTCATGGGCGTGGTTTCCTTATCGGTGTCAGACGCTTTTTGCCACTGGCGCTGGGCACTTTACTCGATCAACGGCACTTTCGCCGCGCGTTTGTAGGGGCCGTACTCCACCGGCACCCACTGGAAATGTTTGCCCTCGGCGGCGATGTGGCCGATGCCCGGGAACGGCAGATGCGCTGCCGTCACCCAGGTCTTGCTCGCTGCCGCAGCACTGAACACTGCCTGCCGACTGGCGATCGCTTGCTGACTGTTCACGTCGAAACCGATCGAGACTTCCGGGTGCAAGAACTGCACCGCGAGGTTGTGCACCAGATCGCCCATGAACACGATGCTCTGCTGCTGCGAGGTGAAGCGGTACGTGGTGCTGCCCGGCGTATGCCCGGCTTCGAGGGTTGCTTCGACCAGTCCCGGCAATGGCGACTGCCCGGCGGCAAAAGTCTTGAAGCGACCGGCGGCAACGTAGGGCGCCGTCGAATCCTGGGCAATTTTGAAAAACTCTTTGGCGCCGGCCGGAGCCTTGGCCAGTGCTGCCGGATCGAGCCAGTAGTCGGCCTCGGCTTTGGCTGCAAACACGGTGGCGTTGGCGAACACCGGTTTCTTTTCGGCATCGACCAGACCGCAGACGTGATCGAGGTGCAGGTGGGTCAGCAAAATTGTGTCGACCTGCTCAGGCTTGTAACCGGCGGCCTGCATGTTGGCCGAGAGTTGGCCTGCGGTGGCGCCGATGCACTGCCCTGCGCCGGTGTCGACCAGAATCAGTTGCGCGCCGGTGTTGACCAGAAAGGCATTGAACGCCGTCTGCACGCCCGGGGTTTCAATCGAACGGCGTGCGAGCAGCGCGCGAATCTGACTCTGGCTCATGCCCTGCAACAACTTCGGCGACAAATCGTTGTAACCGTCGAACAACGCGGTGACTTCGTAATCGCCCACCGCCAAGCGGAAATAACCCGGCGCCTGAGTGCCCACCTGCGGTGCCTGCGCCATAGCGCCGGACATTGCCAGCATGACCGCCAGGGTCGTTGCTGCTTTCACCAAGCCTTTCATTGCATTCCCCTTTGAAACTGGCCAACGGCGGCCGTGCTTTGTCGACATCGTCGCGCAAAGCACCGGGCGCTGACTTGCAAGGATGTGCTGAGTTCCAGCCTGAGCGAGGAAATTAACAACGATTAACTCGTCAGCCTCACGCCCTCACCCAACAATGAAGCCCTCTGCGCAGCGTTGCTTTTTTGACCTGAGGGAATGCGCCGACCGTGCCTTCCCCACCGACACGGACCTTGGCCATGGCTTATCTACAGCAAACCGTCGCCCTCGCCCCTGCCTGCGAACCGCGGAAAAACACGACTGGCGGACTCAGTCCACAGCGTGAACGCCAGATCAAACAGTTGATCCTCGATCGACTAGGCGAAAGCCTGGAAGTGGCGGAACTGGCCCGTGCCTGCTCACTGTCGCGCAGTCATTTCTCCCGCGCATTCAAGTGCAGCACCGGCCTGTCGCCACAGGACTGGATCCGCGCCCAGCGCCTGGCCCGGGCCAAGTTGCTGATCCAGCACACCGACTTGAGCCTGACGCAAATCAGCCTCGAATGCGGCTTCTGCGATCAGGCGCACTTCTGCCACATGTTCACCCGCAGCGAGGGCATCAATCCCTTCGCCTGGCGCTGTCGAGTCATGGGCAGACCGAAAAACAACGCAGCGCAGCCTGCGGTGTTTTGACTGCTGCCGTTACGCCACCCGTTGCACTGATGCTCAAACCTGAGGATTATGCCCGGACACCCCGGATCAGACGGCCTGCGCATGCGCCAGGCACTGATTCGCCCTGTCCGCCGCATCACCGCAGGAGCGCGCTGTTGAGCTTTTCCCCGAATCAGGCCATTGCGTTTGGCCCCTATCGGATTCATCCCGGGCAACGACTGCTACTTGAAGGCCAACAGCCTCTGCGCCTGGGACGGCGGGCGATGGACATCCTCCTGATTTTGCTGGCCCACGCCGGTGAAGTGGTGAGCAAACAGCAATTGATGGCCGGGGTCTGGCCAGACAGCGTCGTCGAAGACATCAATCTGCGCGTGCACATGGCGGCCCTGCGCAAAGCGCTTGGCGACGGGCAGAACGGCCAGCGCTACATCGTCACCGTGGCGCAGCGCGGCTACAGTTTTGTCGCACCGATCGTGCTCGACAGCATCGAACAAAAACCGGCGACGCCCGTCGCCAGACACAACCTGCCGCTGCGCCGTACGCGAATGATTGGGCGCCAGCCCGTGATCGATCACCTGATCGCGCAACTGCCGCGCCGACGCTGCATCACTCTGGTCGGTCCCGGCGGCATCGGCAAGACCACCGTCGCCCTGCGCGTCGCCGAACAATTGCTCGACCAGTATCGCGACGGCATCCGCCTGGTGGACTTGGCGCCCATCGCCGATCCCGCGCTGATCGGCTCGCATCTGGCGACGCTGCTTGATCTGTCCGCGCCAGAAGGCGATGCGCAGGCTGGTCTGGTCGACGGCCTGCGAGAACGGCAAATGTTGTTGGTGATCGACAACTGCGAGCACTTGATCGATGCGGTCGCGTCGCTCAGCGAGCAGATTCTGCGGGGGGCGCCAAAGGTGCATATCCTCGCGACCAGCCGCGAGAGCCTGCGCGCGGAGGGCGAGTTCGTGCAGCGTCTGGAATCGCTCGAATGCCCGTCCATGTCGACGCCGATGGAGCCGGCCGAGGCGCTGGGCTTTGCTGCGCTGCAACTGTTTGTCGAGCGCGCGACCGCGGCGCGGGAAAGCTTTGAACTGAGCCCTGCACAGCTGCCGCAAGCGATTGAAATCTGCCAGCGTCTGGACGGCATCCCGCTGGCGCTGGAACTGGCCGCCGCGCAGGTCAGCGAATTGGGCATGGACGGATTGCTCAAGCAATTGCGCGAGGGTTTGCCGCCATTGTCGGCCGGAGACCACAGCAGCGCCGAGCGCCACCTGACCCTGCGCGCAACGATGGACTGGAGCTTCAACCTGCTCAACGCCTGCGAACAAACCTGTCTGCGGCGACTGGGGATTTTCCGCGGCAGCTTCACGCTCGCCTCGGCGGCAGCGGTGGTCATCGGCCAACAGATCGATCCCGGCGCGGTGTTCACCGCTGTCACGCAACTGGTGGCCAAATCCCTGCTGAGCGTCGAAGTGGGTGATGAAGATGTTTTCTACCGTTTGCTCGACACCACGCGCCACTACGCACTGGAAAAACTCGAACAGGCCAACGAGCTCAGCGCAACCCGCCAACGCCACGCCGAGCGCTGCCTGACACTGATGCAGCAGGCGCAGGCGGATTGGGACAATACTCCGACTGTATTGTGGATGGAGCGCTATGCCAGGGGGCTGGAGGACTTGCGCGCGGCGCTGGACTGGAGCCTCGACGGGCCGGGCCCGGATGAGCTGGGTGTGCAACTGGCAGCCGCGTCGGCACCGTTGTGGCAGGAGCTGTCGTTGCTGCGCGATTACAGCCGCTATGTGCGCCGGGCACTGAGTCTGCTGGAGGCTTCGCCAGCAGGCTCGCTCCTGCCGCCCTGCCCTCGCCTGCAAATCGCCTTGAAACTGGCGCTCGGCAGCGCCAGCTACCACACCTGGGGCGGCACGCCCAAAACCATCCAGGCCTTCATCGACGCGTGCCGCTTAGCCGAAGAACACGGTGACTTGGCCGGGCAACTGCGGGCGATATCGGGGCATATGGCGGTCAATCTGAGTTGCGGGCATTACCGCATGGCGCTGGCGCAGAGTGAGCAATTTGATCGCATCGGCGTGCACGGCGAGCCATTGCTGTCGCTGAGCACGCATCGCTTGCGGGTGCTGGCCCTGCATTATGCCGGCGACCAACCGCAGGCCCGCGTACATGCCGAGCAGGTGCTGCAACGCATGGCCCACAGCGGCCATCTCAATCGTTTCACCCATGGCTTTGGCGTGCAGTACGACCAGAGCGTCGCTTCGCTGACGGTGCTGGCTCGCGTGCTGTGGTTGCAGGGTCTGCCAGAACAGGCATGGCGCGCGGCACGGCAGGCGCTGGATATTGCCGTGCAGATCGACCATGGCACATCGATCTGTTACACCCTGGCGCTGGCCAGTTGTCTGATCGCCCATTACAACGGTGACGCCGCTAACGCCCGCGCGCTCCTGCAATTGTTGCTGGAGCAGTCGCAGAAGCATTCGGTGCTGCTGTTCAATAATTGGGCGCGGCACTACGCGCAGGTGATCGATCCGGATAATGCCGCGCCGATATCGACGCAGAGCAGCGGTTTGATCCGGGAAGTGATGGTTACGCTGGATGAGCGTTTTGTCGATGAGGCACTGGTGGAGCGCGCGCGCAATGGCGATGCGGGATGGAGTGCAGCGGAGATATTGCGGGCGCGGGCGGCGGCATTAGTGAAAGGTTCAGAGTGGCCCCTTCGCGAGCAGGCTCGCTCCCACAAGGGGTCGGTGTCGGGCGCAAATTCCGAGTTGTGCGCTGTTTCCTGTGGGAGCGAGCCTGCTCGCGAATCGGCCTGCTCAGACACCGCTGAAACCCGAGAAGCCGAACAAATCCTGCAACAAGCGCTGACCATCGCCAGAAGCCAAGGCGCGTTGGCCTGGGAACTGCGCAGCGCCACGGACCTTGCTCAGCTATGGCAACGCCAGTCCCGCCATCGCGAAGCTTTGGATTTGCTCAGCCCCCTCTACCAGCGCTTCACCGAAGGCTACGCCACACCGGACTTGCGCAAGGTCCGCCTGCTACTCGACAGCCTGCGCGAGCAGTGCCCGGCCTGACGCATTGCGCGTGCGGCTGAGATAGCGCGCATGACGCTGTTGCAGTTCGAGCCTGTCGTCGCTGCGCTCAAAGCGATCACGAGCATAGCGGCGTACGGTGTTGAGCATCCAATAGCGCGCCGTTGCCCGGTTGGGTTCTTGAATGAGCAACGACTTGCGCGCCAACCCTTCGATAATTGCGCTCAACCTGGATCCCGCCAGATCCACGCTGCTGATCACGCTAAGCGCAGCCTCCAGAGTAAAGCCCGTGCTGAACACCGACAGACGCAGCAGCACACGCTGTTCCATTTCCGTCAGGTACTGGAAGCTCCAATCGATCGCAGCGGCCATCGACTGATGGCGTGGTTCCGCGGTGCGCCGGCCTTGGCCAAGCAACTGCAGACCGTTTTCAACCTGGGCCTGTAAGCCGATCAAGCCCAGCGCGTCGATCTGCGCAGCGGCGAGCTCGATCGCCAGCGGCAGACCGTCCAGTTGGCGGCAGATTTCGCGCACACCTGGCAAATCCTGTTGACGCAAACTGAAGCCCTGTTGCCGCGCTCGCGCGCGATTGACGAACAACTGCACCGCCGGATAGCCCATGGCTTCATCGACGGAGTTCAATGTAGAGCGCTTGGGAATCGCCAGCAGCGGCACGTAATGAACGGCTTCCTGTGGAATGTGCAAGGCTTCGCGGCCGGTGACCAGAATCGACAGGCGAGGCGCGGCATGCAACAGGGTCTCTACCAGAGCCGCGCAACTGTCGCGCCGGTGATCGCAGTTATCCAGCACCAACAAGGCGTGCCGGCCGGTCAGTGTGAAAAAGTCTGTGTTCAGGGTGTGCAGCAGGTGGTCGAGCAAGAGCTTGTCATCTTCGAGCCTGGCAAGGTCGACCCACCAGGCGCCATCACGAAAGTATTGCAGCAGCAACTCCGCCACGCGCAGTGCCACAGTGGTTTTGCCAACACCCGGCGCACCGGTAATGGTCATCAAGCGGCACACCGGCATTTGTCGAACCAGACTACCGATCAGGGCGTCGCGCCCACTGACTGGCGTCAGTCGTGCGGGAAGATTGTGCAGTGGCGTGAGGGCGGCAGCGGGCATGTGCAGCGCATCACTTGTGCCCTGCTCCACCGGGGCGACAAAACTGTAGCCGCACTGCGCCACGTGAATGATGTAACGCTGGCCGTTGGTGCCGTCGCCCAGCGCGCGGCGCAACGCCGCGATGTGCACCCGCAGGTTGATCTCTTCGACGATCGAAGTCGGCCACACACGAGCAATCAACTGCTCTTTGCTGACTATCTCGCCCGCGTGTTCGAGCAGCACCTGAAGAATGTCCATGGCGCGCCCACCCATGCGCAGCGGCTGCTCGCCTTCAAGAACCAGACGCTGGCGCACATGAAAGGCGTAGGGGCCAAAACGCAGCACCGAACCTTGGCTTGTGTCGTTGTGATTATTCATGCCAAACATCTTGGCACTGTTGCGTGACGATACAACCGCCGGAGCCGACGCAGCACGGACATCCGGCTGCGTCTGACGGACAGAACCGCTCTAGCTGAACTGTTCGCGGTATTGTAACGGCGTAAGACCGAGCTTCTCGGCGAACAGCGAGCGCATGTGCCGGACACTGCCGAAACCACTTTTGTAGGCGATGGTTTTCAGTGGCAGATCGCTGGTTTCCAACAGGTTTCGCGCGCAGTCAATGCGGGCATTCTGCAGAAACTCCATCGGCGTCATGTTGATGTCACGAGCAAACAGGCGAGCAAAGTGCCGTGCGCTCATATTGGCCAATCCGGCCATGCGCTCCACTGTGAAGGGCTCATCCAAGTGTTCAAGTACGTAATTCTGCGCGCGGGTGATGGGCGTTTCTTGCGGTGAGACTGCCGCCATCAACGGGCTGAACTGCGCTTGCCCGCCCTGGCGCTTCATGACCACCAACAACACCTTGGCGACGTCCTGGGCGATTTTCTTGCCGTGATCCCTGGCCACCACCGCCAGCGCCAGATCGATGCCAGCGGTCACGCCCCCCGAAGTGATGAGATTGCGATCCTCAACGTAGATCTGGTCGGTGGTCACCGTGGTTTTCGGGAAAGCCTTGATCAGGCGCTCGGTGTAGTTCCAGTGCGTGGTGACGCGATAACCATCAAGCAGGCAGGCATGGCCGAGGATGAATGCGCCGGTACAAATCGAACCGTAACGCTCCGCGCGCGGCACGGCTTTTTTCAACCAGCCAAACAGCTCGGGAAATCTCTGGTTATAGGCGCCGGGGCCGCCGGGCACCAATAACAGGTCATAGCGCTCGGCCGCCTCGTCGATGTGCAGATCAGCCTGAACCTGTACACCATTGGAAGCCTTGAGCAAGCCGCGCTCCGTCCCTAGTGTCGTCAGTTGATAGTGCAAATCAGGTTTCAGATAACGGTTGGCGACTGAAAACACTTCCAGCGGCCCGGCCATGTCGAGCATCAGAAAGTCGGGGAACAGCACCATTGCCACGGTTTTCATGGGAGGCATCACACATATTCAAGGGTCAAGACGCACGTTACAGCCGGGGCATTATGGCCAACTGAGTCGTGATGAGCGTAATCGAATACGTGAACCATAACGCAAAACTGTCAACCTGAGCCGGACAGTCTTTCAATTTCCATCTACTTATTGCCTCCCAAGGTAACCAGTAACCTTCTCCTCACTCGGACGAATTCACGTCCAGCCAGGAGATTTCATCATGCTGACTCTTCGCAAAGCCTCCGATCGCGGCCTCGCCAATCACGGCTGGTTGAAGTCGTTTCACACCTTTTCTTTCGCCAGCTACCGCAACCCGCGTGAACAGGGGTTCTCCGATCTGCTGGTGATCAACGATGACCGGGTCGCCGCCGGCAAAGGTTTTGGCCAGCACCCGCACCGCGACATGGAGATCTTTTCCTATGTGCTCGAAGGCGCGCTGGAACACAAGGACACCCTCGGCACTGGCTCGGTGATCCGTCCCGGCGACGTGCAATTGATGAGTGCCGGCAGCGGCGTGGCGCACAGCGAGTTCAACCACTCGGCCACCAAGCCCGTGCACTTTCTGCAAATCTGGATCGTGCCGGACGTCAGTGGCGCCAAGCCGCGCTATCAACAGGAACACTTCAGCGCGCAGAAAAAACGTGGTCGCCTGCAACTGATCATCTCGCCGGACGGTAGCAACGGTTCTCTGAAAGTCCGTCAGGATGCGCGGGTCTATGCCGGATTATTCGACGGCAACGAGAGTGCCACGCTGAAATTGCCGGCCAATCGTTACGCCTACGTCCACGTTGCGCGTGGCAGCGTCGAACTCAATGGCCAAGCCTTGCAGGAAGGCGACGGCGTGCGGGTTCGTGAAGAACAGCTGCTCACTTTGAGCAATGGTACCGATGCAGAAGTGCTGGTGTTCGACTTGCGCCCTCAGGAGTTGCCGGAAATGCCATGATCTGGCTCGATGCAGAACGGCCTTCCAATGAAGGCCGTTTTTTTATTGCGGCGGCACTATTGAGGGTTGTATGACAGGTTCGGGTGACGATACCTCTTTGCCAATCTGAATCGCTGCCAGCGTGGTTTGTATCGTGGTCAACACCGCCGCCTGATTGGCGAAATGTGCGCCAACCAGCAAGGAAGCCACGCCGAGGAAATGCACAGTGGTGGCAGCCCAGTAATTGGCCTTGACCGTCGATGCCTGTCTGATCGCTTCCCGCGATTCGTCGGCAATTTTCTGCACGCCCATCCACATCAGGTCATAACGCTTGTCCCGTTCCTGTAGTGCCTTGTCCCGTTCAAGATAGACCTTGTCCCGCTCTGCCTGAGCAGCCAGGAACCCGCGAATGTCGGCGCGCATTTCTGCCACGCGGCCATCCATCCTGGTCTCGATGGTTTCTATCCTGGCATCGAATTCTTCGCGACTTATGCTGCTCATGATTTGCCTGTCCCGCCCCGCGTCCGATCTGTCCGTGACTGCATATTGATTCACTTCCCTGATTTTCAATTCGACACCTTTCTGCGGCTACGCGGCCTTCCCTGGCTCTCCGTTTCGATGCGTCACTGAGGTCTGCATCGAGCTGTAGTGACAATAGAACTCATCACGGACTACAACAAGCCGGCCCATTCTGTCTCGGACGTAGGCTGTTTCGTCAGCAGTTGTAGCCTCGGGCAAAACCCTGAACCACTTATTCGTTTTCCAGCGCAAACGCCTCCACGATCTGCTCGATTACGGCCCGTACCCGCGCGGTGTGGCGCAAGTCGGCGTGGGTGACCAGCCAGACTTCATACGGCTGCGGCCGGGTCCGCTCCGGCCAGAGTCTGACCAGGCCATCGCGTTCGCCCATGTAAACAGGTATCTCGCCTACCCCGAGGCCAGCGGCAATCGAGCGGCGCACCAGAAGGCTGGAGCTGAGCGTGGTGACGATGCGTCCGCGGGTCAACGGTTCAGAGACCAGCGTTAGGTCTTTTTTGCTCTGTAAGTACGGCTGATAGACCACCAGATCATGGCCCTCGAAAGCGCTGCCGGGCTGCGGTTCTCCATGGCGATCGACATAGGCCTGTGCTGCGAAAAGTCCTACAGGCCAACGGGCGATTCGTCGAGCGATCAGATCAGGGTTATCCGGCCGGGTATTGCGCACCGCGATATCGGCCTCGCGCTTGGCCAGACTGAGGATTTGCGTCGACGCATCCAGCTGGATCTGCACATCTGGATGTTGATCATGCAGGCGCGCCATCGCCGGAATGATGAAGTCAATGGCCATCGAGTCGGTGGTGCTGACCCGTACGTTACCGGTCAGACGGTCATCCAGCCCGTGGATGTGTCGCTCCAGTTCCAGCGCCGAATGCTCCATTTTTTCCACACTTTTACGCGCCGTTTCACCAACGGCGGTCAGCGCATAACCGTCGGAGGTACGCAGGAACAGCGTCGCGCTCAATGCCTTCTCCAGCGCAGTAATGCGCCGTCCGACCGTGGCCTGATCGACGCCCAGAACACGCGCAGCCCCGCGCAATGTCGACTCGCGACAGACCGCCAGAAATACTCGCGCATCATCCCAATTCATACGGATCCTCTTTGAAGCATTTTTGCATCACTCTGCCGCTTAATCGCTGCGTATGCGCAGCAAAGATAGCCGATAAGCTGAGCGCCATACACCTCTTGTGAGATCGCGATCATGCGTACTGCAAACTCTACCGGCATCTGGCTGCCGATCTTCGCCGGGCTTTGCGCCAGCCTGGTCAGCATTGGCCTGGCGCGTTTCGCCTACACGCCGCTGATCCCTTCGCTGATTCAGGCGCAGTGGTTTTCCGCCAATGATGTCGTCTACCTCGGCGCGGCCAATCTGGTCGGCTACTTGATCGGCGCCCTGCTCGGTCGGCCCATGGCTCACCGAACAGGCAACCGCAACGCCTTGCGCCTGATGATGCTCGCGGTCACGGGAGCATTTTTTGCCTGTGCTTATCCGCTGTCGGTGAGCTGGTTCTTCGGCTGGCGTTTGCTCTCCGGGATTGCTGGTGGCGCGATCATGGTGCTGGTGGCGGCAACCGTGCTGCCTCACGTTCCGGCTGCTCGCAGAGGCTTGGCCAGTGGCGCAATCTTCCTCGGCATCGGCCTGGGGATTGCCGGCTCCGGCACCATCGTGCCGCCACTGCTGACTCTTGGCTTGCAGGCAACATGGCTGGGACTGGGCGCGCTGGCGTTGTTGCTGACCGCAGTGAGCTGGTTCGGCTGGCCTGCGGATACCACGCATGCCGTGGCTGCGCACGCAACGTCGGCTGATGAGCCAACACCGTCGGGCGTTTACCTGTTATTCGCTCAATACGCGTTCATGGCCGCCGGGCTGGTGCCTGCAATGGTGTTTCTGGTGGATTACGTAGCGCGTGGATTGGGTGCCGGGGCGCATATCGGCGCAATGGTCTGGGTCATGTATGGCCTGGGGGCGATTGTCGGACCGGTGACTTACGGGTTTCTGGCTGACCAGCTTGGCGCCCGTACTGGTATTCGACTGGTGTTGGTAGTACAAGCCATCGCCCTCGGTTTGCTTGCCGTCTCCCATTCATTTCTGGCGCTGGCTTTACTGGCGGTGATTCTCGGCTCTTTCCCGCCGGGCATCGTGCCGCTGGCCTTGGCCCGGGTGCATGAACTGGTGCCGTCGCATCACCGTCAGCAGATCGCCTGGAGCCGTGCCACTGTGTCATTCGCAACCTTTCAGGCGCTGGCCGGGTTTGCCTATTCGGCATTGTTCAATGCCTCGGGCGGCCAGCACACGCTGCTGTTTGTGATCGCCGCTGGCGCGATCGTCGTCGCTCTACTGCTGGAGCAAGCCATGCGCTGGCTGCCCTCTACAACTGAACCCCGTTGCGCGGCGAACTGAAGGGAATCATTGCGCGCTGCCAGCGTTCCCATCTACACGACCTTTTTCACAGGAATCGACAATGTCACTGCCCAACGAAATGACCCGTATTGAAATCACCGAACCCGGCGGCCCTGAAGTATTGCAAGCCAGGCGCGTGCCTCTGCCGACCGTTGCCGAAGGCCAAGTGCTTATCCGCGTTCACGCTGCCGGCATCAATCGTCCGGATGCCTTGCAGCGCGCCGGCAAATATCCGATGAAACCCGGGATGGACCCGATTCCCGGCCTGGAAGTGGCTGGCGAAGTGGTTGCACTGGGTCCCGGAGTTACGCGGTTCGCTGTGGGCGATCGTGTGTGCGCACTGACCAATGGCGGCGGATACGCCGAGTATTGCGCGGTACCCGCCGGCCAGACTTTGCCTGTGCCGGATGGAGTCGATTGGGTCCAGGCCGCCGCGATTCCGGAAACGTTTTTCACCGTCTGGGCCAACCTGTTTGGCCTCGGCGGTGCCAAGGCCGGCCAGCGCGTGCTGATTCACGGCGGCACCAGCGGCATCGGTACCACCGCGCTGATGCTCTGTCGTGAATTCGGTATTGAGGCGTTCGCCACCGCCGGCAGTCCTGAAAAATGCGCCGCAATCAGTAAACTTGGCGGGCAGCCGATCAACTATCGGGAAGAAGATTTTGCCAAAGTCATTGCCGAGAAGACCGCAGATCAAGGCGTGAACGTGATTCTCGACATCATGGGTGGCTCGTATCTGAACGGCAACATCAGCGCACTGGCGATGGACGGCCGACTGGTGATGCTCGGTTTTCTCGGCGGCGCCCGCGCCAACGACATCGATCTGCTGGCGATCCTCGGCAAACGCGCGGTGGTCACCGGTTCGCTGCTGCGCGCGCGTACCGCTGCGGAGAAAGCCGCGATCGCCGATCAACTGCAAGAACACGTTTGGCCTGCCCTCGGCGCCGGGCGCTGCCTGCCGATCATCGACAAGGTTTACCCGCTGGCTGACGCGGCTCAGGCCCATGCCCGCATGGAGGGCGGCGATCATATCGGCAAGATCGTCCTGCAAGTGGCGTGAGTGATTGCAGCATCTTGTAATCGTTGCACGTGCACGGTGGTCGAAAATAATCACGCGCAGACCGAGGCATCTGGTAAAAAGCGTTCTTTGTCTGCGCCGTGGTGAAACGATTAATGTTCCTGTCCTTGCTGACTCGTCTGCGACGCCGCCGCCTGGCGTTCGCCATGATGGCCGCGCTGATCATTGGCGTGCCGACGAGTTGTGCGGTGCTGGAACACACCGAGCGCAAACTGCTGTTCCGTATCGAGCCGGGCACCGCCGGCTGGTATCGCGGACTGCCCGGCAGCGTTCAGGAACTCGATCTGCAACCGAAGAGTTTCAAGGCCGGGCAGAACATCCATGCCTGGTGGTGGCCGGCGGAACGTGCCAATGCCCCGGCAATCCTTTACTTGCATGGCGTGCGCTGGAACCTCACCGGGCAACTGTTTCGCATCGAACAACTGCGAGCGGCGGGTTATTCAGTGCTGGCCATCGATTATCGAGGGTTCGGACAAAGCAAGGGTGATTTACCATCCGAAAGCAGCGTTTATGAAGATGCCCGCGTGGCGTGGGAGCGCTTCCAGTTGCTGCAACCGGACCCGAACAAGCGCCTGATCTACGGCCACTCTCTCGGTGGCGCGGTGGCGATTGATCTGGCGGCCGAACTGGGACAGAACGCGGCCCGCAACCACACACCTCTGCCGGTTCGCGGTCTGGTCATCGAATCAACCTTCACTTCCTTGGCCGATGTGGCTGCCGCCGTGGCGAACACCTCGCTCCCGGTGCGCTGGTTGCTATCGCAGAAATTCGATTCCATCGACAAGATCGCCGATATTCATATGCCGCTTTTGGTGGTGCATGGCCTGGCTGATGCCTTCGTGCCGCCGCGCTTCAGCGAGCAGCTGTTCAATGCCGCCGAGCAGCCCAAGCGCCTGTTGCTGGTGCCCGGAGCAACGCACAACAACAGCATGGCGCTTGGCGGTCAGGGGTATCGCAAGGCACTGGATGCGTTGATGCAGAGCAAGCCGTTGCCGCGGGTGGCCGGGCCGGCAGTCGCCAAGGGTTCTGGCGATTCCTAAGCTGTGTTACCAGTGCTGGATAAAGAGGCATCAGCGCCGAGCCAACTCATGGCGTACGCATTGCTCATAATAGGTCTGCTTGACCGCTGCCGGTTTGAGCTTGGAACTGCTGTTGTAGGTCTGCTCGGTAATCCCCATCGCGGTCATGCGCATCCATGGCTGCTGGAACCGGCGAACCTGCAATTGCTTGCGCGCGCCATACAGTGAAACTCCTGACAATTTTGATCGCTGCGCCCCGGCAGCGATATCCGAGCCCCAAGTGCAGGCAAAGCGATGGCCCTTGCTTAACTCTTTTGCCTGCACTCCCGAGGCGATCAAAGCCAGGGAAAGCATCGCAACGGTGATGACAATCGTCCGCATAAGCCAACCTAACCTTTTGAAAAAAGGCGATTTTGCCGGGGCGAAATGTCTCTGGGGGCCAGCAATTTGCCTGCTCTCAGGATTTTTCTCATCAGGGTGAAATTCGCCGTTCGTCCAGTACCGCGCACCTTCGCCAGACAGGCCTATCCAACGCTGTACATCCCACCGCGCAGAAGGCCCACGTGATGAACAAGAAAATTTTCGCCTTGTCGTTTTTCAGCCTGTGCCTGATCGGCCCGATTCACGTTTCGGCAGCCGAATCCACGGCGGGTGCCGCCACCCCTGCCACGGCCCTGCCCGGTGTCAATCATGCAGAAAGCTCTCGCGACCATGACGAGAAGGCGAACAAGAAAGGCGAAGAGTCCTCAGGCGCCAACGCGGGATCAGAGCCGCATGAGACAGAGAAGGATGCGGCGACGTCGAGCGATTCCGAAGACTTGGATAAAAAACCCGCTCAGTAAGAGTGGTTTCGCTTTTAGTAACGAAAATCCGACACCGAAACTAGCGCAACACCGGGTGATATCAATATGATGCGCGCACTGGCCGCCATAGAGGGCGGCCAGAGGAAAATACATCCAAGGAATGCAAATGAAAGATTTCGTCATCGGCGTCAACAACATCGTTCTCTACATCGCATTGGCGGTCATCCTGATCGTTTCCCTCTTCATGATGAGCCAGAGCTTTCTCTCGGGTTTCGGTATGTTCGTAGGCGGTACCCTGGGCTGGTGCATCGTCTCCGGCTTCTGGTTCGTGCAATCGGCAACCTATGAAGAACTGCGCAAGTTGAACTCGAAAACCAACTGATCTGCGCCGAGTATTCGTTAAAGAGAAAAGGCCAATGTCATCGACATTGGCCTTTTTTAGCGGCAAAGAGACTGGTTCGTCATTGCTTGGTGCACTGAGCGCCCAGTCCCATGCCCATGGAACCCAGAGCTACCATCGGGCCGCTCGGCAGCTCGCACATATACTCACCGCTTTCGGTTTGAGCGGTATAGAAAGTTGTATTGAAGTCACTGCGGATGTTGGAAACCTTGATCACGGGTTTGCCGATGGTGGTCTGTGCGCGATTCTTGAGATCACTCTCCCCGGGCTTTACGGTCTGGCATCCAGTGACCGCGAGGACCAGTGTTGCGATTAAAGCGAGAACCGGAATAGTCCTTGATGAGTTCATTGCAGATCGACCTTTTTGATTTTGTACCGGAAAAATTTGACAGTCAGCTGCCAAGCGACAGGACTTTAAGGTCGAGCCGGAACAGGGGCAATTAGGTCGGATGTGCTAATGGCTGAAGGCTAGTGGCGCTCTCAGTGAAGTTTTGCGACTGCCTTCGGGATCGCAGGTCGCTACTAATGAGTTTGTGAAACTGCTATCCGCAAGCGATCACTGCCCTCCTCCTGGCAATCGATACGGACGGGCAAAAACAGCTGGATGACTTCAATGTTGCTGCGCAAATGATCAGTCATGCGCGGCGTGGTGAACGATCCACCACCGGCCAGCGCCATCGGCAACAGCAACTGATCGGCCAGATGCTCAGCCACCGCAGCACCACTACGCAGCCAGTCAGCAGCCTGATTGATCGCGGCATCCGCTACTTTCTCAGCGCGTAACGACACTTGGCCAAATGCGCTGAACACTTCAGTGACGTGTTCGAAAACGTACTCCAGCAATAATACATTGCCCGGGCCGCGCGCCGGATCAAGCGTCACCGCTTGCAGCGCCTCCGCAAGCCAGTTCAACCGCTTGGCCACTTGGCTCAGTTCTCGCTGAGCGACGGTAGGCGCAAGTCCGACAGTCAGCGCCAGAGCCTGCCGTGAAATCGCCTCGCCGCGCTCACACACATCCAGTCGCGTCAGGCGCGACGGCTGCACCGTCACGGCAATCTCGCCACCGCCAGCCGGTACGAAACCATGACGCAGCAACTCCAGCTCGACATCGCCGCCCATGCGCCGCAGCAGCGGTAGCCAACTGCGCGAGAGGAAATCCGTCGGCGGTGCCAGCGGATTGTGGGTGCCACCGGAGATCGTCACTCGGCTGGCCTGCGGCGCCTGCAACAAGGCTGGCAACAGCGTCTGTAGCACCAGCGTGCAACTGCCCGCCGTGCCAATAGCGAACTGAAAGTTGCCTCCGCGAATTTCGCCCGGTTCGAAGCTCAGGGCTTGCGACCCCAGATGCGCACCAGATATCTCTGCACCACAAACCTCGGCCGCCGCCATCACGGCTGTCAGATGCTGACGCAGCAATCCCGGACGGCTGCGTCTGGCGCGGATCTGTTTAATACAAAACGCCCGGCCTGTCACCATCGACAGGCTCAGCGCACTGCGCAATACCTGGCCACCACCAATGGCGCCGTCCAGTTCAATTACATCCTTTTTCATTGCAATTCCTTACGCGTACAGCCCGACGGTGTTCCTGAGGTACCGTTTAGCCGTCGTGGGTCTTCCTGAGTTTTGACCAAAGTTCGTCATTCGCGCTTCAGCTCAGCCGTGATGAACCGGCGTATTGAACGATGACGTGCTCTCGCCAGCGCCGCAGTTCCTTATCCTTTGACGCACACCACTTGACGCAGGGTGTGCAGCACTTCCACCAGCTCACGCTGGGCGTGCATGACTTTGTCGATGTCCTTGTAGGCCATCGGAATTTCGTCAATCACCGCTTCGTCCTTGCGGCATTCCACGTGGGCCGTGGCGCGAATCTGATCGGCGACGGTGAAGGTATTCTTCGCCTTTGTGCGGCTCATGGTGCGCCCGGCGCCGTGGCTGCAGGAATTGAACGACTCTGGATTGCCCAGACCGCGCACAATAAAACTCTTGGCGCCCATCGAGCCCGGAATAATCCCCAGCTCGCCCTTCTTCGCTGACACGGCGCCTTTGCGGGTAATCAGCACGTCTTCACCGTAATGCCGTTCCTTCTGCACGTAGTTGTGATGGCAATTGACCGCTTCGAGCGCGACCTCGAAAGGCTTATGGATGATCTGCCGCGTGGCCTGAATCACTGCGCGCATCATCAGTTCACGGTTCTGTCTGGCGAAGTCCTGCGCCCAGCCAACCGCCTCGACGTAATCATCAAAATGCTGACTGCCCTCTTCGAAATAGGCCAGGTCACGGTCCGGCAGGTTGGCAATGTGCTGACGCATATCGGCTTGGGCCATCTGGATGAACAGGTTGCCGATAGCGTTGCCGACGCCACGCGAACCGCTGTGCAACATGAACCAGACACGGTTGGCTTCATCCAGGCACACTTCGACGAAGTGGTTGCCACTGCCGAGCGTCCCCAAATGTGCCCGGTTGTTGGTATTGGCCAGTTTCGGATACTTGTCGGTGATCAATTTGAAGCGCGGCTGCAACCCCGCCCAGGCCTGATCGGCTTGCTGCGGAACCTCGTCCCAAGCGCCTTTGTCTCGCCGCGAACGATTCGAACTGCGGCCGTGCGGCACCGCTTGTTCGATTGCAGTACGCAATCCATGCAGGTTGTCTGGCAGATCTGCAGCCGTCAGCGACGTATGCGCAGCGATCATGCCGCAACCGATGTCGACGCCCACCGCTGCGGGAATGATCGCGCCGACCGTTGGAATCACGCTGCCAATTGTCGAGCCCTTGCCCAAGTGCACATCGGGCATGACCGCCAGATGCTTGAAGATGAACGGCATTTTTGCCGTGTTCATCAACTGTGCGCGGGCTTCGTTTTCAACCGGGACACCTTCGGTCCAGAGTTTGATGGGCTTGCCGTTGGCGACTTCGAGAAGCTGGTAGGTTCGGTCTTTCATATCTCGGTGTCCATGTTCGTTTCCATCAGCATTGCAGCCGCTGTGCCAGCTTTGGATGCGGCAATGGTTCTTTCTGCTATGTTTTTGATTTCATTAGCTTTTATTCTCTGATGCGACGAGTCTCGGTAATCCATGGAAGACAAATCAGACCAGCAAAATTATCATTGCATATCGTCATTTATCTTATGAGATAAGCATGCCCAACAAACGCACGGTCGCCATCGGATTTATCGGAGCCACCCTGGATCGTGTCGGCAAAGGCGCCAGCCGGTGGAATTATTGGCGACCAAGCGTAGGTCTGTGCCAACAAACAGACCTCCCTATCCATCGGCTTGAATTGATTCACGGCCTCGACGCGCGCGACGTCAGCCTCGCCGAGCGCGTCCGAGCGGACATCCAGCAGATTTCTCCAAGCACCGAAGTACGCCTGCATCCAATGTCGCTGCGCAACCCTTGGGATTTCGAAGAGGTGTACGGCGCCCTGCACGACTTCACCACTGCTTACAACTTTGACACCGAGCACGAGGATTACCTCGTCCACATCACCACCGGCACCCACGTCGCACAGATCTGCTGGTTTCTGCTCGCCGAGGCGCGCTACCTGCCGGCCCGACTGATCCAGACCTCCCCCGCCAAGCGCAAGAGAGAGAACGAGCCCGCCTGTGGCACTCACGCGCTGATCGATCTCGATCTGTCGCGCTATGATCGGATTGCTTCACGCTTCGCCAGCAAACGTCTGGAAGGCCTGGAATTTCTCAAGTCCGGCATCGCCACGCGCAACCCGGCCTTCAACCGCTCCATTGAACAGATCGAGCGCGTTGCGCTGCGCTCCAAAGCCCCCATGCTGCTGATCGGCCCGACCGGCGCCGGCAAATCCTTCCTGGCGCGGCGCATCTACGAACTCAAACGCAATCGCCATCAGATGCAGGGACGCTTTGTCGAAGTCAACTGCGCCACTTTGCGTGGCGACGGCGCGATGTCGGCCTTGTTCGGCCACGTCAAAGGCGCCTTCACCGGCGCGCAGAACTCTCGCGATGGCCTGCTGCGCGCCGCCGATGGTGGCATGTTGTTTCTCGATGAAATCGGTGAGCTCGGCGCAGACGAACAAGCGATGCTGTTAAAAGCAATCGAAGAGAAACGCTTCTTCCCGCTGGGCTCGGACAAGGAAGTCGAGAGTGATTTTTTGATCATTGCTGGCACCCACCGCGACCTGCGCAGCCGGGTCGCCGAAGGCCTTTTTCGCGAGGACCTATACGCAAGGATCAACCTCTGGACATTCGACCTGCCCGGCCTCGCAGGGCGCCGCGAAGACATCGAGCCGAACATCGACTTCGAACTGGAACGCCATGCTCGAGAACAGGGTGAACGGGTGCGCTTCAATCTCGAAGCACGCCGACGCTACCTGGCCTTCGCCAGCTCACCTGCAGCAGCCTGGCTGGGCAACTTTCGCGAGCTGTCCGCATCGATTACGCGGATGGCGACTTTGGCCGACAGCGGGCGCATCGATGAAGCGCAGGTCGATGATGAGATCGAACGATTGCGATATGCGTGGGGCTTGGCGCATCCCTCTGCGCTATCGACTGAGTTGCCAGGAGATGGCGAGAGCATGGACTTGTTCGATCGGTTGCAATTGAAGGCTGTCATTGAGGTGTGCCAGCAGGCGGACAGCCTGTCGGATGCCGGCCGACAGTTATTCGGGGTTTCCCGGCAGGCCAAGGCGCAACCCAATGATGCCGATCGCTTGAGGAAGTATCTGGGGCGGTTCGGGCTTGAATGGGGTGAGGTAGTTGGCGCGAAGTAACGCTGTGTTCCTGCTTATGCGGCGCTAATGACTACTGTAGAAAAAATGAATTAGCCGCCTGATCTCTCGGTCAAGAATTATGAACGCAGTAAATCTGACGAGGTGACAGCAATGACTATCCAGGCAGAGACACTCGTACAACTGACCGAAGCGCTTCAAGAGCGCGGCATGAAGATGGTTTCAGATGTTCATTTCACTCGCGCGCCGTACCGATACAACCACCGTTGGATCTGCATAGTCGAGTAAACACGCTTGTTGCCGGCGCCTGGATTGATCATTCAGGTGCCGGCGCCGCTCGGCTTCGCCCTTAAAACCCAGATAACCGTCCCCACATAAATCTCGGCTACGTTGGGAGCGGATTCGGTGGCAATAAAAAACCCGGCGCGATGGCCGGGTCTCGTACACGATATGAATTCCATGCGCCTATTTTGCGCCGCCGTTATCGCGACCGGTCTGGGCATCTTGATCTGAACCAGGATTGCCGGGTGGCGGATTCCAGTCCTCTGGTCGTTCGTCGGTACCTTGCTTTGGCTCAGAGTCAGCTTGCTCCAGGCCGGAATCATGGCCCTCGCCAGTGTCAGGGTTTTGCTCACTTGGTCCCGGATATGGCGCTTCAGGGCCATTATTGTCGTCGATCATCATTCTCTCCCATCAGTGGCGCAGGGACTGCGCTTAATAAGTGAGAGGAGATCGGCGCACAGAGAGTGCTATTGGCTCGACGAGCGGACATTCTGACTAACCCAAACACTTGGTGATGCGAGTCGCAGGCGTGATCGAGTAGCCCCGCAAATCTCACACACATGAAAAAGGCCAATGCTGTGAACATTGGCCTAAGTCATTGAAAAATATGGTCGGGACGGAGTGATTCGAACACTCGACCCCTAGCACCCCATGCTAGTGCGCTACCGGACTGCGCTACGCCCCGACTGATACTGCATCTCGCTCTTCACCTCGAAGAGCGCTCAAGAATATATCGCAAGCGTTTGAAAACTGGAAGTATTCAAACGCCGCTTTTTATTTCTTGAGCACCACCAGGACGTCTTCCAATTCGGCAATCATCTGCCGAATCATTTGTTTGTACTGGGTGGTATCGTCTTTGGCTTCGTCGCCGGACAGACGCAGACGTGCGCCGCCGATGGTGAAACCCTGATCGTAAAGGAGCGCGCGGATCTGCCGGATCATCAGCACGTCCTGGCGCTGATAATACCGGCGGTTCCCGCGGCGTTTGACGGGGTTGAGCTGAGGAAACTCCTGCTCCCAATAGCGCAGCACGTGTGGCTTTACGGCACACAGCTCGCTGACTTCACCAATGGTGAAGTAGCGTTTGCCCGGGATGACGGGTAGTTCGTCGTTATGACTTGGTTCCAGCATAAGCCTCAACTCGGGCCTTCAACTTCTGCCCTGGACGAAAGGTGACCACACGGCGAGCCGTGATCGGGATTTCTTCCCCCGTTTTCGGGTTGCGGCCAGGCCGCTGGCGTTTGTCCCGAAGGTCGAAATTGCCGAAACCGGACAATTTGACCTGCTCGTTGTCTTCAAGAGCGTGCCTGATTTCCTCGAAAAACAGTTCTACCAATTCCTTGGCTTCCCGCTTGTTCAGGCCCAGCTCTTCATACAGACGTTCCGCCATCTCAGCTTTCGTCAAAGCCCCCATACGTCACTTCCTTAACGTGGCGTTCAACCTTTGTTCGAGCGAGGTGAGGATATTTTGCGTCGTCGAATTCACCTCATCGTCATTAAGAGTGCGCGATGGATGCTGCCAGGTCAAGCCAACTGCAAGGCTTTTTCTATCAGGATCAATACCTTTACCCTGATACACGTCAAACAGCCTGAGCTCTGTGAGCCATTCGCCTGCATTTTCACGGATTACGTCCAGTACAGCCGAGGCCGCGACGTCTTTGTGCGCGATCAGCGCAAGGTCACGACGCACTTCAGGAAAGCGCGACAACTCGTGGAATTTCGGCATTTTACCGAGCGCCACTTCCGCCAGAACCAGTTCGAAGACGAACACCGGACGATCCAGCCCCAAGGCTTTCGACAATTCTGGGTGGATCGCACCAATGAAGCCTACTTCGCGACCTTCACGCTCGATGCGCGCGGTCTGCCCCGGATGCAGCGCCGGGTGTTTGCCTGGAGCAAAGGTGAACGAATCCAAGGCACCAGCGAAACCCAGTACAGCCTCCACGTCAGCCTTTACGTCGAAGAAGTCGACGGCATCCCGACCCTGCGCCCAGCCTTCCGGCAAGCGGCTGCCGCAAACAACCCCGGACAGCATCGGCTCTTGCTTCAGGCCTTCAAGCTGACCGACGAAGCGCAGGCCGCTCTCGAACAGACGCACGCGATCCTGCTGACGATTGAGGTTGTGTTGCAGCGCTTTGACCAGTCCTGGCCACAGCGACGAACGCATGGCCGCCATGTCATTGGAGATAGGGTTGGCCAGCAACAGCGGCTCGACGCCTGGATTGAACAGTTCGAACTGACGCGGATCGATGAAGCTGTAAGTGATCGCTTCCTGATAACCACGAGCAACCAGCAGACGACGCAGCTCAGGCAGATCACTACGCGCTTCGGCCTTGGCTTGTGGCGCCAGACGCGCTTGCGGGTAGCGAACCGGCAGACGGTTGTAACCGTACAGGCGAGCCAGCTCTTCGATCAGGTCGACTTCCAGGCTGATATCGAAGCGATGGCTTGGCACTTCAACGCGCCATTGGCCTTCGCCATCAGCGGTAATGCTAAGGCCCAAGGCACTGAGCAGACGCTCGACCTGTGCCGAATCCATCTCCATGCCGAGCATCTGAGTGATGCGCTGAGCACGCAAAGTGATCGGTGCAATCGATGGCAGATGTTGTTCGCTGACGGTCTCGATGATCGGACCAGCTTCGCCGCCAGTGATTTCCAGCAGCAGGCCAGTGGCGCGCTCCATGGCTTCACGTGCCAGCTGCCAGTCAACGCCACGCTCGTAGCGATGCGAAGCGTCGGTATGCAAGCCGTAAGAACGTGCCTTGCCGGCAACCGCAATCTGATCAAAGAACGCAGATTCGAGGAACACATCACGGGTGGTCGCGGAAACACCGCTGTGCTCGCCACCCATGACGCCGGCGATCGCCAGTGCACGAGTGTGGTCAGCGATGACCAGCGTATCGCTGCGCAGGCTGACTTCCTGACCATCAAGCAGAACCAGCTTCTCGCCCTCTTCAGCCATGCGCACACGAATGCCGCCATTGATTTCGGCGAGATCGAAAGCGTGCAGTGGCTGGCCGAGCTCGAGCATCACGTAGTTGGTGATGTCGACGGCAGCGTCGATGCTGCGCACGTCGGCGCGACGCAGACGCTCAACCATCCACAGCGGGGTTGGCTTGGACAGGTCGACGTTACGGATGACACGACCCAGGTAACGTGGGCAGGCAGCCGGGGCCAGCACCTCGACCGAGCGGACTTCGTCGTGTACCGCTGCAATCGCAGCCACCACAGGACGGGTTACCGGCACGGCGTACAGCGCGCCGACTTCACGGGCCAGACCGGCCAGGGACAGGCAGTCACCACGGTTGGGAGTCAGGTCAACCTCGATGCTGGCGTCTTCCAGATCCAGATACACACGGAAATCTTCGCCCACCGGCGCATCTGCCGGCAGCTCCATCAGACCGTCATTGCCTTCACCGACCTGCAGCTCGGCCTGCGAGCACAGCATGCCGTTGGACTCGATGCCACGCAGCTTGGCCTTCTTGATCTTGAAGTCGCCCGGCAGCTCTGCGCCAATCATGGCGAACGGAATCTTCAGGCCCGGGCGCACATTTGGCGCACCGCATACGACCTGGAAAGTTTCCGCGCCATTGCTGACCTGGCACACGCGCAACTTGTCGGCGTCCGGATGCTGCTCGGTGCTCAGCACCTCGCCCACCACAACACCACTGAATACGCCGGCGGCCGGCGTAACGCTATCGACCTCAAGACCGGCCATCGACAGACGAGCAACCAGCTCATCGCGATCTACCTGCGGGCTAACCCAGCCACGCAGCCATTGTTCACTGAATTTCATCCTGCTCTCCTAAGAATTCGTTACGACTAGCGAAATTGCGCGAGGAACCGCAAGTCGTTGTCGAAGAACAGACGCAAGTCGTTCACGCCGTAACGGAGCATGGCCAGACGCTCGACGCCCATGCCGAAGGCAAAGCCGGAGAACTCTTCCGGGTCGATGCCGGACATGCGCAGCACGTTCGGGTGAACCATGCCGCAGCCCATCACTTCCAGCCAGCCGGTCTGCTTGCAGACGCGGCAGCCTTTGCCACTGCACATCACGCATTCCATATCGACTTCAGCGGATGGCTCGGTGAACGGGAAGTACGAAGGACGGAAACGCACGGCCAGTTCTTTCTCGAAGAACACCCGCAGGAATTCTTCGATGGTGCCTTTGAGATCGGCAAAATTGATATCGCGATCAACCAGCAGGCCTTCAACCTGGTGGAACATCGGCGAATGGGTGATATCGGAGTCGCTGCGATAGACGCGGCCCGGGCAGACGATGCGGATCGGCGGCTGCTTGGATTCCATGGTGCGGACCTGTACCGGCGAGGTATGGGTGCGCAGCAACATGTTGGCATTGAAATAGAAGGTGTCATGCATCGACCGGGCCGGGTGATGGCCTGGGATGTTGAGCGCTTCAAAGTTGTGGTAGTCGTCTTCGACCTCTGGGCCTTCGGCAATGCCGTAGCCAATGCGGGTGAAGAACTGCTCGACGCGCTCCAGAGTCCGGGTGACCGGATGCAGACCGCCGGAGGTCTGGCCACGGCCCGGCAACGTCACGTCGATGGATTCGGCAGACAGTTTGGCAGCCAGCTCGGCTTCTTCAAACAATGCCATGCGCGCATTGAGAACGCCTGTAACACGTTCCTTGGCAACGTTGATCAGCGCACCGACTTGCGGACGCTCTTCGGCCGGCAGATTCCCCAGGGTCTTCATCACCTGAGTCAATTCGCCCTTCTTGCCAAGGTATTGAACCCGGATTTGCTCCAGGGCATTGATATCTTCAGCGCTTTGCACAGCCTCTAGTGCTTGAGAGACCAGCGCATCCAGGTTTTCCATGTACAGACTCCAGATACAAAATAGGGGAAGAGCTTGAAGGCTCTTCCCCTATTTATGACGTTTAACACCTGGCCCCACAGAGGTGAGGCCGGGTGACTGTCGGGGGTACTTAAGCCAAGGTGGCTTTAGCTTTCTCGACAATCGCAGCAAACGCCGCTTTTTCGTTCACTGCCAGATCAGCCAGAACCTTGCGGTCGATCTCGATGGACGCTTTTTTCAGGCCAGCGATGAAACGGCTGTAGGACAGACCGTTAACACGAGCACCAGCGTTGATACGAGCGATCCACAGAGCGCGGAACTGACGTTTTTTCTGACGACGGTCACGGTAGGCGTACTGGCCTGCCTTGATTACCGCTTGCTTGGCAACACGGAATACGCGGGAGCGTGCGCCGTAGTAGCCTTTAGCAAGTTTCAGAATTTTTTTGTGACGCTTACGGGCAATGACGCCACGCTTTACACGAGCCATGAGTTACTTCCTCTATTCTTGACTAAATTAACGAAGGCGCAGCATGCGCTCGACTTTTGCCACGTCAGACGGATGCAGCAAGCTGCTACCGCGCAGTTGACGCTTACGCTTGGTCGACATTTTAGTCAGGATGTGGCTCTTGAAAGCGTGCTTGTGCTTGATGCCGTTAGCAGTTTTCAGAAACCGCTTGGCAGCACCACTTTTGGTTTTCATTTTTGGCATGTTCGGATACTCCGCATTCAGTTGATAAACATAATCAGAAGGCCTGCCGTGCCCTGTTGATTACTTCTTCTTTTTCGGGGCGATGACCATGATCAGCTGGCGTCCTTCCATCTTAGGATGCTGTTCGACCGAACCGTACTCGAGCAGGTCTTGTTCAACCCGCTTGAGGAGTTCCATCCCCAGCTCCTGGTGGGCCATCTCACGGCCGCGGAATCGCAAGGATACCTTGGCCCTGTCCCCGTCACTCAGGAAACGTACCAGGTTGCGCAGTTTTACCTGGTAATCCCCTTCCTCCGTCCCTGGACGAAACTTGATTTCTTTAACCTGAATCTGCTTCTGGTTTTTCTTCGCCGCGGCAATCTGCTTCTTCTTCTCGAAGATCGACTTGCCGTAGTCCATCACCCGGCAAACAGGCGGGACTGCATCGGCGGAGATTTCCACCAGATCAAGCTTTGCTTCTTCAGCGATACGAAGCGCTTCATCAATCGAGACGATGCCAATCTGCTCGCCATCAGCGCCAATTAACCGAACCTCGCGTGCCGAGATATTCTCGTTGATCGGGGCTTTCGGTGCAGCTCGTTTATCTTGTCTCATTTCACGCTTAATAATAATTACTCCGAATCTGGGCGACCACGCCGGGAAACCGCTTGCGCGAGAAACTCAGCGAACTGGGCGACGGGCATCGAGCCCAGGTCAGCACCTTCACGAGTACGCACAGCGACAGTCTGCATCTCGACTTCCTTATCTCCGATAACCAAAAGATAGGGAACCTTGAGCAAAGTATGCTCGCGGATTTTAAAGCCGATCTTTTCATTTCTCAAGTCGGACTTGGCACGAAATCCGCTTTCGTTGAGAGTTTTTTCAACCTCTGCAACAAAATCTGCCTGTTTATCAGTGATATTCATGATCACCGCCTGGGTTGGCGCGAGCCACGCAGGGAAAGCACCTTCGTAGTGCTCGATCAGAATCCCGACGAAACGCTCGAACGAACCGAGGATCGCGCGGTGCAACATCACTGGGTGTTTGCGGCTGTTGTCTTCGGAGACGTATTCAGCGCCCAAACGGACAGGCAGGTTAAAATCGAGCTGCAAGGTACCACACTGCCAGACGCGACCGAGACAATCTTTCAGCGAGAACTCGATCTTCGGCCCGTAGAAAGCACCCTCGCCCGGCTGCAGATCGTACGGCAGGCCAGCAGAATCAAGGGCTGCAGCCAATGCTGCTTCAGCGCGATCCCAAAGCTCATCGGAGCCGACACGCTTTTCCGGACGAGTGGACAGCTTCATCTCGACTTCGGTAAAGCCGAAATCGCGATAGACGTCCATGGTCAGTTTGATGAACGCAGCGGACTCGGCCTGCATCTGCTCTTCGGTGCAGAAAATGTGCGCGTCGTCCTGGGTGAACGCTCGCACACGCATGATGCCGTGCAACGCACCCGACGGTTCGTTACGGTGGCAGGCGCCGAACTCGGCCAGACGCATTGGCAACTCACGGTAGCTTTTCAGGCCCTGATTGAACACCTGCACGTGGCATGGGCAGTTCATCGGCTTGATGGCGTAGTCGCGGTTTTCCGACTGAGTGGTGAACATGTTGTCGGCGTAGTTGGCCCAGTGTCCGGATTTCTCCCACAGGCTGCGGTCGACGACTTGAGGAGTCTTGATCTCAAGGTAGCCGTTGTCGCGCTGGATCTTGCGCATGTACTGCTCGAGCACCTGATACAGAGTCCAGCCATTCGGGTGCCAGAACACCATGCCCGGCGACTCTTCCTGAGTGTGGAACAGGCCCAGGCGCTTGCCGATCTTGCGGTGATCGCGCTTCTCGGCTTCTTCGATGCGCTGGATGTATGCCGCCAGTTGCTTCTTGTCGGCCCAGGCAGTGCCGTAAACGCGCTGCAACTGCTCGTTCTTGGCGTCGCCACGCCAGTAGGCGCCCGACAGCTTGGTCAGCTTGAAGGATTTCAGGAAACGCGTGTTCGGCACGTGCGGACCGCGGCACATGTCGACGTACTCTTCGTGATAGTACAGACCCATGGCCTGCTCGTTCGGCATGTCTTCGACCAGGCGCAGCTTGTAGTCTTCGCCACGGGCCTTGAACACTTCGATCACTTCGGCGCGCGGAGTGACTTTCTTGATGACGTCGTAATCCTTCTCGATCAGCTGCTGCATGCGCTGTTCGATGGCCGCCATGTCTTCCGGCGTGAAAGGACGCTCGTAGGCGATGTCGTAATAGAAGCCTTCGTCGATGACCGGGCCGATGACCATCTTCGCGGTCGGATACAGCTGTTTGACCGCGTGGCCAACCAAGTGCGCGCAAGAGTGGCGAATGATCTCCAGCCCCTCTTCATCCTTTGGCGTAATGATTTGCAGGGTCGCGTCGCTGCTGATGATGTCGCTGGCGTCGACCAGTTGGCCATTGACCTTGCCCGCGAGCGTGGCTTTGGCCAGGCCTGCACCAATGGATGCGGCGACCTCGGCTACGGAAACCGGGTGATCGAATGAACGTTGACTGCCGTCGGGAAGAGTAATAGTTGGCATGGCGCCTCCTCTCCTAGTGGTGACCCCTACCAAAGGTCACGTGGGTTGGGATGAGCCAGTACAAGATCCGATCCAGGCCATTCAATGACGAACGCCTGCCTTACAGCGGCAGGAGCCTTGCGGCCAACCGGAAAACCGAACCAGAGTGACTGGGATTCAAATCGGAAAAATTCGCACGCCGACCGCTTCGGGACTGAAGGTCATCCGAAGCCTGAGAACGCTTGAGCCCGGCATGCTAGCACAGATGAGCGGTCGCTCACGCCCTGATTTGGCAGAAGGCGAAATGTCCGATTTTATGCCAGAGTGCTGAACTTGATCGGCCCTTGCGCCCTCAGATAACAAGACATTGACCCACAAGGAGCATCCTCGCATGCGTCTGAAAAGCTTATTCGCCGTCCTCGCCCCCGTCGTCCTGCTGCTGCCACTGAGCGCCCATGCCGACTGGCCGAAAGGCGAGCGCGAAAAGTACATGGCCCAGTGCACTCAGGCTGCGACCCAGCAAATCGGTGCTGCAGCGGCGAAATCCCACTGCGCTTGCGGTGCTGACGCCATCAAGTCCTATCCGGCCAGCGACATTCAGGCGCTGATGGACAACAAGGCGACTCCTGAATTGCAACAGAAAGCCCTTGGCCAGATCGCCAAATGCAAGGCAAATACCGCCCCGAAAAAATAAGAAAACCGGGCATTAACATCGGCTGAAAGGCGGAAAAAAGTGCTGGAAATGAGCCTTTTCAGACGATTTATGCAGGTTTTACAGGTTTTTTTATCGTCTTTACGTTTCGCTGAAAGCCTTTCAAACCGGGGCTTTCAGCAGAAACGGGTGGTAAAGAAAACACGACTGATTGGCAAACAGCACGTCCGGGGGGCTCCCAAAGCGAACATTTCGACTATGATACCCGGGTGTGCCCAGTTGGCCTGAGCAGCACAGTACACTGAAAATATATGTTTCTTGGAGATACACCATGTCTAATCGCCAAACCGGCACCGTTAAATGGTTCAACGATGAAAAAGGCTTCGGCTTCATCACTCCTCAAGGTGGCGGTGACGACCTGTTCGTACACTTCAAAGCTATCGAATCCGACGGTTTCAAAAGCCTGAAAGAAGGCCAGACCGTCTCTTTCGTGGCTGAGAAAGGCCAAAAGGGTATGCAAGCTGCACAGGTTCGCCCAGAGTAATTTCTCGGCGCACTAAAAAAACCCCGTCCAAGTGACGGGGTTTTTTATGTCTTGAACAAAGTGTTCAGCCGCAATTGACGCGGGTAACCACCAGGTTGTTGTCGGTGTTCAGATTCAGGCGATCGGAGCGGTATTCCAGGGTGATCATGTCGTTTGGCTTGAGGAAGCGCGCATTTTGCGCCCCAGCCTTGGCACGCGCCTGATCCAGCAATTCAGGGGATGCCTTCTTGCCGATGGCGAATTGCGCTGCCGATGCTTCGCAGCGGCTGTTTCCCGATTCAGCAGCCACGGGTTCCTTTGCCGACTCGCTGGAGGTTGTGCTGCAACCAGCCAACAGCGCAGCGGCCATCAGTGCACCCAGTGTCGCGAACTTCAAAGGCATGAAGCCTCCTTGTTTTCAAATGTTTAAGCAGAGATCGTGCGACCGCCAATGCGGCGTTTGGTTTCAAGGCTCAAGCCATGCCCTGCCCCACGAGCGGAAAAATGCCGAGTGTGCCTGAGCTGCGCGCGGCGACTCAGCAAACAATCGTGACTGAATATTAACGACCTCAATAAACGTCGATGTAGTCATACGGCGGATTCGGCCAGTTGTCCTTGAGCGCGTTGAAAATCTGCATCACCCAGACTTCATCGCTGGCTGCGACGTTACCCACATAGCCCGACCCCTTCGCCCAGGTTTCCAGGCGAAACAACAGACCCTCGATATCCTGCCCACCGGTCACCGTAGACAGATAGGCAATGCCATCTTTGGTCACACGCAATTGGTTGTGCACGTCGTCACTGGCCGAGGCAAGCAATTGGCGCACTGCTTCGAGTGTCAGGCCGTCAGGGGTATTCAGATCAATCTGCACAGCGGGGTCCTTTGCAAGCCGGAAAAGACCAAGTGTCGCATAGCGCTCCGCTCATGCCTAAGTCGCAGTGCCAAATGCCGCACAAAATGGTTAACTCGAAAACAGACATCCTGACCTCTCGAGCCTCCCATGACCAGTGTAAGCATCGACGCCGCCATCAACGCCAAATGGGCCGAAGGACACAGCTCTTACAGCCCCGGCACGACGGAAGAACTGGCGCTGATCGGCATCGATCTACTGGTCAAGGAGTTGGGAATAGAAGCGGCGCAGCATTTTATCAATCAGGTATTCGAACGCTATCCGATCGGCCAGGCCGAACAGCCGCAGTGAAAACCCGCAGGCAAACTGCCTGCGGGTCGACGACTTATTTCAGACGCTTCAAGCGCTCGGTCAGCAGATCAAAGAACCCCTGGGCGTCGCCATTTTCGACCCAGAACGCATTCTTCGGTGCTTTCAAACCGTCATACCAGTCAACGATGGTCTGGCCGAATGTCGGTCCTTCACGACTATCCACCACGACGTTGACCGCCCGACCGGTAAACAACTCAGGCTTGAGCAGATACGCCACAACGGTGGCGTCATGCACCGGGCCGCCGGGAATGCCGTAGTGCTCCATATCGCCCTTGATGTATTCGTTGAGAATGTCGCCGACGATCTTGCTCGCATTGTTGTTCAGCGCGGCGATCTGCTTCAGGCGTGCATCGCTGGTCAGGATCTTGTGGGTCACGTCCAGCGGCAGATAGGTGAGTTTCACTCCGCTCTTGAGCACCACCTCGGCAGCCTGCGGATCAGCGAACAGGTTGAATTCAGCCACAGGGGTGATGTTGCCACCGTTGAAATGCGCCCCGCCCATGATCACCACTTCCTTGATGCCCTGAACGATCTCCGGTTCCTGGATCAACGCCAGAGCCAGGTTGGTCTGCGGGCCGAGCATGGCGATGGTGATGCTGTGAGGTTTGGCCGATTTAAGAGTGTCGATCAGATAATTGACCGCATTGCCTTTCGCCAAGCCTTTCTTCGGTTCGTGAACCGTGACGCCTGACAAACCTTCCTTGCCATGAATGTTCTCGGCGTAGATCGGCGTGCGCATCAGCGGCTTCGGTGCGCCAGCGTAAACCGGCACGTCTTCGCGCCCTGCCCATTCGCGAGCCAGGCGTGCGTTACGCGAAGTCTTGTCCAGGCGCACGTTGCCGGCGACAGTCGTTAACGCGCGGATATTCAATTCATCCGGCGACGCCAGCGCGAAGAGCAAAGCGACAACGTCGTCAGCGCCTGGATCGGTGTCGATGATCAAATCGATTTTTTCAGCGGCCTGAACGCCGGTCGCAGTTATCACAGACAAAAGCAGCAGACCCCGAAGCAGTTGATGGATTTTTTCAGCATAGCGTTGCATAGCGCATTCCTTGTGCAGGTGATATCGGAAATCAGAATGTAACCCCGGCGACCAGAACGATGTTGCAGTACGGCTGACATTCTCCTGTACGAATGATCGCCCTGGCTTGTCGGCTCAGTACCTTGAACTGCTCGTGAGTGAGCAGATCCCTACGGCCCAGCGCGCTCTCTTCGTTCATCGCGTCCAGATCGGCCAGCGCCGAGGGCTGCTTATCGAAGATCTCTCTGGCCAGCACATGGCTTTCCACCTGCATCTCGCTGAGTACGACTTTCAGCGTGCTGACGAAATCAGGGATGCCATGGGTCAGCGCCAGATCAATCAGCTCGACACCCGGCGGCACGGGCAAACCGGCGTCGCCGATCACGACCATGTCACCGTGGCCAAGCGAAGCGATCAGTCGCGACAGCGCGACGTTGAGTAATGGAGTCTTTTTCATGCGGGTCTGAACGCCTGTACTTCGGACATGGTTGGAATCGACGGTTGTGCACCGGCGCGGGTAACCGACAGCGCAGCGGCGATCTGACCGTAGCGGATCGCCTCGGCCTCGGATTTGCCATCGGCCAGCGCTGCGGCGAAACCGCCGACAAAGGTGTCGCCTGCGGCCGTGGTATCGACCGCCTTCACGGTCGGCGCGGGGAAGTGTTCAAAGCCCTTGCCATTGGCGAACAACGACCCCTGCGCGCCCAACGTGACGATGACTTTGCCCGCGCCCATGGCAATCAACTGAGTGGCAGCCGTTTCTGCCGACTGCAGCGAGTCGACAGCGAGCCCGCTCAATGCGGCGGCTTCGCTTTCGTTGGGAATCAGATAGTCGATGGCGGCAAACCAGTCTGCCGGCAAAGGACGGCTGGCCGGCGCCGGATTGAGGATGACGGTCTTGCCCAGTTCACGTGCACGCTTGAGCGCATGCCCGACCGTCGCATCGGGAATCTCGAGCTGACAGATCACCACGTCGGCGGCCTGTAAAACCGCATCAAAGCGGTCAATTACTGCTTCCGTCATTGCGCCGTTGGCTCCGGCGACAATCACGATGGCGTTCTGGCTGTTGTCATCCACCACAATCAGCGCCACGCCACTGGAATCCTCTACGACGCTGACAGCCTCGCAGTCGATGTGCTCGGCGAGCAAGGCATCGCGCAATCGCACACCGTAGTCGTCATTTCCCACGCAACCGATCATCGCCACCTGCGCACCCAGACGAGCAGCGGCAACTGCCTGATTGGCGCCCTTGCCGCCCGACACGGTGGCAAAGGAATGACCAATCAGCGTTTCACCGCCGCGCGGCAGCCGTGGCGCCCGGGTGACCAGGTCCATGTTCAGGCTGCCTATTACCACTACATTTGCTGGCATACATCACTACTCATCAATTCGGTTTCAGCGATATTCGGTGAACACGCCGGACAGCGGCGCGGTCGATTCGCGCAGGACGATACTTGGGGTCACGATGCGTTGATCAGTGCCCGATTCCGGCGCAGCAATTCTGCGCAACAGCACTTCGGCGGCCATCTCGCCCAGTTGCAGGATCGACTGGCCGACCGTGGTCAGCGCCGGATAGACATAACGACTCATCTGAATGTCATCGAAGCCGATCACCGACAGCTCGGCCGGCACTCGCACGTTACGTTCGGCCGCCGCACGCAGCACACCGATACCAATCATGTCGTTGCCGGCAAAAATCGCGCTCGGCGGATTGCTCTCGAGCAGCCGGGCAGCGGCGTTGTAACCGCCGGTGCTGGTGAAGTCGCTTTCCAGCATGCGCTCTTCGCGCACCTCGATTCCCGCCTCTTGCAGCGCTCGGCAATAACCGGCCTGACGCATTTGCGCCACGCTGGTACTGGCCGGACCGCCGATCGTGGCGATGTCGCGATGCCCCAACTCGAGCAGGTGACGGGTTGCCAGATAAGCGCCGTATTCGTGGTCGATGCGCACCAGATCGGCATTTACACCCTCCAAGCCCCGGTCGACGATGACCATCGGCGTCTTCACGCCCGCCAGCCCTTGCGCCAGACCACTGTCACCGCCGGCGGAGGCGACGATCAAACCGTCGATGCGCTTTTCCAGCAACACACGCAAATAGCTGCGCTGCTTGTCCGGGTTGTCGTCGGAGTTACAGAGGATCACGCAATAGCCGTTGCGCTCGCAGTAATCCTCGATTCCGCGCGCCAATTCAGCGAAGTACGGGTTGAGGCTGTTAGGCACCAGCAGGCCGATGGTCGCGGTGGTCTTGGCTTTCAGCGAGCGCGCCACGGCACTTGGCACGTAGTCGAGGCTCTTGATCGCCGCCTCGACTTTGCGCCGCACTTCCTGACTGACCGGGCGGGTGTTGTTCACCACGTGCGACACGGTCGTGTAGGAAATGCCCGCGAGCGCCGCTACATCCTTGATCGTTGCCATGGTTCAGCCCCGGCGACTGGCGCGTTGACTGCGATAGGTGTCGAGCACCACAGCGATAACGATTACCGCACCGGTGATGATGCGCTTGGTCGGCTCCGTCGCACCAATCTGCGCGAGACCGGCCGCGAGTACGGAAATGATCAACACACCAAAGAAAGTGCTGATCACCGAACCGCGCCCGCCCATCAGGCTGGTACCGCCGATAACCACCGCCGCGATCACTTGCAGTTCCAGGCCCGAACCTGCGTTCGGGTCAGCCGCTTCCAGACGCGAAATCTGAAACAGCGCAGCGATGCCTGCCAGCAGCCCCATCAGGCTGAACACCAGAATCTTGTAGGGCTTGGGATTGATCCCGGCCAGCCGAACCGCCTCTTCGTTGGTACCGATGCCGATCAGGTAGCGGCCGAAAACAGTGCGGGTCAAAACTGCCTGCGCGATGAAGATCACCAGCAAAGCGATGATGAACGACGGGGAAATGCCGAACGCGATCGGATTCGACAGCCAGGCGAACGCATCGCCAATGTAGGCAGTGCGCGACCCGGTCATCTGATACGCCACACCGCGGGCCATTTCCAGCACGCCGAGGGAGACGATGAACGACGGAATCCGCCAGGCCACGGTGATCGAGCCAGTGATGGTGCCGGCCAGAGCCGCCACCGCCATGCCGAGCAGCGCCGCTGGCAAAACGCTCCAGCCCCAGCCGAGAATCGCAACGCTGACCGTCGATGCGGCCAGCGCGAGGACCGAGCCGACGGACAAATCGATGCCGCCGATGATCAGCACAAAGGTCATGCCCACCGCCAGCACCATCAGGTCGGGAATCTGGTTGGCCAGGGTGCTGAAGGTGTTGTACGAGAGGAAATGGCTGCTCAGGACCGAGAACAGCGCAATCATCGCCAGCAAGGCACCGGCCAGGCCCAGATAAGTACCCAGGCCGAAGAAATTGCCATTACGTTTACTGGCAGGAGATGCAGTTTTCATGGGAGATCCCTAGGCGCTGCTTCATTGAGCAACGCATCACGTTTCTGGTAGCCGGCGAAAGCGGCGGCAAGCAAATCATCCTGGGTCCAGCTGTCGCGCTCGAAGGTGTCGATCAGACGTCCCGCCGAAAGCACGCCGATTCGATCGCAGATCAGCATCAACTCACGCAAGTCACTGGACACCACCACCAATGCCTTGCCCTGGCGGGTCAACTCACCGAGCAAACCGTAAATATCGAACTTGGCGCCGACATCAATCCCGCGAGTCGGCTCGTCGAACAGCAGCACCGAACAGTCGCGCTCCAGCCAACGGCCGATCACGACCTTCTGCTGATTGCCGCCGGACAGTTCCGAGACCAACTGCGTCGGGCTAGAACTGCGGATACGCATGGCTTCGATCTGACGCTGCGCCAGGGAAATTTCGTCGCCGTTGTTGACGAAACCACCACTGGAGATTTCCGGCATGTTGCCCAAGGCGATGTTGGCGCTGATCGACTGACTGAGCAGCAGCCCTTCGCCCTTGCGATCCTCGGTGATCAGCGCAATGCCGTTGCGCACGGCATCGACTGGCGAGCGAACACTCACGACTTTGGCCGGCGAGCCGAGCGCGATGGTGCCGCTGTCGGCAGCATCGGCACCGAAGATCAGCCGCAGCAATTCCGTGCGCCCTGCCCCGATCAATCCGGAAATGCCGAAGATCTCTCCGGCACGCACCTCGAAAGAGACGTCGCGGACTTTGTCAGAACGGGTCAGGCCTTTGACCGTCAACGCCGGAGCGCCGATCTTGCGCGGCCCCATGTCGATGTGTTCGCCCAGTTCGCGACCGACCATCAAGGTGACCAGTTGCTCGCTGTTGTAGTTGGCCATCGGCTCGACGCAGACCAGATTGCCGTCACGCAGCACAGCAATACGCTGCGCCACCCGCGCCAGTTCTTCGAGACGATGGGAGATATAGATGATGGAAACGCCGCGAGCCTGCAATCGGCTGATCTGCTCGAAGAGCATTTCGACTTCGCGCGCCGTGAGCATCGCGGTCGGCTCATCGAGGATCAGCACGTGGCAATCGCCAATCAGGTTGCGCGCGATTTCGACCATCTGTTGATGACCGATACCCAACTCGCCAACCAGTGTGTCCGGGTCGATCGCATCAAGGCCGACTTGCGCCATGGCTTCGATCGCCGCCTTGCGCAACTGCTTGCGGCTGATCCAGCCAGCGCTACTCGGCAGATTATCCAGAAAGAGGTTTTCCGCCACCGACAGCGTCGGCAACAGATTGAGTTCTTGCATGACCATGCGCACGCCAAGCTCTTCGGCCTGGGTACGGCTGCCCGGACGATAATCCTTGCCGTGGAATTGCATCTGGCCGGTAGTGGGTGTGACCAGACCACCAATGATCTTCGATAGGGTACTTTTGCCGGCACCATTTTCGCCGGTCAGCGCCAGTACTTCACCGCGCATCAGCGTCAGATCGATGCCGGTGAGCACCGGTTGCGCATAGGTCTTGCCGATACCGCTGACCGAGAGGACAGCGTTCGGGGCGGAAACTGACATAGAAATCTCCATGCGCTCGCCCGGACGGACGAGCGCCGTTGTGTCGTCAGATGACTTACTGGGTGACCAGCTCGACCGGTGTTTCGATCACGCCGTTGGCACCGCTGTCGACTTTCTCGCCCTTGATGATCTTCAGTGCGGTTTCGATGCCGAACACGGCCTGCTTGGCTGCAAACTGGTCAGCCGTCGCCAGCACACGACCGTCCTTGAGCATTGGCTTGATCGCATTGATGTTGTCGTAACCGACGACTTTTACCTGCCCTGCCTTGCCAGCGGCACGGACTGCGGAAACGGCGCCGACCGCCATGCTGTCGTTACCGGCCAGCAGTGCTTTGACATCGGGGTATTCACTGAGGATCGAAGCGGCAACCTTGTTGCCCTTGTCGATTTCCCAGTCACCGGATTGCAGCGAGACCACTTTGATCTGCGCGGCTTCCATCGCGTCCTTGAAACCGGCCGTGCGCGCCTGCGCGTTGGTGGTGGTGGACACGCCTTCGATGATGCCGACCTCGTCGCCCGCCTTCAGTTGCTTGGCCAGATATTCGCCGACCAGACGTGCACCCTTGCGGTTGTCCGGACCTACGAAAGGCACGTTGATGTTTTTGCTTTTGACTACGGCGGGATCGAGCTGGTTGTCGATGTTGATCACCGTGATACCGGCGTCTACGGCCTTCTTGATAACCGGCACCATGGCCTTGGAGTCAGAAGGCGCGATCACCAGTGCATTCACCTTGGCCAGGATCATCTGTTCGACGATGCGAGTCTGGCCGGCGGTGTCGGTTTCGTCTTTGATACCGTTGGAGATCAGATCGAAATCGGCGGAGTGTTCTTTCTGGTAGGCCTTGGCGCCGTCTTCCATGGTCAGGAAGAATTCATTGGCCAATGATTTCATGACCAGCGCGACTTTGGGTTTTTCTGCAGATTCGGCGAACGCCGAGGAGACAGGTAGTGCGGCGGCTGTGGCAGCCAGCATAGCGACAGCAAGAAGACGTGCGGCGAATGGCAGCTTCATGGGTTCACTCCGATCTTATGATTATTGTGAGCAACGTTTGCGCTGACGTAAGCTACGTCACAGCTCCGGGAGAAAATGCCCTTCCAAGCCGCGCAAACGTTTGCGTAGACCGAACTATGAGAATCCCGCCGGCATTTGTCAACAATCAGAAATCGTCTTTTGTTGTAGGCCGAATCGCCGAATTGGCAATTTGGCGCTTCAGGCAGTCGTATTGACCAAGCCGCCGCTGGGAGCGCTTTTCGACATCTCCTTGACCAACGCACCCGCCACCTCTGCCAGTGCGGCGCTGGTTTGCGCGATCTGGCCCTGAATCGACATCACTGCCTGGGATTTCGCTTCGGGAGTCGGATAGCTTGCGGCCTGAGCCGCAGCCAGTTGCTGCTGCTGCTCCTGAAGTTGTTTTTGCAACTCCTTCATCCGCTTGAGCAGTGTCTTGACGGTAATGCTGAGATTACTGTCGGCCTCGGTTTCACTGTTTTCCTGCACAGGACCACCACCGGTTCTGACCTGATTCTTCTCAGTCTTCTCGGTACCCAGCGCCTGCGCCGATGCCTCATTGGTCGCGTCATTCAGGGTGTTGATCGTGGCTGCTGTTTTACCGCCGATGGTGACTGCAGCGGGATTGGCAAAACCGACCGTCAATGACATATGAACTCCTAAGATTTGGTTTCCTTGAGGACGCATCGGCCTGGGAGCACATTTCTTTAGCAGGGATTTGTCACCCGCCTGGCTTTTCAGAGATTGCCTATCGGCGAGCCGAACAAGAATCCCGCTGTCGTTCGGAATCCCGGATGGGTGGGTCCTCAACGATGCTCCAGCCACCGAAAAATGTTGATTTAAATCATTGGGTTAAACATTTTCCGCCAGCACATTACGCATGGTATGAATCCTGCTCCCGTCCTTGCACCTCAAGCATTCAGATCGGCTTGGGGCGCATCTAGATGAACCTGCATCAGCACCGTCTCACGACTAGAGAGAAAAATAATGAAATCTGCTTTCAATACCTTGATTCCGGGCGCATTGGCCCTCCTCCTGCTCCTGCCTACTGCCCTTCAGGCAAAAGAAGCCGAAACCCAGACGAAACTGGCCAACGTCGTCGTCCTCGCCACAGGCGGCACCATCGCTGGCGCCGGCGCCAGTGCTGCCAACAGCGCCACTTATCAGGCAGCAAAAGTCGGTATCGAACAACTGATTGCTGGCATTCCCGAGTTGAGCAAACTGGCTAACGTGCGTGGCGAACAAGTCATGCAGATCGCTTCGGAAAGCATCACCAACGACAACCTGCTGCAATTGGGTCGTCGCGTTTCCGAACTGGCTGACAGCAAGGACGTCGACGGCATCGTTATCACCCACGGCACCGACACCCTCGAAGAAACCGCTTACTTCCTGAACCTGGTGGAGAAGACCGACAAGCCGATCATCGTCGTAGGTTCGATGCGTCCGGGCACTGCCATGTCGGCAGACGGCATGCTCAACCTGTACAACGCCGTCGCCGTGGCGAGCAGCAAAGAAGCACGCGGCAAAGGCGTGCTGGTGACCATGAACGACGAGATCCAGTCCGGTCGCGACGTCAGCAAAATGATCAACATCAAGACCGAAGCATTCAAAAGTGCCTGGGGCCCGCTGGGCATGGTGGTCGAAGGCAAATCCTACTGGTTCCGCCTGCCGGCCAAGCGTCACACCATGGATTCGGAATTCGACATCAAAAACATCAAGAGCCTGCCTGACGTAGAAATTGCCTATTCCTACGGCAACGTCAGCGATACCGCCTACAAGGCATTGGCGCAAGCCGGCGCCAAAGCCATCATCCACGCCGGCACTGGCAACGGTTCGGTATCCTCTCGCGTGGTTCCATCCCTGCAAGCGCTGCGCAAGGATGGCGTGCAGATCATTCGCTCGTCCCACGTCAACGCGGGCGGCTTTGTCCTGCGTAACGCCGAACAGCCTGACGACAAATACGACTGGGTTGTCGCTCACGACCTGAACCCGCAAAAAGCCCGCATCCTGGCGATGGTCGCGCTGACCAAGACCAACGACAGCAAAGAGCTGCAACGGATGTTCTGGGAATACTGATTGAACATCGCCTGATCACTTCTCGATCGGGCAATTGCGCATCACCTGTCAGCTTGGCAGGTGGTGCCCCGCTTACACCCTTCCAATACTTTTCCCACAAAAATCTCGACAAGCCCTACACCAAAATCGGAAACCCGCTGTCAGAGGATTTTCTTGAATTTTAAGCAGTTGCGAAATCGCTTACAGTTAAATACTGTATGCACGTACAGCTTAATAAGGATAACCTCGTGGCCACCTCTCCTGCTGCTCCTGACGCTTATGAACGCATGGGTATGCGCGTTCAGAAAATCATCAATTCCCCCACCGCACAAAAAGCCAAAGCCGCACTAATTTTCCGTCTGCCGGATGAGCCGATGGACGACTGGGAGCGCTTGCTCGAGGAAATCGACGAGAACGACAACGTTACCCTCGCTTATCGCGATGACGGTGGCGTGCAGATTTTTTGGGTTGTGCCGAAGGAAGATTGATTCAATGAGTGTCCGCTGTGTTGCTTTGCTGTTGTTGTTTTTCGCCATGGGTGCCCAGGCTGGCGCCCCACGTACATTTTCCGAAGCCAAGAAAGCCGCGTGGAAACTTTATGCGCCGCAATCCACCGAGTTTTACTGCGGCTGCAAGTACACCGGCAACAAGGTCGACCTGAAGGCTTGCGGCTATGTGCCGCGCAAGAACGCCAAGCGTGCATCGAGAATCGAGTGGGAGCACATCGTGCCGGCCTGGCAGATCGGTCACCAGCGGCAGTGCTGGCAGCAAGGCGGACGCAAAAATTGCACGCGTTACGATCCGGTTTATCAAAAGGCCGAAGCAGACTTGCATAACCTGGTGCCGAGCATCGGTGAAGTCAACGGTGACCGCAGCAACTTCAGCTACGGCTGGTTGCCAGTGCAGTCCGGTCAGTACGGTTCCTGCCTGACGCAGGTCGACTTCAAGGCGAAGAAGGTCATGCCCCGCCCTTCGATTCGCGGCATGATCGCCCGCACATATTTTTATATGAGCAAACAATACGGACTGCGCCTGTCCAAACAGGATCGGCAGTTGTACGAGGCGTGGGACAAGACCTATCCGGTGCAGGACTGGGAGCGTCAGCGCAACCAAAGCGTGGCGTGCGTGATGGGGCGCGGCAACGAGTTTGTCGGCTCGGTAAATCTGAAAGCCTGCGGCTGATTGCAGCGGAAATAAAAAGGCCTCAAGCGTTATGCTCGAGGCCTTTTTAATGTCTGTTCAGCGTGTTTTGAAGGCGCTTCGCTTATGGCGTTAGCGGATGCTCGATCACCACCGATTCGATATTTTGTTTCTTGGCTTTTACCAGCGCTGCATCGACCTGCACCTTTCGCGCCTCGGCGTCAGCTTGGGAATTGAACGGACCGATCAGAATTCGTGTTTTACCGCTGCCGTCCTTGACGACCGTCGGAACGAAAGCATGCTCGATCAACCAGCCGCTCAGATCACTGACGGCCTGAGGAGTCTCGCCACGCACTTCCAGATCCCACTGAGGCGCAGCCGCCGCCGGCGCTGCCGCTACCTTCGTCTCAGGCTTCGGCGCATCTACATTCTTGCCTTCACCGCAGCCTGCCAATGCCAGTGCCGCTACCAGCCAAACCAATTTGCGCACAACGCTTCCCTCGGAATTCGTAAAGCGGCGATCTTATCATTCAAAAATACTTCGCGAGCCCCGCAAAATGGGCACAAAACAACGAGAATGATGATTGCAGCCTCTGTATAGTTACGCCCTGGGAATTAATGCCGCTTCTGCGCGTCAGAAAGAGGCACCCAAACCGTGAGACTTCGCACTAATCTATAGATACCACCGACCTCTGCACTGTCTGAATCAGGTGCCCTACAAAGCAATCAAGGAGAAGACCATGCTGATACTCACCCGCAAAGTCGGTGAAAGCATAAACATTGGTGATGACATCACGATCACCATCCTCGGAGTCAGCGGCCAACAAGTCCGCATCGGTATCAACGCTCCGAAAAACGTGGCAGTGCACCGTGAAGAAATTTACCAACGCATCCAGGCCGGCCTGACCGCTCCGGACAAGCCGCAAACGCCCTGAGCCACTTTGCATTACGTAGCCAGTCCTATTGCCGTCGCGCAAGACTGGCTAAAGATTCACGCGCCGTTTAGCCATCCGCATTTCACCCCGCTGGGCACGGCGCCTGAAGCATGCTGACGCTCTTCACTTGCCCCCTCCTTCTCTCCTGCGCCGATATTACCTTTCACTCCTGGAGCTGGCTGTCGGACGTTTCCGATAGAGCACGGAGAATTTCGCCTTCTAAGCGAATATCACGCCACGCGCCATGCCTGTCGCCGCGACCATCATCAGGATCAGCAGCAGCGCTTCAACATGACTGATTCGCGCGTACAACTTCGCACGTCCGCTATCAAGCGCCACCCCGCGCGACGATGCGATGCGCCATTTGATCAGCGTGATCATGGGTGCAAGCTCTATCAGCAGGATCAGCACTAACAACGTCATCTTCAGATGAAACAGCGGCTGATGGAGGTAATAGTCAGAGCCTTTCTCGTAACCACCAAACGCACGCATCGCTCCGGTAATAAGCAGCGTCAAAGCTGAAAGCCCCCAGAGGTTATCCGCGAGCAGCACGCGCTTGAGCTCTCCCGTGCCCGCCGAGAGCTGGCTGAACGCTGTGCCGCGCGTCAGTACCGCCCAGAAAGCCAAGGCAAACGCGAATAGATGAACAGCCGCAAGGATCCACTGACTCAGCATCGACGCACTCCCTTACAAAGAGTTGAAAATCGGCCAGTCAGTAGTAGACGAAAAAGCGGGGCCTCGCTTGGAGCTGACGGCGAGACAGATGCCAAACGCCAAAACGCAGGCAAAAAAAATCCCAAGCAGCTGATGGAAGCTTGGGATTTAAAAATGCATAAACCGTGGTGGTGAACGCGGAACGGATGTTACTTAAATTCCCAATATGCAACAAGGCTTTTTCGATAACCGGTTGGAGAAAAATAGCTGTAAGCCTTTGGATATTCAGGTGTTTTCAACAACGAAATGGTAGAAAAACGCACCAAAATGGCGCTTGATCACTTTGCCCAAATAGTAATGAATGGAGAGCTGATCAGAGCGAAGCGGAAATGACTGGGAACAAGCGTTGCGCAAATCGCAGACAACAAAAAAGGGCCCACCTTTCGGTGAGCCCTTCTAGACCGCCCAGCAGAGCGGATTTTGTTTGGTAGGCGCGATTGGACTCGAACCAACGACCCCCACCATGTCAAGGTGACCCCGAACCACACGCAACCTATTGATGCATATAGGAAATACACCGAAAATAGCAGGTTGGAAAACTGGCCTTAGCCGCTATAAGAATCAACAACTTAGCGCTGTATTTTCCTACAGTGCTCTGCCCTTTCCCGGCGTTCTGCCGATCAAATCTCCCTCTGCTATTCTGGGTTCTTCCATGGAGGACACCCAATGCCGAACTCAGATCTACTCCCTTCCCTGCTCGCCAAGATCAACGAAAACCAACTTGCCCTTGAAGCCGCCATCATGGAACTCACCCTTTGGGTCGAGCAGCGCGGCGCGGCCGACGTTGCTGAAAACGTGCGCGGCGCCCTGGAAGCGATCGACCGAAACGAGGAGTTCATCAAGATGACGCTGGCCGTCATGATGACGCCGTAGTGAGCATCTCGCCGAGTCGAGCAGCTCACCATCAAAATTGACTGCACGCCGCTCATCGATAAAGCTCAATAAATGAAAAACGTCGCCGATAGGCAGGTAGTGCCCCCAGCTGGGGATTTTTCAAATTGGTGGTAGCAGGTTCAAGCGTATGAAAGAGATCTACCTTCTAATCGAGCACGGTATGGATCAGGGCGAGGTTTATGTACTTGGCTGGTTCGATGACGAGAAAAAAGCTCAGGACGTAGCGCAGGAAAAAGAGTGGGAGGCTTACCGTGCCGGGATAAAAGCTGAAAACTTTTGGCCGAGTCAAAATCCGTTGCCTCCAGATCAGACCAAATATCGCCGCTTCTGGGTGAAAGAAATTTCCAAATTTGAGGGCGCTTCGGCCCCTCGGTCCTCTGCTGTCCATTGACTCTGTAGCCGCCCCAGCTTCATCAAGAAGAGAGGTCGACCGTGTGGCGTTAATCCTTACAGTCCGTCGCCAGACCCTCGCTCAATCTACGAGCCTCGATTACTGTATATACAAACAGTATTCAGTAAGGCGCTACCGTGGACCCCCTCTATATAGAAGACACCGACGATTGGCTCGGCAACCCGACCCCGCTCGAAACCTGCCGACACCAGCTCAGGATGTACGAGAACGAATTCGAAGCTCTCACCCTTAAGCTGGAGCGTGCACTGGAAAATATTCAGGGCTTGGTCAGAGACAATGACGCTCTCACGGAGGAGCGTAACTCTCTCAGGGCAAGGCTTCTGTACACCGAGGGGGAGTTACTGAGCGAAAAACGCAGATTCGCTGAGGTGTCGCACCAGAGGGACCATCTCTTCCAAGAGAATCAGAGCCTTCTCAGGGATGCGCGGGATCGGCAGAACTGAGTGCCCTCACATAGGCCTGACACGCCTGCAACGCGATCAGTCCACGGTCACCGGTGTCGGTAATGGCGATAATTCGTTGAGCATGCGCTGGGTCAAGTCGGGCTCGTACGGGTGCATGATCCACGCCGCCAGCGCTGGAGGTGGTTGGCACGTCGCAGCCTTTGGCAACATCGGCTGCGTCGAGGATGACTGACAGCCGCACATCAGCAGTAGCAAGGCGATCACGCAGGCGATCTTGGTCACGTTGGGCATCAGTCATTTTCCTGAAATGGGTTTGCTCGCTGGCCGACAAACGCTGCTCGAGCGCCTGCCGCTTGTCCTGCTCCGCCTGCTGCGCGGCCGCGGCGGCCTGGGTCAGTTGATTGAGGGTTTCGGCATGCAGCTTTGCCTGTTCGGCGAGCTGCTTTTCGTAACGCCAATCCTGAAACTGCCAGGCGCTGCCGAAGCCGACGAGCACAATCGCCAGCACACCGACCGCTTTCCACGGAACGACCATCACGGCACATCCTTGAAGAAGACGTGACCGCCCAGCTTGAGGGTCTGTTTCGCCTTCACCGTCCATGCAGGCGCTTTGATGCTTGCGGCGTAGTAATGCGTGGCGCCGCCGGTGGGATCCGGAACCTTGCCGTCGATCACCTGGTCAGCAGCGATCCGGCACTGCGCCAGCTCGCGGAACGGGATCTGCTTCACGCCGATCAGGAACTGATAGTTCGGGTCGGTCTTGTTCCAGCAGCTGAACTGCCATGGCTTTTGGCATACGCCAGCGTAGCCTTCACCCCACCACGACTTCTCCTTTCCATCGAACACGCGGTTGCGGATCGTCCAGGCGACGGCAATCTGCCCCGCTGTGCCTTCGCCGCGCGCCTCACCCCAAAGTGTGCGGGCGAGGATGTCGCGGTCTTTTTCGGTAACAGGCATCACTTTTCTCCAGACGAAAAAAAGCCCGCGGCTTGGCGAGCATAGAAAAAGATCTGCAGCAGCTGCTGCGTTGTGATAGACATTCTTTTCACCAGCAAGAATTAGACGTACAGTGGCACTCTGAGGTTTATTCTGTTAAATAAAATAGGATTGAGTCGCTCATGGAACTAAAGCACTTATCAGAAGCAGTGATGCATCGATGGAAAACCAAAGAAGTTCATGACACTGATTTTTATGGTTTCACAATAGGCTCAAGACGCATCAACACAATACTCGACATAGGTGCAAATCTTGGCCAAAGCATCATATCTTTCCGAATCCTTTTTCCAGACGCGACAATTCACTCGTATGAAGCAAACCCCATACTCATAGGGGAATTAAATAGCCTAGCGAGCGAAGTACCCGGAAACATACAAATAAACGCTTACGGCTTAGCCGATACAGGCGGTAGCTTTTATCTAAACATACCATATTCAAATGATGAGGCCTTCATAGAAGAGGCCTCTATCACTGACTCATATTACGAACTGCCTTGGGTCAAGCAAAAATTCTTGGAGCGAGGCGGACTTACAAGACTTGAAAAAGTCAAATGCGACTTGAGGGTTGGTGACGATTTAAAATTATCTCCTGACTTGATCAAGGTTGACGTCGAAGGCGCCGAGTCATTGGTTCTTCGCGGACTGAGAAGAACAATTGAGCGCTCTAAGCCAGTGATAATGGTAGAAAACTCAGACTGGCACAATGTATCTACAATTATGAAGTCCTTAGGATATGTTGCGCGTCGCTATGACCACGCTGAGAATAAGTTATTACCAATGAATGGACCCACCACAAACACGTTTTACATTCACGAAGGCCGCAGCCTGGGTGAATCCATAAAGAAATTATTTTTCCTTAAATAACCAAAAACTGTATTGGGCATTCCAACCAGAATCCCCAATACCCCTTTTGTGAAATTGCAGTGCCGCTCAATATGGAGCTGAGTTTGGCTTGGCTTCCGCTGGGGAGACAGGCCACGCAATCGTGAGTGGATATCCCATCTGCGCTTCGACCTTACTGAGATCGACTCGGTATTTCTTCCAGAGCTTCAGGCTAGCCAAGACTTCTGCATCAGCCTCATCAATATCGACAGCATCCTGCAAAGGCTTGATGTTGTAATCTGCGATTGCGCGCAGCCGCGAAATTTCAAGCGAAGCCTCAATAAGTTTCTGAGCTTTCAACTCTTCCTCGCTGAACCTTGGCTCCGGCGCATTACCTGCAGCCAGCCATAGCTGGTAGGCCTGCCATTCCGTATTTTCCGGGTCCGCTGGAATCCAGAACCCGGTGTCAGTGGTGACACTTTCGCCTTCTGATTGCTTGTAATTCATAGCTCGGCAGACGCCTCCCAGTGGCAAAGAAATGTTTCACCAGCATTACGAGCACAGTGCGCCCAGATGTACGCCGTGCTTGCCTGTACAGTGCGAAATGTATCTCCCGTGAATCCATTGGTCTGAACTCCGCCATCGGAATTACCTACAGTAAAAGCATTTACGATCCCCTGCTGATCCCAATATCGCAGAGTTGGGGTGGATCTCTTTTCAACCGAGAACTTCGTGCGCCCCATCGCCCGAGTCCCTGATCCTGAGCAAGAAAGGGTCATACCGTTGGAAATGTTTGGGGGGGCAAATCCAGAAATTGTTCCTGGCTTGATGTCCGTCGGATAGGACTTCTCGTAGTAGCGCTGACAGAGAATCAACTCTTCCCCATAACTCCGGTCCTCGTACCCCGTTGGCAAACTGCCCAGCTCAAGCTTCGGATAGAACAGCGTTCCGCCGATGAATCTGATCGTGCAGTTTGATCCGGCGATCAGTGTTACCTGAGCGCCGCTTGCGACCACTACGGTGTTGACTGTTGCTGTAGCAGTCCCTTCCCAGGACAAGGTGTAAATCCCCCCGCTAATGAAGCTCCCTTCTATTACCTGTTCCAGCCCACCTGATGGCGGATTTACAGTTCGACCATTCTTGTTGACTTGGGAGGAAAGGCTCTGTCCAGAGGTGACAATGCGCCAGCGGTCGAACGTGTATTGACCAGCGGCCGTGGTTGCCTCGGCGGCGTAAATACGCTGATTGACGTTGAAGAGCGGGTTCATGATCAGGTTGCGGCGTGGCCCAACCTGAAGCTTGGCCCTAGCGCCAGCGACGGTATTCGACTCAGTGCCGCCTTTGCTGATGGGTTGCACGTCATCAATCTGAAGCGACGCGCGCGCGCTTGCAAGATCAGTAGCTCCGGTACCGCCCTTGGTAAGCGGAAGAATTTCGTAATTGCCGGTAGTCCCGAGTGCCGCAAGTTTATCGCCGTAGTCATTGAGGATTGCGCGGACCTGATCGGACAGATCCTTCTGGTATCCCTGCACCGGCATGATGGCGTAAAAGCCGCCGGTCGCTGTCGGGCCTTCGTAGTTCGGAGAGATCGACAGCGCGGTATTGCTGGCAATGTTGGTCACCTCGTACCAGCGACCGTCCGGGCCTCGAAAACCATCACCGACCCGGCTGTTGGCAATGAACGCGGTGCCTGTGCCGATCACCGCATTGGAATTTTGGGTGACAGAGACCGTTCCCGTCTTGTACCAGGGCATTGTGTATCTCCAAAAATGAAAGGGTCAGGCCAGCAACTTGGCGCAGAGGAATGGGCGATGGCCCTGATCAGTCCAAGCGGTGAACGCGAGGCTGTACATCATGATGCGGTTGTTTGCGTAATCGACCCCAAGAGCGCAGCCGCCGCCGGAGCCGTCGTTGTGGCAGTTCATCGTGAACGGGTTGAGCGATACGAATTCCCCTGCACCAAGGCTCTTGCTGATCCCCCACAGGTATCTGCGCCCAACGCTCAACTGCTCGGTGCCGAGGTAGGTCCAGTTGCCCGCGGCGAACGTCACGACCACAGCCGGCGCTCCGCTGTCGTAAACAAGCGTTCCGGCGCCGTCCCACAGCCGCATCCCATACGCTGCGGTACCCATGGAAGACCAAGCCGCAACGAAATATTGACCGCTCAGCGTTTCGTTGACCCTGGACGCGTTCATAGAGAACCCGGTCCAGTTACCCGGTCCGCCGGTGAACCAAACGGAAATCGGAACCTGAATCGCTCCTCCCTGATCAGGTCGAATGAAGACCATAGGGGGGTCCACGCTGGTGACTGCCCTAGCAAATACGCCGGACGCGCTTGCCACCCCTGAATACGTGCCTCTGGTGAGGACGCACAGCCTTGGGGCCTCCGAGTCAATCTGGACAAACGAATTGTCGTTGATGCTCTGAAAGCCGTAGCTCATGTCGAATACCTGATTGCGTAGCCTTTGGCGACGACCCTTGATTGAATCGTGGCCGCGCCGGCGGAAGGGTTTTTAGGCAGAACAACGACCTGACCTGCCGACGTGGTCACATAGGGGTAGGACTTCTGATTTCCAGAGCCGTCTGCTTCTGACGATTGCACGTCCTGCGCTCTCGTCGGGATCATCATGAAAACGCAATTGGCAGGGTTGAAACCGGGAATCGCGATTGTGTAGCTGGGCACAGTCCCGCTGAAATCAATCACGCCCTGCCAGATCACCTGATAGGTGAAGCTGTTGGTGTCCATAGCGAGCTGACCGCTCTCGTTAAAGACACGCAGTCCAAATAGCGCCATTAATTACCCCAGATAGCCGAGACGAACACGCAACACGTTGTTGGCGTCGTAGACCGAGACGTTCAGTGAGTTGATCACCAGGCGCCCCTGCCCTGGAACGATGCCGTTTATTTCAAGCGTGCCGTCTTTGTTCAGGATCCAGCCTTGCTGGCCGGCGATGTAGTTGGAAGAGCTGATGTAATTGCCGATCTTCGCGTTGGTGATCGAGCCATCCATGATGAACGCCGAGTTCATGAAAACCTGCCCGCCCTGCACTGCGAACGGAACAGCGATCGCGCCACCGGCGATGGTGTTTACGATGGCGAACCGGTCAGCGCTGACCAGGAACTGGCTTTGCAATCCAGCTGGCCCGTTTTCAATACCAAGCCCGATACCGGCAGCGATGTACTGGCCCGTGCCGGAGTTGTATTGCATCTTCACCGACCAACTGGCCGATATCTTCCCGTTCACGTCGTTGACGATCGAAGTATTTTGCTCGATTGCTGTTTGCTGACTGCCGACGGTCGTGCTCAGCTGAGTGATCTGCTGCACAGAGGCCTGCTGGTTGGTGACCACCACCTCTTCCAGCTCGGTGATGTTCGCCGCGTTCTCTGCGATTTTGGCGTCGAAGGTCGTGACGCGCCTTGCCATTGCCTCGTTCTGGGAGGCGCGAACCTTCGATTCGGAAGCCATCGCCGAGGTGCTGGTATAGCTCTTGATCGCGTCCGCGAGATCGCCAGCGCCGTCATCGTCTCGGTAGGAGGCGCGAAGGGCCTCGAAGGCCGTGGCTTGAGCCGTGACCTCGCCGTCGAGTTCGATGATCTCGGCGGTGTTGGTAGCCACCTGCTGGGCAAGGCCGTTCGCAGTCTCAACGGTCTGCCCAACGTCGAGCCAGTAGAGCGGATTCGGCGGTGGGGCTTCGATAGGCACCGGGCCGGTGGCCTGATAGATCCGCTTGCCCTGCACCACCAGGTCATACTCGTCGTAGGTGGCTTCGGGGTCGTACCCCTTCAAGCTGTCAAGCGCATCGATTTGAGCTTGCAGGCCAGGGATTTTGTCGATCTCGTCTCGCAGATCCTGTCCCAGTTCCGTTTCGGTGATTTGCCCGGCGATCATCTCCAGAATGGCAGCAGCATCGGAGCTGGATTGCCCCTGCACGCCAAGACCGATCGGATACCACGGACCGATGTTGCCGATCTTGTCAACGATGCGCCCCCAGAAATAGAAGGTCACGCCGGCGCGAAGGCCGAGCATCGAGAAATCGCTCTGCGGATAGGCCAGGTCTGTCAGCTTGGTCGCGGCTTCCAGATCAGTCGTAGGTCCGTACCAGATCTCCGTGCGCTGGCTGTCCTCGGCCCCAGCAGGGAATCCCCACTTGAGGTAAATGCCGAACAGCAGCGGAGTGGCAGTCAGGAACGCCAGCGCCGGCGGCAGCCCTTGCTTACCGCTGAGGTTGGTCAGGATCGAGTTGCGCCACGGTGACGTGATGTCGAAGGCGCTCACCGCGCGCACCCTTGCCACATATGCGCCAGCGTAGATGCCGACGACGTCCACGTTGGTCATGCCGGTGCGCTGTAGCTTGATCCAGTTGCCGCTGTCCTTGCGCCACTCCACGTCATAGCCGACCGCGCCATCCACGGCTGGCCAAGTGATCGTCATGGTGGCCACGGCCAGCCCCTGCACAACCGATGAAGTCGACGACAGCGAAACACTCGCCGGCGCCGGAACAACGGTGATCGGGATCACGCTGATCGGACGTTCTTCCAGGCGTGCACCGGTGTCGATGAAAGCGAACTTGCTCGGCTCGAACTGGAGCGCGCTGATTTCGTAGTCGCCCTCGGTGGTGCGCTTGGTGCGCAGCACGCGATACAGCGGGATTGCCAGATCGTCCGCGTCGAGCGCCCATTGCAACTGCGCCACCGGAGACTCGCTGTAGGCGACCGTGACTGTCACCGCGCGCCCGTTCACGCTCTGCACGGTGCGACCTTCGGCGCGGCCGCCGGGGAGGTTGATGATCAGCCGGTCGCCGGCCTTGGCCTGGGTGTCGCGATCGAGGGTAATCACCCGCCCCGCCACCGCCGAGATCCGGCCGCCCACTTCCCGGCCAGCCAGCAGCGAATCCGCCACTGGGATGATATGCCCGGGCAGCGGGATCACGCCTTCCATGCCTGTCTTGAACGAGACGGTGCGGTCTTGGTTGTTGCTGAGGATCGCCCACTTGCCACGGCGCTGAGCCTCGGAGGCACGGGTGCAGCCAATGGCGCTCAGCTCGGTCGGCCGGTCGCCGTAGCGGCGTTGCAGATCCAGATCGGCGAAGGGAATGACGTCGGTGTCGTAGTTGTTCGCCGGGTTGTCGTAGCTGACCAGCGCCCGGGTGTAACGGGTTTTCGCCGAGGCGCTGCCGTAGGAGAACTTGCCGTCGATCACGTTGGACCGGGTGAAGACATAATCGAAGTCCTGCGCGCGCGGCATGTCCGCCTGCATCACCAGCTGGCCCTGCGCCCAGTACGTCATGCCCCGATAAATCGCCGAGATGTCGCGCAGCAGCGACCAGGCGTCCGCCTTGCCCTGCAGGTTCATGTCACAGAGGAAGCGTGGTTCCTGACCCCCAAGCCCGTTCGGCACAAGCTGGTCGCAATATTGAGCGATGCGGTACAGCTCCCACTTGTCGACCATGAACGGCTTGATGCGCTTGCCCAGGCCGAACCGGTCCTCTGTGCAGATGCCGTAGGTGATCCACGCCGGGTTATTGGTCCAGGCCGATTTCATCGAGCCGTCCCACGTCCCGGTGTAGGTACGCAGGATCGGGTCGTAGTTGCTCGGCACCATCCACCGCCGCGCCTTGCACTTCACGGTCACCGACGGGATGTTGGTGAACTGCTCGGCGTCGAATTCGATGTAGAGCAGCGCGGTGTTCGGGTAGCGCGGCTTGGCGTCGATCACCTCGGTGTAGCCGGCTACCAGCATGGTGTCGGCGATCTTGTTGGTGTTCTGGTTTGGCGTCAGGCGGCGCACGCGGATCTGCCAACCAGTGGTGGCGTCGGGCAGATCGATGCGGCGGGAGCGCTCGTAGCGCGTGGTGGTCTTGCCGTCGACAGCGTCCACCAGCACCTGCTGATAGGCGCCGCCATCAGTGGCCACGTCAATTGCGTACTCGATGCGGTAACCGCCGACGCTGCCCTGATCATCAGATCGCTGTAGCGCTGGCCAAGCCAAGCGCATGCGCACGGCGGAAAGTTGGGTATTGGTGATCGAGCGCACCCACGGCGAATCGCTGCGCAGCTCGATGTTCAGCGACGTCTCGTTCTCCACGGATGGAATGCCGGGGATGTACGTCTGATCCACCGAGCCCGGGCGCCAGTCCCACTTCACGCTCGGGAAATTGTAGTTGCCGCTGGAATCGCGGATCGGCGTGTTGTCCAAGTAGATGTCGTAATCGGTAGGGACGCTGTCGAACTCACCCTCGCCCACGGCGATCAGCAGCTTGGCCAGGTTGGTCGAGCGCAGGCTGTCACTGGCTTCGGTCGGAGACTTCGGCTTGCTGCTGCCGCCCTTCTCGCCGTGGATATCGATATGTGCTGCTGCGCCCATGCTTTCCTCCAGGCATAAAAAACCGCCTCACGGGCGGTCGGTGTGCTGCTGTCTTGATTACGCTTTGTCTTCAGCCAAGATCGAGGCCGAGATAATCATCCCGCCCCACCGGCGTTCACCGATGCAGATCGGGACCGGGTTGCCGCTGGCCGTGGTGTTCTTGGCGCTGCCGAAGGCGTAGGACGGGGAGTTCTCGGGGGATGCGCTTTGCTTCAGGCCCTTCGCTTGAGGGCTGAGCATCTGAATGACGCCACCAGCCACCAGCCCAGCACCCAATTGCACGGCCCAAGGCTGACCGAAGTACGAGCCGGCCACGACCAGAACTGCGCCAATGATCGTCTGAAGCAGGCCTGCTCGTTTGCTCCCGGAAATGACTGGGACGATGCGAATCTCTTGGGTTCCGCCGAGACCAAAATCTCTTTCAGCTACGTTTTTCCGGTTTCTGAAAATCGCAAAACGCATCCCTTTGCGTTCAAGATCTTTAATAGCGCCTTCGAATCCTTCGATCGTGCACTTCAGCGCTTTGAATGCCTCGCCCACTGACTTGCTGCCAAGCTCTCGGTGATGGACTCGACCAAACAGCTTGATAAGCGGGCCTGAAAGAAGAATGGTTGTCATGGCTGGGTTGTTACTCGCTGTCACTGCCACGGCTTTCTCCGGTCATAAAAAAACCGCCCGTAGGCGGCTTTGTCATTGCATTGTGGGTGATAAGTCCATGCTCATTGATGAGTCGATGGATATCCTGAATTTCTTGGTGGCACCAGCCTTTATGTTGGCTTCCCGCTCTTTCAGCCCACTACCGCATGATGATGCGCCGACTATGTGCTCACCGGCGGCAACGTAGAACTTTGCGGTTTCACCAGCACCAATCTCGGCAGCTTTTCGCCCGTCGATACTCACAGAAGTATTGCAGCCACCACCAACAAAGCCGGAATCACGGGTAACGATCAAGACAGCGTCATCGGAAGCCGGCTTCTGATATGCGAACAATAGCGAGCTCGGCACAGGGTCCGCCTTTCCTGAAGGCACTGGCGAAGTCGCACACCCCGCCAACAGCGCTACTGCTAACGCACCTACGATCAATTTCATGCGGTCACTCCGGTGAAATACGGGCGATTTAACGCTTCAAAAATTAAACAGAAGAAACAGATATGGCTTTAAACCTAGAAAAATAAAAATACAATTATTTAGTCTTTCAGATTCTATCCATCACCCCTACTATCCTGATAACTTCAGCGAGATGCTTCTGCGTTTCAGGCCTCCCTATTTGCATCCCCAAGTCATAATCGCAGTTGCATCTGTACCGCTTTAACTTATTCAGAGTTACCGCGACAGCTTTTGCCTTTGGACTAATAGTAGCGATTGTGTCTGTAATGCTTTTATGAGAGCCAGCATCTTGTGCCTGCACAACGGTTAGATTTTTCTCTCTGAGCAGTCTACGAGCTCGATGAAAAGCTGAGTAATAGGCACGGCTGCCGACATTTCGAAGAAGGATCTCGTCATCGACGCCCCTTTCTAGCTCTAACGTTGCGTACAACATAAAGTCCTGATCTGTAACGGCCAATTACAGCTCCTTATCTTCGGGAGTCGTCCCTATTGTCACATGCTCAGAAAGAGGATCATCAAACATAACGCACAATGCCTCGGTAATTTCCCAGTCAACATCAATAAGATATTCTATCTCCGCATCAACAATATATTCGAATGAGACGCCCCACTCGTTTGCTGTCAGTCGGAAGTTTTTGAGTCTTGTAAAATGTTTTCTGACTATTTCGGATGCGCACTTAATTCGAAGAGCGACGTCGCGCTCATCAACCCCATGAGCTTCAAAGTAATTAGCAGCTGCAATTGCGTAGGCAACGTTAGCAGATGTCAAAGGCTGCACATCAGCAATACCAATTTTATGAAATTGAGCTACTACATTTTTCGCCGTGCTGAATAGCCCAAATTGGGTGACCGGCTCCAGCACTCGTACCAAATCTGTTGGATTGTCCTTCGGATAACCAAAAGAAAGCATCTCCAGCACATATGAAAGGTTGCTAATAGAGGGTCCAATTCCTGCCCTTACGGCATACCAATTCCACGTCTTACCCAAGACACCGGCATGTAAGTTCAGCATTCGTTCAACGCTATCAATATCTTGCTTAAAACTATAAACAACTGCCCTTAAGAGATAGGAGTCAGACCTTAGCTCCGGGTTTTTTTCAGATTTTTCAAGTTCACGACGCAGAGAGTGCCAATCGAAATCATCTAATACGCCAGTTTCGACTAGCTTCGACCACATAGCGTTCACCCGCTCTGCGAGCTCAGCTGCCTTCGTCTTCGGCTGCGCAACAACCATGAACTTCCCTCCATTTTGCGACGTAATCTACCATCACTAAACGCGATGCGACACTGGACGCTTCGCCACAAAATCCAAGCGAGTGACTGATCTCAAAATCATCGCTCTCACTGTCACATTTTATAACTGTTAACCAAGCCTTTATTTCTTAGGATTATGCGGGTTCGATCAAGCCACGGCCCACCGAAAACAATGACTTCTGACGGTCTGCCGTACAGATGGTGCAGCAGGAACGGCCCGGGGCCGAAGGTCGCCGCATCCTCACCGGGCAGCGCCGGATCGGTGCCGAGAAAGATCCCTGCGTGGTTAGGGTAAACCGTGCGCCCCACCTCCATCACGATCATGTCGCCGCGCTGCGGCTGGTCGACACGATAGAACCCGGCGGCCTCGTAGTTCGCTTCGTAGAGGCTGGTGTTGTCCTTGCTTTCCCACCAGCCATCGGCGCGTTTGAACGCTTCGAACTCCAGCCCCCACTCGCGTTTGTACCAGTCTGCGCAGACCTGCCAGCAGTCCCAGGCTCCGTGTACGAATGGCCGCTTGAGCAGCGGTATTTCGCCGGTTGGTACGATGGTGCGCAGGTCTCCTTCCGGCCAACTCAGGATGTGCCAAGGCATCGCCGTTGCTTCGCACATGGCGAGGTCGCGCGGTGACGGCCTGCTAGTGGCATCTGGATGCGAATGCACCACGCCGATCACTTCACCTACATCTTCGGCCGCCGCGTATTCCTCGGGATCAATCCTGAATTCTTCGTTCGGCTCGGTCGAGACATTGATGCAGGGGAAGTATTGCTGCTTGCGACCGATCGCCAGCAAAAGCCCGCAGCACTCTTTCGGGTGTTCGGCGGCAGCGTGTTCCTGGATCGCGCTCAAAATGTGTTTGCGCATGTCAGCTCCGTGCGATCAGGGAAACAGCCGGGAAGCCACCAAACGGCAGTGGGTTGCCTTCGCCGAAGCGCGGGATGCAGCCCTTGCCCAGCGTAGCGTCACATTGGTCCAGTTCGGGGTTGTCGGTGATGACACCGTCCTTCGTGACGTAAGGGCCGGTGTAGCCACAGTTCGGCCCGCGATAGCCACCGGTGAGGCACCAGTGGCACAGCGTTGTGGCTTGCCGTCCGATTGACTCGTTGCCGACGTCGCCCGGGCTGGCCAACTCCCAGCTGACCGTCTCCCCGTCCTCGTTCGTCTTCTGGTCGATGTACCAGACCTCAATCGTCTCTTGGGTAGGATCGGCAGTTGGGTTGCCGGCCGGGAAGTTCGCCGCGTCGAGGTAGGAGCCGAGCGTGTGCCGCATCGTCAGCTTGAACTCGAGCAAGTCCTCGAATGCCAGACAGAGCGCAGTGATGCGCCCGTTTACGTTGCCCACCGACAATGTTGGCCGGACCGCCGTGCCGTCGCCGTTCGCCTCGATGCCGTCGATCTGCATCGGCCAGGCGCTGTACTCGTTGCCCTGCCAGTAAATCGCTTTGGCCGGCAGCTGGTCAGCATCGGCGCCGGCGGCAATCAACTCGGCCGGCGTGTGCGGTATCGCGTGCCCGTGGAAGCGCAGGATGTCCGCGCCGTACTCCGTGCCGTCCAATTCAAAGAGCAGCACTTCGCTGCCAGGCTCAAGCACCTGGATGTCACTGATCAGCGGCATGGTTGCCCCTTATGGTTGGAATGCCCGCTCGAACGTGGCGGTGAGTTTGAAGACCCCGCCGCCCATTGGTGTAGGAGCGGGATTTTTGCAGGTGAACAGCCCAAGTTCGCCGAGCGGCGTTGTCCACAGAAACGCCTTTGCGCCACCGTGCCGGTCAAGGAACCCCATGATCTCCAGCACCTTGGCCTTTCGACCGGAGCAGGTGATCGGATACGAGTCCTCCTTGTTGTTCGGGCCGTCGCCAACGCTCTGCGTGTATCCGCCACCGAATTTAGAGGTGCGCACCCGATAGGTGATTTCGGGTGTCTCACCGCGCTCGGTTGGCCAGGTGAATTTTTCGATGGCCATCAGGCCCTCCCATTGGCATTACGAAAGCTGGTGCCGCCCGCTCGCCAAGAGTCAGCGACGGCTTTCTCGGCCACGGCCTGCATTTGCGATTGAAGATTTTTCGATAGCGCTTGCTGGTCAATCTGCATGCCTTCAGATCCACGGTCCTCAGTTACCACCGTGACCGGCGCACTGATGCTGATCGTAGTCCCGGAACCGCCACCAGCAGCGAGAACGCCCAGCTTGCCGCTGGAAGTCCGGGTAAGTGGCATGATCGCCTCCGGTCCCGCCTCCCCCATCACGCCCGCCCTGCCGCCGGCCATGTCGAAAGCTGTCGGCGTGCTGACGATGCTGTTGGTGAAAGCGCCGCCGTTGGCAAACATCTGCACACCCGATGACCAGGCACCGCCGAGCGCCTGCGGAAAGTAGCTGCTGGAATAGCCCGCCGAGGAGGCGCCGAGATTGGAGGACGTAGCGCCCGCAGACCCAGCCGCCAGCCCATTGCCGCCACTACCGCCGGTGAAGTAACTGGTGGCAGCACCGACGAGGCTGCTCAGCAATGCCGAACTGGCCTGACGCGTCGCGATGCGCGCCATATCCGCCAGAATCGACTTGGTGAAGTCAGCAAACGACAGCTTCCCGGTCATGGCAAAGTTGACGACTGCGTCTTCCATGGAGCTGAAGGCGTTGCCGAGCAGGGTTTTCGTCTGGCCGGCGATGTTGCTCGCCGAGTCCAGGTAATTGGCCCAGGCCGACGTTGCGCCCTTGGTCCAGTCCCCTTGAGCTTTCTCAACATCTGCGTAGTTTTGCCGGATCTGATCGGTTGCGGCCTTGTTCGCATCCGCGAGCGCCTGCGACTTCCGAGAGAACTCCTCTTCCGACATGTTGCGGGATGGGTCAGATCGCTGATTTTCCAGCTCGAGCGATTGCTGAGCGAACCGATCTTGCTGGCTGTTCAGTTCGCCGTTCAGTGCGTTCTGCCGATCACCCTGGCCAACGCCGACTACCGCCCGCTGTCCTGCCAGTTCCAATGCCCGTTGCTGCTGTCCCAAGGCCTGAACGTAGGAGGATATCGCTCGCTCCTGCTTCGCCAGCCTTCCGACTTCGCTGGTAGCGAGCACTTCGAGCTGGCTGTCAGCTTCCTTTTGAGCCTTGACCATGCCGGCGCGAGCATCGGCAATCTTCTGATCCAGCTGGATGCTTTGCGCGGCAGATGTGGTCTTTTTCGCCTTAGCGGCTTCCAGCGCAGCGATCTCAGCCTCGTAGGCTGCGGTCACTTCGTCGCGCTCGTTGCCGATCAGCGCTTCACGCTTCAGGGCGTAGTCGGCTTGGGAAACGAGTCCAGCCTTCTGCGCTGCGTCCAATTCCTTTTGAGCGTTTTTGTATTCAGCGCTGATGGCTACCAGGTTGTTTTTGGCGTTGTTGAAGCTGGTCAGATCGACCTGTGAACTGGCCGTTTTTGAATCCTTGAACTGGTCGTTGATGTTTGCCAGGTTCTTGTCGATCGCCGCCTGATTCAGGCGAGGATCGTTCGGCGCTAACTCGCGGATGTCTTCGAGTTGCCGCTTGTACTCCTTGATCGCGTCGTTACGTTTCTGCTCATTCGTCCACGCCGACTTGGTGAGAGCGTCGACCTTCGCCATGGATGAGACGGCATCACCTTGGGCCTTTGCCTGCTCACCTTGCCACTTGGCGATATCGGCTTCTGCAGCCTGTTGATCCTCCAGCATGTTGAGGCGATTTTGATAGAGATCGATCATCTCTTGCTTGTTCTGGAACAGGCCTACGTCGCCCGCTTGAGCGCCCGCCAAGTCACGGCGGGCTTGCTCGATATCAGCACCGATATCGCTGCGCCCGATATTCTTCAATCCATCAGCAGCGCGAGCAACTGCGTTGTATCCCCTCTCCCAAAAGCTCAGATTCTCGAGGATCCGCGGCGTGCGCTCGTTGATCGCATCGGCGAACGACTCAGTAGCCAGCTTCACGGCGCCGGCATGGTCGCCCTGCTTCTCCAGTGCGGTGATCTGCGAGTAAACCGACGCGGTGAGATAGTGGTATCGCTCATTCAGCGCAGCAGATGCCTTGACCGGGTCGTCGGCGAGCTTGGCGAACTCCGCGACAGTCTCGCTAACGGCCTTGCCGGTCGCTTCCTGCATCGACACCGCGGCTTGAGTGATGCCGGTAAAGCTCTCGCCGGCGATCTTGCCATTGTCGGCAAGCAAAGCCAGCACGGCTGCTGCTTGGCCAGTGGTGCCAACGGTTGCGCTGACCTGACGGGCCATGTCGCCCAATTGCCCGGCGCTCACACCGGCGTAATTGCCGGTGAGGATTAACGATTTGTTGTAGCTGTCCTGCTCTTCGCTGCCCTTGTAAAAGGCGTATGCCAGCCCACCCACCGCAGCGGTGGCGAGCGCAAGCGGACCAAGAATTGCGAGCAGCCCCGCCGCACCCTCGCCCGCACCGGCACCCAATTGCGCGACTGCGCGAACACCGCTACCCCAGTCTCCCGAAGACAGCGCATTCCCCAGCTGCACGACGTTTTCCTGCGCCTGGCGCGAGCCGAGCCGCAACTTTTCGAAGCCGGAGGTAGTTTTGTTGAGCTTGTCGTAGTCCTTGTCGATCTTGCCCAGGGCGGTGTTGTACTCGTCCTGGCTGATCCGGCCGGCATCCAAGTGTTTGCCCAGTTGCTCGACCTGAGTATCCAGCTTCGCCAGTGCAGCGCGGGCCGGGTCAATGGCCCCCAGCAGGCTATTCAGTGCCTTCTGTTCATCCATGGCCGACTTGGCCAGCGCCACCTGCTGCTTGTCGAGCTGCGCAGAAATCTTGGCGGCCTCAGCCTCGCCATAGGCGCCGGTCTTGGTCAGCTTCGCCAATGCTTCCCGCTGTTTTGCGAGATCCTGCGTGGTCTTGGCGTTGGTAGAGAGCGATTTCTCCAGCGCCTGCATTTCGTTCATCAACGAAACGGCGGACTGCTCGGCGCGGCCGCCGGCCTTCGCCATTTCATCCAGGCTGGTTTTGGCCTGAATAGCGTCGGCCGAGTCGATCTTGACGCCGAGTTCTGCAATGTTCATCGACTCACCTTGTATTGACGCCCGCGTTTACGGGCTGTTTTCCCTTTCCTCCGCCATGACGCGCAGGGCTTCGCCTTCCAACACCTGCAGGTCAGGAAAGATCGCGGCGAGTTTCTTTTTCTTGATGCCGAGGAATCCGGCCACATCGCGGATGCTGCTGTAGTCGAGACCGATAGCGCCGCCGGTGCCTGCACGCCACTGAGTGGACATCCTGTTGAACAGGAGGAAGGCTGGCCAAAGGCACGGCCAAACTTCGAATTCCTCTTCGATGTCCTCTGCATCCAACCCGAATGCGGCAAGTTGCTCCGCATTCGGAGGGGGCTCATACATGGCGCGGGCGGCGCGAATCAGTTTCCCGTGCGGGCCTTGGCGTAGGCCGCTTGGTAGGCATTTACCACGGCCTCGGTTGCACCGTGGCAAGACGTCACCAGCGCCTTGATGCCCTCGTCGTCGAACTTGTCATCGAACTCCCAGCCAACAACCAGATCCTTGATCTGCTGCACTTGGTTTTCGGTGTCGACCGCAACGATTTGAGACATCGTAGGCTTGTCGCCGAACTGCTCAAGAGCTTCCTTGTGCCGTAGGTTCCACCCATCAAACAGCGCCGCCAGCTCAATCCGGTCCCGATACTTGAAAATGAATTCCACCTTCACCGGATCCTGGCCAACTACCGGGACCATCACCGCACCGGTGAATGTTGGCGCTTGCGCAATCTTGAACTTCGCCATGATCAGGCCCCGCCGCCAGCAGCAACCGGCGCACGATAGGCGGTGATCTCAGCGTTGATGGTGAAGCCAAAGGAAACGGCCGCACCTTCGTTGCGCACCAGCGTCGGAGTTTTGTTGAAGGATGCATAACCGGCGTAATAGATCGTTTTGCCGTTGGGCAGCGACATACGCAAGATGCGCACTTCCTTCTCTCGATCGGCCTTATCCAGTTCTTCATACCAGGCCAGGCTGTCATCGTCAGCCAGCTGGAAAGCGAACGCCTGCGCATTTTTGGTGGTCGGGATCTGCTTGTCACGCCGCGCTTCGAGCGGCGCGTAAGTCCAGTATTGCTGCTCGCCGCCGGACATGGAGTTGCCGATCACCTGGTTGACGGCTACCCAGCCGGTCACTTTCTTGGCGGTACCGCCGCTGATGCCATCGGGAAAGAAAGCCACGTTGGACGTGTCGATGCCTTCAAGGGTGAATGCGCCTGCCGCCGCGTTGGATACACGCACCGCGCGCTCGTTGATGTCCTCCCAACCGGAGGTGATCAGAAGGATGTCGCCATTGGCAAAGCCATTTGCGGCACTGGTAGCGACGCCTGGGTTGGCGTTGCTGATTGCCGAAATCAGCTTGGCAGCGGCGAATCCGCTGGAAATCGAAAGCGTCGCCCCGTTGGGGAAGTAAACAGACATGGGTTTTCCTCTTTGCAGAAATGACATAACCCGCTCGGAGGCGGGTTCAGGATTTGCCCAACGGGCGGGTTATGGCGTGGTGTCGGACCGGTATGAGAACGACAGCGGGACGGTGTAGGTTGAATCGCCTGTGATGCCTGGGCCGACGTCTACAGGTGTCATGGGCGTAACTACGAAACCATTTTTTTCGTCACGCACATAAAGTGGAAATAACGCGATGATCTCGGCGGCAATAGGGTTGGTTTTTGCCTTACCGGTGCCGGCCGGGCAAATAATGCTGACCTGGAACACGCCGGTATACAGCCGGTGGTCTCCGCCGAGCGTGTTGCTGGCCGTGTCGCCCGGGATGGTGAACGCCCGCAGGTAAGTCTCGCCCGCTGTGGGTGTGTAGGGCATGTTCTCAAAAACGATTTTTTGCTTCTCCGGCCTGGCATTGTTCCAAGCGATCAGCTTTGCCTCGTAGATTGAGGCGATGATGGCGTGACTCATACCTGGTTGTTCCTGATGGCCTCCAACACGATTTGCTGGAAGCGAGCCACGGTTACCCGAACCATGCCTCCGGGCGCCTGGGTCGAATGGCCGAACTCCAGCGGGATCGCATAGGGCAAGTTGTTGATGATGTAGGCCATTTGGCCAGCAGTGAAGTCGCTCATTGCAGCGACCAGCGCGGCCGTGGTTTCGGCGCCGCTCGGGTCTACCTCGTCAAAGGTGACGTTTTCCACTACGCCAAGCGAGATGTGCCAGTTCGCACGGAACCGGCCGCCGACGTAGCCTTCTGGCGCCTTGATGTCCATGCCGTCGTTGAGCTTGCGGCCTTTCTTGAGCCTGCCCCCTTTGGTCAGGTTGGCCGGATCGCTGCGCAGCGCGGCGTTGTGTTCGTCGACAGCCTTGTTGTACTCGGAGGCAACTGCGTTCTGTGCCCAGATCTCCGGGTTGCCCACGGGAGACATGCGGATCAGGCTGCTGCCGACCTCGATGATGATCTCGCGCACACTGGCATCGATCGCTTCGCTGGTTTGCGCGGCGAACTCGGCCAAGCTCAGGGCGAAGCTGCCGGATTGAGCGGCCATGTCATTTCCTCAGTTGCGCCGTCCACGTTGCATCAGCAGGGTCCGCAGACACGTTCATCACCCGCAACCCATTGACGATATCGCCGATGGCCGGGGTAGCTGGCACCGTTGTCGGCACACCGGCCTCTGACACGAACAGCTCGTTTTGCAGCAACAGAAGCTTTTTGTCGGTGGTTTGGATCAGTGAGCCGTCGATTTCCTTGGACAGGTAGCTGCCCAAGACGCCGCGCCCCATGTAAGTGATGGTGGTTTCCGGCGTCGCGCCCCCCAGGTCGGGGTCATACTCGCCCGCGACCTTACGCACACCGGTCACCGGCTGGACCGCGTCAGCGAGGCCGTCAGGATCGTCGAACGCCTCAGCCATTTCGGCCTGAATCTCTTCGCGCATACTCATGATCAGATCCTTTTCAGCATCATCACGCCGGAGCGCTTGATCCAAGGCTCCAGCAGCGCCAGGGCGAAGTTCACACCCGCCGACTGATCAGTAGATCCGGCCACGTAGGTCTTGCTCACAGACGTGCCGGACTGAGCCGAAACCGTCTTGCTCTGCACTTCCTTCTGAGTGGCCGTGTACAACTTGCCCGCTGCCGCTTCTTTGGCGACCTGGGCGCCGGCTGTCTTGATCTCGTTAGGAACCGGATCTGGAACAACCCGCTTGATCTTGCCCGTGAGCCAGGCGTTAGCCATGGTCACAGCAAGGACCGGATCACCGGTGCCGGCCCAGCCAGGACCCAGCGAAGCGTCAACATCGGCAACGGTGATGAAGTCGGTCATGTGCTTGTCCTTATTCCGCTGGCACCAGGGCCTGCAGGTCTTCTTTCTTGGCGGCTGGGTCGAAGGCGATGCCCTTCGCCGTCAGCCACTCTTTCAGCTCCGGCACCTTCATTTTCAGAGGGTCGGTTTCGGCATTTTCAGGCTCCTTGCCATCCGAAACTTTGATGCCCGCCGCTTCGTATGCATCGTAAATTTCAGGCGCATCACCCTCGATAACCACCTCAGTGGCAGTGCCAATGACGCCAAAGAATTCGCTCAGCAGGCGGTAGCAAGCGCCGCGCTCTTTGCCCGGTTTGTCCGTGTAGATAACTTTCATGAGTCACCTCAATGCAGTCCGGCGCCCTTGCGGACGCCAGGGTAAGTGAAAGCCGGATTACGGCGTGGTGGTACCGCTGATGACGGCGGCAAATGGGACCTGCTTGCGGCTGAACACGCGTTCCCAGTTCGCAGCAGCGGCATACTGGGTCGCGGTCGGGCTGAGGTTCTGAGCTTCGGAGCCTTTCCAGCTGAAGCCGGCAGGCTGAAGAATGTAGGTCTTCCGCTCCCACAGCACCTCAGCACCACCGCCATTACCGCCGCCCGGTTTGCGCTCGATCTCCACCGGCACCTTCGGCGAGCCTTCGCCGTAGCCGAACGCGCCTTGGCCGAAGAACACCGACAGGTACTTGCCAGCGCCGTACACCAGGCCATCGTCCATGAACACCGGCTTACCCAGATACGTGGCCAGGATGATCTTGCCGTCGGAATCGCGCAGATACTCGATGAGGTCCTGCTTGACCATCTGGTTCATCACCACCGAGTGCACGCCGATCGCGCCGAACTGGTCGGCCGCATCGCCGGCAGTGAAAGCGGCATCCTGAAACGCGTTCGCGCTGATGGCCGCGCCGGCGTCAATCACCATGTCACCGCCGTTGTTGGCAATGTTCGAAGCGATGATGCCGCGCGCTGCGCCAAGAGCGTAACGCTGCCACTGGCGAGTCCAGTAGGTGCCGAAGCGGTTGCGGATCTGCTGCTGAGGCTCGCTGTTCGCCAGTTCGGCGGTCAGGTCGGCTACGCCATAACCTTTGTTGAGGTACAGGACGCGAGCACGCATGCTGTCCTGAGTAACCTTGCCGACTTCGCCCTGGTCGTTCGGGTCATCGTTGCTGATGTTCGGGGCTTCATCAGCGTTGAGATCCTGCCAGTAGCTGATCTCGGCGGTGCCTTGGCTGCCGGAAGCGATAGCGTCCAGAACGGGCGAGCGGGTCACAATGCCAGACTCGTAGACAGCGGTTTTTTCCGGGCTATTTACCGGCTCCAGCGAGGCGTAGTAGTCACCGACAAAAATGTCGGTCAGTTGGGTAGTTGCCATGAATTAGGTTCCTTTGGTGGCCTGGATTTTCTTGAACAGCTCGGGGTTGTCACGGGCGATCGCAGCGCGCTCGGTTTCCGTGTACTCGCCCCATTTTTTCGTGGCCTTGCCACCTTGATCGCCGGTCGGACCGGCACCCTGAGCCCTTGGCCACAGGTGTGTTGCTGTTTCACGCAGCGACTCCGCCCATTCGAGCGGCGACAGCGGGGTTTTCCCGTCCTTCCCGTAAACGACCTCGCCGTCACGGTCGGTGGCAATCGCCTCGCCGTCTTCACTGAGTTTGAAAGTGCCCCGGGCGCGCAAGATGATGTCTTCGGCAGCCTCGGGTAGCGCGCCGGCCTTGATGGCAGCAGCGCGGATGGAGTCAGCCAAGACTTTGTCGCTGTACTTGGCAGCGAATTGCTCGGCCTTGTCGGCGCGCGCTTTCTCGGCGGCCAGCTTGGTGTCGTAATCGGTGCGCAGGCGCTCAGTACGACGGGTGATGACCTCGTCCAGCTTGCCTTCGGCAATCAGCTTGGTTTCTTCGTCCTGGCCGACTTTGGTCAGCAGCCCTTTCACGGCGGCGATATCCAAACCTTCGAACTGGGACTTGAATCCGTCCAGTTCAGTTTTGGTAGTCCGGAGCGAGCCAAGCAGCTCGGTGTTTTTGTTCTTGAGGCCCACGGTCGCAGCCTCAACAGCTGCAGCAATGGCGGTCTGAACTGCCGGGTCTTCAAGATCAATCTGGTTTTCGTCTGCCACTTGGTGCACCCCTTGGGTTTGGTCGGCCCGCTTTGCAGGCATAAAAAAACCCCGGCATGGCCGAGGCTTGGAATTTTGCTAATGTTCGTGACGTGCTGATCATTCAGCGATAGGAAGCGGTCATGAGCGAAGAACGATATTCAATGTCGCAAGACGAATTTGTCAGAAGCTTCATCAATGGATGGATAGTTGATGGTCGAGACGGCGGACTAATAGTCGGGCGTACTCACCAAGAAGGTCACATCCTCATGTTCCAAGCAACCGATGTTCTCGGAGAATTTGAGCATATGGGCTTTGTAGAGGGCGGCGAGTACATCATGAGCACTGACGCGACGGCGCATCATTACAGCCGACTCGAAGAAATCAACAGCGACAAGTCGCCGTGCGACGCGGATATTTTCGTGACCGCCGACAGCCAACTGATAAACACCATGGCAGAGCCGCACGACAAGTTTCTGATCATCCATAAACAGTTCATCATTAACAGAAATGCCACAAAAAGACATTTTGATGAACTGGAAAGACTAAACAGGCCTCATCGATATCATCGCGGCAGAATCCTTGATGACGATGTAATTGCCGCCATTACTGAGCCTGGGTTCGTACGATACTGAGGCCGCGCATCACCAAGTAATCGGCGAACTGCGTCCTGCTCGGCGCGTATGGCGGAGGACGTATGCGCAGCCCAGGCGTATCGCGGTTGAGGCGCGTGCGCCGTCCATTCGGCTCAGTGCAGTGGGTCGGCTCTTCGATCTGGAAGCCCTGGTCGGCGGCGTATAGCTCGACCGCCAGCCGTACCTGTCCCCACTCAAGCTCAAAGGGCACGAACGTCTCGGATAGCGTCTGGTATTCGATCTTGCAGTCACGCCGCGGCCAGGCCATTGCCTGTTCGGTCCTAGCCTTGCGCCCTTTCCACTGACGACCGTTGATTTCGGCGGCAGCGCGCAGCAGCAGTTCGGTTTGCTCAGCCTCAGTTTCAGGTATCCGGAACCCGTAGTAGTCGCGGTAGAAGGTCAGCTTCTCCAGCGGCACGAAGCTGTTGGAGTCCGGCCTGCCCTTTCCGTCTTCAACGATGATCTGCATCGGCTTTCTCAACCCGGTGGAGCGCCGAGTGTAACGCCTGCGCGGATGAACATGTCAGGCTCAGCCGCCTTCAGTTGCGCCAGCGTCAGCGGCTTGAACGACTTGTCGAGCTGCAGCTTGGCGAACTTCTCCGGAGTCAGTCCTCCATCACGGAACAACTTGGCCCGCACCGGGCCGAGCGCATGATCTTGGAAACTCGCCGGCTGCGTTGCCAGCCACTCGTAATAGTTCAGGCTGGCATCGACCTGCGCCCCGCCATTGTCGCCCACCGAAGCACGCGTGGCGTCCTTGGCGAACATCTCGGAAAGCCGGGTTGTCGGCACGGTAGTTGACCGGCAGTTAATGTGCGCCGGCGGCAGCGGCCCTTTGCCCAGGTCGAAGCGCATGCCATCCAAGCCCTTGCACTGCTGCGAGGTCTTGCGGTCGAGCGTCGATACCCAGCGATAGCCCAGCACCACGTCGCTGTTGGCTTTCAGCGTCTCCATTCGCGACGTCGTGGCCACGTGCTGGATTGCCGTCTGCACCACAGAGGCGGCGTTGCGATTGCTCACCGCGAGGATGCCGTCCGTGAAGTTTTGCGCCGCGGTGCCGCGAATCGCCTGAATAATCTGGGCATTGGTCTGGCCTTGGCCGAAGCCGAGCCTGATGGTATTCGTCACGCGCATCGTCTCCGTGCGCGTCCAGCCACTGACGAAACTCTTCAGCAGCTTGCCGCCGTCGATGCCTTTCACCTGCAGCGGATAGGAAAACACCGCCGCTCGGATCACGGTATTGCTCGGCACCACTGCGTCGATGGACAGCGCATTGCTCAGGCTGCTGGCCTCGAAGGTCGACTCGTACAGCGCGATATCGACCAGATCGGCCTGCACCAGGTCACCGTAGGCCTTGTAGATCTCGAGCAGCTTACCGTCCACACGAGCTAGGAACTGCTCAAGGCGGTCCCGGCTGTAAGTGGTTAACTCCTTGCGGGTCAACTGCACCCGCACAAGCGTGTCGATCTGCCGAAGGTACTTCTCGAACTTCTTGACCTCACCGGCCTTAAGCCGCTCCAGCATTACCGAGTGGCGCGTCGTCTGTTCCAGCAGTTGGCTATCCGCCTGCGCCAGGTTTTTCGATGGCATCGTCTTTATCCAGGTTGAGGCCGGCCGACTCGCGCTCATCGCTGATCAGGTCGGCTTCGTCTTCGTATGGGCGATCTGGCAGATTGGCGGTGGTGAGGTACTGCCAGTAGGTGTCGGCGCTGATCGTGCCAGCCATCACGCCCTTGAGCAGTTCCGCAAGAACCTGGGCGTTTACCTCAGGCGTCACGAACTCAGGGGTCACCTTGAACTTGACTTGCTTGGGGTCGTAGCCCTTCCACTCAGCTGCGTACCGCAGGCCCTGCTCTACTGCTTCTGCCACCGTGATGACGATGCTGTGTAGCGTGGCGTGCTGGTCATTCTGGCGTGTTCTACGCGCCTCGCCCGACTCGGTGCCGCCCACGTCCATGACCTTGGCGCCGGCTTCAAGCGCGGCGTTTTTCTGGTCGTCCATGGCCTTGCGGACTGCTTCAATGCCGGCACCTTGGAACTCCAGGTAACCGCACTCGCCATTCGGGCCCAGATCCCAAGCAGCAGATGGCCCGGTCACGCTCAGCTCCACCGAGTCATCAAGGCCAGATACCCAAGGTTGCGGGTGGCTGGTCTGTTGTAGCGCAGTAAAATAGTCAGCGCTCAGTTGGTAGGACTTCAAAGCGGCGCGCGCCATTGTAAGCAGCGGAACCTCATCCACTTCCGGCGAGTTGTCGGTCGAGCCGCAGTAGATCACCGGTAGGTAGGACAGGCCTTTGACCAGTCGGTTGTCGGTGCCAGTGGTGCCTAGGGGTTTCTCCTCCTCGACGATCTGGCCACCTTCGTTCCGCACAGCGGTGTAACAGGTCTCGCCTTGCATGAAGAACTCACGGAACACCGTGTCGCAGTCGTGGCTGTAGCGATCGCCGCCCTTCTTGCGGAATTCCCGGAACACCGAAAGGACCAGGTCTTGACGACCTCCTTGATCAGCGGTGTCCCAGTTGATGGCGTTTCGAGTGGCGTATGTCGAGAAGTACGGTTCGCCGCGCTCATCGATGTTCACCACCAGGGGGACGCGGCCGTGTGAGATAGCCTGTCGCACCATGCGGAAGAACAACTGCTTCAGGCCGAAGCCGTCAGAGGTGGCATTGTCCTCGATCCCCTTCAGGCCGGCGGGCAGCTCAATCTCCGGAACCAGCCGGGAAACCAGCCCCATCATCGATCGCAGCGAGTCGCGCACCCAATGCTCGTACTGAGCCCGGTTCGTGTAGTTCTCGTAGAGGTACTTGTTGCCCGCACTGTCGAGCTTCTCAGCTTCGACCATGCCACTCGGCTTGGGCAGGTTGCGCTCGTTACGCTTCACGGCGCACTCACCCTCGAGCGCGTCGTCCATCATTTCCCATTCGGCGATGTGCGCGTCGTAGTCGGGGTTTGTCGATTGCACTGGCATCAGGCCAAGCCTCCAATTCGGCGTGTTCCGCCTGTGCGTGTTTTGATCGGGTACCGCTTGGCAATGAAGTAGCCAGGGGCATCCACCAGGTGGTCGTAGCCGGCCTTCTTATCGGGCTCGCCCTTGTCCGTGTAAATCTGGCGCTCCAGGCACTGCGTGTATTTCGGACACTGGTCGACGTTGACCAGATATCGATGCTCGCCGTAGGTATTGGCGAACATCGCGCACATGGCGTTGACCCGGTCCTTCACAGCGGGGTTGGTCGAATCCACCACTACGGTAAATCCAGCCTTTTTCAGCAATGACAGGTCAGATTCGCTTGCGCTCTTGCTGCTTGTGTTCTGGCCGCTGGCGTCCGGGTAGATCGCAATGCTGTGGTCAGGAAAGCGGAGCTTGATCTTCTCGATCATCTCAGGCGTGTCCCGCACATCTGAAAACTCGCTGAGCGCCAGTGGTAGGTCATCGCGAATAACGTGCACGACTGCCGCCATCTTCATGACGTTGAAGTCCATGCCGATGTGCAAGGCCTCTCCGCGCTTGATCGTTTCGCTGGTTCGATTTGCCTCACGATTGAACGTGTAATAGACAACACCCGCGTAATTCTCAAAGCTGGCCTCGTATTCCTGTCGAAAGGTTCGAGGGTCCATCTTGCGACGGGCCGCTTCCAACTCTTCAGCCGGCACGTTGCCGCCATCAAGCGAGGTGTAGAGCCAGCTCTTGTGGTCGGGCTCATGCCCAGGCCGGCCGTCTTGAAACGTGTCGTAGCAGTGATTGAATCCCTTGGGCGTACCGATGCGCAGCGCGTGACCTCCCTTACGCATTCCAATGCCCGGTATCGAGTATTGGCAGGTCGAGAGCATCGGCCGCAAAACTTCTTCCCACGCCTCCCATGGACAGTCAGCCCATTCATCCACCAGGACGAAGAACAGACCGGAGCCGCGCAAGTTGTCGTAGTTATCGAGCCCTACCACGCGCATGACGTGGCCAGACTTGAGTGTGATCGAGCATTCCGTTTCGTTCGGGCGGTGCGCACGCCATGCTTCCGGGATGGCCTGCTTCAGCCGGCGCCAGAACACGCGTTTGGCCTGCTTGAACGTCGGCGCGCCGTACCAGATCTCGTCCTCGACGCTCACGCCCCACTCAGCAGCCAGTCGAGCAGCTCGGCGCATCTCAGCTTTGCCCAAGAACGTCTTGCCGAACCGCCGGCCGCACACCGCATCACGGAAGCGGGCCTCTGGCTGGAACCCCCAGCAGTAAATGTTCGCCTGCTTGGGCGTCAGCTTTACCGGCGGGTCAAAGGTACGGGGTAGCGGGGACATTCTCATCAGGCTCCAGGGTGTACTCAGCAACGGCGTGCTGCTGGTCCGCTTGGGAGCCCAGAGGTTTTTCAAGTTCGAGGCGACGATTCACGTAGACGTCGCCCACTTCTTTGGCTGCCTGCTCCAGCAACTGGGCAGTCAGCGCCATGTTCTTCATGTTCTCGGCCTTCTCGGCCATGCGTCCCAAGGTGCGAAGTCGATACGCTCGGTTCGCGATCGGAATGTCTGTGGTCTCTTCGCGGAATCTCTTGCGGGCTGCGTGGAACAACTCGACCCACTTCGCCCCAAGCCCTCGGCCAGCGAACTTTGTTGGGTCGTGTGATTCACACTGCTGCCGACTGAGCTCGATGCCGAACTCTTTCTTGACCGACTCGACTACCTGGGATGGCGTATCAAAGCAGGCTAGAGCCTGAACGATGAAGGCTTTGACCTCGCTTCGTAGTGCTGCCATATGGTTGTCATCCGTCAAAACCTGTCAGAAGTTCAGGCCGACTTGAGCAGACAGGTTCCGCAGGCCCTCGATATGTTCATTTTCCCTACCTCGGCAGGACTGTTTGCAGCGTCCACCAGCTCTTGCACTTGAGCGCTTGCCCCGTACCGACGCACCACACCGACGAACTCTTCAACGTCGTGTCCGCGCATCTCAAGCTTGGGCAATCCTTCTTGGGTGAACTTGGGTGCGCCGTACTGATCGGTCGCTTGAGCGATGTGGTACAGCTCATGCTCGACCAGTGCGCAGAAGTCAGCGTCGGAGCATTGGGCGCAGTAGTCGGCAGCCAGCGTGATGATGTAGGCCGGCACGTCGCCGAACCAATCCAGCATCTGCTGTTCCATCCGAGCCTTCTGCCAACCACCCGCGCGGAACGCGACTTGCTCCGCCTGGCCAACGACCGTGCGACCTTTCTTCGTGAAAGCGGCAGACGCCCACATCACACGAATGTCCGCATCGATTAGATGGGCATGCTCTTCGTTGTGGATGCTGCCTGTGTCGGCGAGGATCTCGGCTTGGAGCCACTCCCATACCTCGGGCGCCGGGGTCAGGCGGATACCAACGTCGGATAGCTCTGACAGCTCGAGCAGTGACGCGGGAGGAAGCGGCCGACTCATACCAGAAGAACCTTCTCAATTCAGAGTTCGCCCCCAAAAGGGGGGCAGATTGCCCGCCTATGTGCGAGCCGGCCGGGCCTAATGAGCACTCTTAAACCAACGAGGCTCGAAGGATGAAAAACACGATTTACTTAATGCTTGCAGTAGCAGTCATCATTTTCATGATCGCTCCGGAATGCGTAGAGCCCGGTATTGTTGCTTGCCTGCTCAGTAAACCCTGATGCTTGCAAACTCGGCTGGGCAGGCTCGTTCGATCACCTCCCAGTCGGGTTGCTTGGTTGTCATGAAAATTCTCTGGGGTTGATATCGCGGGTAGTCGACGGTTATGAATGGCGCTCAACTAACGCAAGGAGCTGACATGAAACACACAATCACTATCGACATAGGTGTCGACGTCGTGGACATCCCGACCATGCAGTCAATGGACGCTCGGGAATACACGGGCTACGTCTCGAATTCGCTGTTATGGGTTGATCATCACGACGTACTGCGCGCGACTCACGGCGATTACTCGTTCGCAACTACATCGGAACAGGTAGAGCTACTGATCAGTCATCTGAAAGATGTGGCCGAAGGGATGCGTCGGGCCGGGGTCTGACACCGCCAACCGATAGTGTCGCGACACAATTTGCACTCTCGCGAAACATGTCGCGACTTTTCGAATATGACTCCGTGACTTCACCAACTCGACTACAATCCAAATCCTTACAAAGGAGTCGACTCAGTGAAATTCAGATGGATTCTGTTGCTACTTTCAGCTGCTTCCGCATCGGGATGTGGAACGATCAATACGACATTCCGGGACGATGCAGTGGCTAGTAATAAGCTGGCCCGCTGGCATTCCCGTTGTGACTCGGTTCCGCGAATCTACAGCGGTACAGTGTTTGATTACTGCACCCTAGACGCGGAACAACGGCGAAGCACTGGCTTCGATGGATACCCTGCTCCCGCACTGATTGTTCTCGACATGGGATTCTCAGCTGTCACAGACACAGTCTTATTGCCTTATTCCATCTATCTTCAGAACAAGCATGGCGATATCAAGAAGGCTCGGTTCGAGTAGCACTCTAACTGACTACTTTCATGAGAAGGGGGCGGGACCTACTTGCTCTTCTGTGCAGCAGCGTATGCAGCTTCACACGCAAAGCCGGCTATTCGGCTTCGATCAAGCGCTTCTGCCAGCCTTCCCGCTTCCTCGTCAGCGCTTCTACGCAGGTCGGCGAGCAGAACGGTAAGGTCGGCTCTTGCCTGGCTTCCGCTGGCAACCTCTGCAGCACAAGACTTTCGCTTGGCGAGGAGGTCGGTGATTTGCTGCTGCAGGCTGCGAGCCCGGTTATCAGCAACAACAACGGCAGCCGATACATGCTCAGTCTTGGCTTTCGCATCGTCGGAGACTCGGTTGATGTCATTGGTGATCTCGCGCTGAATGCGGAGCGTGTTGGTGAGCGAATCCACCCGGGCGTTGGCAGTGTCGCGCTCGGCGGTGATGGCTGATCGATCGTCCTTCACGCTATCCAGTCGCTGCGCCAGATAACCAACGGCTGCCAGCGCTGCCAGCACCACCCACACCCACGCCGGGACAATCTTCAGCAGGGCGCTCATGGGGCCTGCCGCTCTACAGCTTCGTTGACCTTCTTCGCTGCCTTGCTTGCGGTGTCAGCGGCTTGGACGACTGAATGCGAGGCCTCTTGCACCTTCACTGCGGCGTCTTGTGTCTTCTCGGCGAGGCTATTCAGCCGGACGTCGCGCTTACCCAGTGCAGCGTCATAAGCGCGGCGCACTTCGGTGAGCTGCTTTGTGTGCTCACTGCTGGCGGACCAGACGCCGGCCTGGTAGCCAAGGATCGATCCACCGGCGACTAGTAACAGCGCGATCACCCACACCTCGGCGCGTCTCCACCAGTGGCGGGCGATAAAGTTGATTGCGCATCTGTCCATCAGTTGATACCTCCGAGCTGTGCCCGCAGACGCGCAATCTCTGCGCTCTGCGTGGTCACCCTTTCAGTGAGGGTCGCAATCTGGCCGGCCAAAAGCTCTACCCTGCCCTCCATGCGGCCGACGGTAGCGGCAAGCTCGTTGCGCTCCTTGGCGAACTGGTCGGCGCGGGCTTCGGCGGCGTTGGCGCGGGCACGCTCGGTATCGAGCAGCTCATTCAGCCGGCGGACGGTGCCGATATCGGCGTTATCCATCGCCCGGTCAGTCGCATCCTTGGAGAGGAACTTCCTCAGCCATAACAGGCCGCCGAGCAAAACAGTGCCGGTACCGCCGAGCCACGCGAACGTGCCAGGCCCCAGGTCGTTAGGATCCATCGCCACTCCATAGAGAAAGGTGGCCGACGTACGACCTGTACAAATAAGTCAGCTCCAACTGCACTCCCAGCTCGGAGCAATGGGTGTGGGGAGCCGGAAACGAAAAAACCCCTGCGAATGCAGAGGCTTTGAATATGGAAAAGGTAGCGCGTCAGCGGGCATACTGGGCGTTGAATAATCTCTATCACAGCAAATCATTACGAGGATGGCGGAGTGGCCAAAAGCAATCTCGGACATCTTTCGCTAGCCTTATTGGCTTGCCTCACCGGTCCAGCAAACGCGGTGCCACTTGGCGTTTCACCCGGAGCTGAAGCGCTTTACTTCAAGGCATTGCCTTACCTGGATGAGATTGACGACTTAAACAACGAGCTATTCAGTCTTCAGCATCAGCTACTCAAGAACGAAAAAATCCCAGATGGGAAAAAAGAAGCACTAAAAAACAAAATAAGCTCACTGCTGGTCGAGGCAACCCCGTTACTCAGACGCTCATCTGATGAAGGTAATCCCGCCGCACAATACCGACTTGCTTGGCTTGCAATAGAATTCGATCCCAGAGAGCATGTGGTAGATCAGGTTTGCTCTTTGTTGAAATCAAGCCTGACAAAGGGATTCGCTCCGGCTGGTCTACAGATGATCAGCTACTGCTTCGACGATGTAAAAACCGTCGAGTTTCGATCGCTGGTTGATGCCTTGCCTGAACCTACAAGCCCGTACAGTAAGTACTATCCGCAGCCAGTGCTTTTGCCGAAATGCGACAGTAAGCACGCCTCCAACCGTGAAAATGCAATCGATTCACTCGATGAAAAAGCAGTTCGCGCGGATCTCTACATGAGCCTCTCAACTCAAATGTGGAAGCAGAATCTTAAGCAAGAACAAATGAGATATCTCAAAAAGTCTTCAGAATACGGATGCACTCGCGCTATAGAGCGACTAAAGCTAGAAGGGGGTATTTAGGCCTTCCCGAAGGCTGTCTTGGCTACAGGTGAATTCGAGGCATAAAAAAACCCCGCTCGGTAGCGGGGTTTTTGGTGAGCGAAAAGCTCAAATGAAACCGGCGGCAAGACCGCTTGCCAAGCAACTGCACCCTACGGCGTGAACGGTATCTACAACTGCTATCCCGAACGATTTAACCATAGAGCTAACCCCCTTCAAGGACAAAACCGCCTTGGTCGGCATTACATTATTAATGGCTTCTGATTTGATCGCGGCCAAACTTAACAACGCCAGGGTGCTAGTTACCAATACTTCCGGAGTTGAACCGGCGCCTCCGTTTAACTTATGCATCAATCCGTTACGCGCAAGATCGACAGGATGGATAAATACTCTCTCACTTTCTCACTCATTGCAATGGCTTTTTGCTACGCCGCGCAACTTTCGATCAAACCCTCCGCATCGAGCAGCTCCTGCGCTGCTGTCAGTGCTTCGTTGACCTGATCATCGAGCGATTTTCGAATCGATGATCGCCACCGATACCGAGTCGACTCAGGCTTGCCGTCGTTGTCCCAGTTGGTTATGTCGTACCAGGCCGCAGGCAACACCGCGGAGGAGCGTTTTCCCTCTGTGCCACCAACCTGCGGAATTGCCCAGGTCAGCACTGCGCACTCACGGAACCGTTGCGGCGCCGGTGACTTCACGGAACCCAGCAGCTCGAGTATCGCGTTGTGCTTTCGCTCTTCGTGCGTTGAATACTTCGCTACCAGTGCGCGCCAGTGCACCGGCGTGAGCGCCTTGTGCAGGCGTCCGAACACCCAACAATCTTGGAGCAGAGCCGCCTCTTTGCCTACGATCTCCCCCTTCTGCTTGGCGCACTGCACCTTGGGCTCAAAGTCGCAGCCCCCAGCAGAGCTGATTGTCTCAGCGGCCAGCGCCCGGACCACGGCGGAAATCACGTTGCGATAGGTCATGCTGCGGCCCTCCGAGCCAGTTTATGTCCGCACTTTTTGCAGCGATCCCAGTTACCTGGTTCGAACATTGGCATCTTGTCCGTGCTCACAGTGTCGATCCCGCAGAGCGACCGCCAGAAATAAGCGCGACCATGAGCGGTGACGGCTGCGTACGCCCTCTCTTGGTTGAAGTAATGTGCTTTGCCGGTTATGGGAAACATCGGCTTGAGCCAGCCCTTCGAGGGTCTGCTGGCGCCGCCGGTAATTTGCGCAACTTGCGTCATGCTGCTGCCCTCTTCAGTTCGCGGGTCTTGGCCCGGTATTCGGCCTTGATGGTTTTGATTTCTTCCATTGCTATGCCCTCAAGTGCGGCAGGTCGTGCGCCGCCAAGTAATCGTTGCGCGCCTTCACTGCGTCGTTGAGGTCCTTGAACCGGCCGAGGTGTATCTGCTTCTTCTGCCACTGAACCTTCGCGCACCATCTGCCACGGTCCCAAGAAACCCCGACGTGACCGCTCGTGTTCTTGTCCGTCTTTTTGCGGTTGGCCGCCTGCACGTTGTAATCGGCGTAACGGCAATTACCTGGCTCATAGCCTTTCGAGGATTCAATCCGGTCAAGCGTCAGCTGATCGGTGTACCCGTTGGCGAGAGACCACTCCATGAAGGGCTTGAAGCTCTTCCATTCTTCGCAAAGTGTTACGCCTTGGTATTTCTGAATTTCGGCACCGCGCGGATTCAGGCAGCGGCGCTTCATGTTCGCCCACGTTACGTGGAGCCGGCTGTTTCTGTTGTTGAGCCCGTGCGTAGAGCGCTTCTGGGCGCCACGCTTGTTGGCGCAGGGGACGCAAAGCCCCGTCATTACCTTTGCCCGCTCCGTACGCGACTCAAACTCACCAAGGCAGTCGCGGCACTGAAAGACCCCGATAGATCGACGGCTCCCAGAACGGACTTCGATGAATTTGCGCAGAAGAATCACATCGCTACACATGACAAGACCTCCTCGTAACGCTTTTCAAGGCGTTTCACTTTCTTTGTGAAGACAGCCTTCAGGCGCTTCAAATACGGTATTTCATGCCGAACCAGATCCTGATTGCGCTCCAGCCATTCCACCTTTTCCGCGCCGATCTTCTCGACCAAGCGAGGGCGGTAAACCATGATGTTTCCGCTCAGATGCGCATTGCACTGGGAGCAGGACTTGTTCATGTTCCAGAGGTTGAATCGCAGGTGCGCAGCGGCGCCCACGCTGCGGAAGTGCGAGCAGTGCCATTGGCCGCCCCAGCTCGCCGGCTTGTCGCAGCTGATGCAGCCCAGATGAGCATCACGCAGCCGCACGTAACGGTTGATGACTGCCTGAGCCTCCTTGGCGTGATCCGCCCTGCTCTTCAGCTTTTCCTTGCGCACCTGGATCTCACGGCGGTCGCGCTGGGCGATGGCCTTCCGTGCTTTCTCCATGTGGCGCGGTGCATCAATGGCCGCGCAGGCCGGACTGCAAACCGCCTGCCCCATCCGCGACGGGACGAATGAGGCCCTGCAAGTAGCGACTCGGCACTTCTTCGGTTTGGGCAGCTTCCGTTCAATCGTCATGCGGCCTCCTGGCTCAGCAAATCATCGAAGTACACGCCCTGCGGTGCGAAGCGCGCGACAATGCGATCGGTGTAGGCAATGCCCTGGGAGCGATTGAACAGACTGGTCACCGGGAAACCGTCCGGACCGAACAAATGGCACTCGCCCATGATGTCGAGCTTGGTTTCGTACGGGAGGTGCCGCATCACCCGGTACCACTCAGCCTGAAACCCGGCATCCTCGTTCAGCAGGATCTGCACGCCGATGTGCAGCTTGCAATAGCGCCGGGCTTCAGCCTCATCGCCGATATGGGTCATCTCAGCGATGCGCTTGTACATTGCGAACCACAGTCGGTTCTGGTCTAGCGTGCGGTCCTTGCCCGGGCGCAGGGATACCACGACGAACTTCTTGTCGCGGAACATGGCGCTGAGCCGTGTGATGGCTTCGGAGAGCTTGGCCTGGCAGTTAACGCTGATCTTGTCAGTCATGCCTGAGCCGCCTTGCCAATGGCGGCGTCAAGGATGGAGCGGGTCTCTTCAAGCCCGGCGTACTCGCTCCAGTATTCACGCTCCAGCGCGCCGTCGACGTCGGCGATCGCTTTGCGCAGTGCCTCGTTCTCGGCCTTGAACTGGTCGATCCGTGTGCGCAGCACATCCGCGCGATGGCGGCCAAGTTCGGACGCTTGCACGGTGGACTGCACCCAATCGGTTTTCTCGATCCACTCCGAAAATGCGTACTCGATTTGCCCAAGCCGGTTGTTCTCGGCCAGCAGCTCCAGCGCCACCTCCTCCACGGTCTTCTCCCCGAGGAATTCCTGCAGCGCCTCGGTGTTGCGCTTCCAGTCTGCGCAGTCGGCACGGAATGACGCCGCCTCGGCCCACAGCAGCTGCTGGAGCTTTTGTTTATCGATGCTCATTGAGCCGCACTCCTTGCTTCCAATTGTTCGGCCTGCTGAATGAGCAGCGCCCGGCGATCCGCCAGCTCATTGGCTGCCTGAATTCGCATTTCTGTTTTTTCTTCGGCTGATGCTTGGCGCATGGCGAGCATCGAATCCTTCACTGCGGCGAGCCTCTCGCGCAGCTTTGGCGAAGGCCGCGCAACCTCACCGGTGAGCAGCGCTACGACGGCCCGACCGTCTTCAGTGACCGGCACGACACTCAAGTCGGCCAGGTACTGCTGAGCGCGCTCCTGAGGGATTCGCTGCATCTGCACGGCCTTGGTGATCGCCTGTGTGCGGCGGTTGGCGTCGAAGCCGACCGACACATGCCAGTTCACTTCCTTGCTGTCCTCCCGGGCCTGCCCCACCAGCCGCTCGTAAGCACTGTTGAACGCCATGCGCGCGCCGACCTTGTCGCCGGCGTCGAGGACAGGTTTCGCCGCTGCAAGTGCGAGCTGGATCTCGTCGGTCAGCACCACGGTTTCGAATTCATCGTTGGTGGTCATCGCGATCGCCCAGGCCTCGTCCTTGCCCGGGCGCCCGTCGGCGATCTGAACTCGCTGGAGAATGTCAGCCATTGCCAACTTGCCTCTCACTTCAAAGCGGCAGGCCTTCAACGCGGCTTTCACGACCGGTACCGGGTAAGCACAGAGGTCTTCGGCCATGATCGCCGCTGTGCCTGGGTTCATTTCCTGACCCATGGCCTCGGCGGTGGCGCAGATCGCAGCAGCGAGCCCCGCAACCTGCTGGTCGTTCATTTCAAAGGTATTCATTGCGCTCCCCTGCTTGGCGCTTGGCCAAGACCATTTGCGCGGCCTGCTCGGCGGCGGAGACGTTCGCCTCGGTGCGTTCCATCTGGCGCGCGGTTGTTCCGTTGATGCGCTGCCCGGTCACCCACTGGGTGTGGTAGCTCTCGGCATTGGCCAGCAGCTCGTTGAGGCTGTGGCATTTGCGCAGAACGGCGGCATCGCTGGTTTTCAGGAAGTGAGCTGCGACGTGATGGGCGACATCGGCGCCGAGGCGGTCGACCAATTGACCGAGCTGGCCACCGACCTTGGCGTTCCATACCGGCCAGGTGCTGTAGCGCTTGCGGTAGGCCATGGCGTAGTTCGCCCAGACCTTGAAGGTTTTGCAGGACTGGTCTTTGGGGCCTGGCATGTCGGCGGGAATCTCAACCCGTGGTGTATCGATGCGATCAACCACAAGAACCAGATTGCGGGCCGGCTTGTCCGGGCTGCCTTGCAAGTCCTGACTGGTATCCTGATTGGTACCCTGATGATTGGTATCCTGATTTGTCGGAGATTTTTCCGACCCTTGCTCGGATTTTTCTCCGACCATGATCGGATTTTTTTCCGAGGTAGATCGGATTTTTTTCCGACCTTCGTTCTTCGGTGGGGTCGGATATTTTTCCGACCCATCCAGTTTCTGGTTCCACTCGATCGCCTTCTCGGTCAGGCGGAACAGCGTGATGTTCGACGTGCTGGACAGCTCAATCAAACCCGCCTCTTCCAGGGCCTTCAGCATGCGGTAAGCAGTGTCTGGCTTGTCAGTGAGCAGCGGCAGCTCCTCGGTGATTTTTGCCTTGCTCAGCGCGAAGAAGATCCCGTCGTCAGTCTTGATTGGCTTAGTCCAGCTCGGGCAGCCGTAGACGAAGGCGAACAGAAGGGCCTGCTGAGAATTCAGCCCCCACTCCAATGCCTTCACCTGATTGATCGTGACGGTGAATTGCATATCAGGCCTTCCCGACCAATTTGCCCAACTCAGGGAAACGATCCACGTACCAGTGAGGCTGTGTTTCGCGGGGGCATTGAGGACTGGTGAGGTTCTTGCCGTAGGCCAACCCCTTCTCAGTCACCGACCAGAAGTCGACCATTTCCTGCTTTGAGTTCTTGCGCTGAAGCTGCTTTAGGAAGCCATGGGCTGCTAGCAGTTTGTTAAAGGCTGGTGCGGACGTGCGCAGGTCGAAGTCTTTGATGAGAGCAGTAACGGCCTTGGTCGGCATGGATGTGCCGCCAGTTGCATCGGGCGCAGCATCGACGGCGTAGCCAGGCAGGAACTTGGCATCTAGTCCATTGTTGGCAGCGATCTTTGCCAGCATCATCATCTTGCTTGACGGTGCCGGTTTCAGGAGACGGTCGAAGCACTCCAGAATGGCGAGCTCACCGACAATCTTTGAGTTGTTGGCGGGAAGAACGGCTTGTGCTGAGACAACACGCTCGAGCTCTTGCCAGCGATCCACAAGCTTCGATGTGAACTCCGGCGAGAGCTGAGCGACGATTACGTAGCTGTCACGCTCGCAGATGTTGTAGATACGGGTGGCGCGCGCGCGACCAAGTTTATCCCTGGACCATTCATCCTCAGATTGAGGATGGACCAACCCGCTAGCGGCCAAGTCCTCAATGGTGCGCTTTACGTTGTCGTGGCGCTTGCCGGTGACATTCGCGATTTCGCGGGAAGACATCGTGCTGCGCGACACGTTTTCAGAGTTCGAAAAACGTGTCGCGACACTGTTTGGGGTATTGCTTGAGATGGGTTGGCTATGCATAATCGGCCTCATCAAGTGTTAATGAATTAGCCGGGGCGCAATCCCGGCTTTTTTGTGCCTGCGATTCAGGCAAGCTTCAAATTCGGTCGGTGTTTTGCGATCAGTGCTTCGGCCTTCCGGCCAAGCTCCCCTGCCCGCGCTTCAACCTGACGGCACTGCTCGGCGAACGCTGGAAGATGCGGCAGGTCCTCTTCGCACATCACCTGGTCGTCAAATACTTCGCTGCCGGTGTCGATCACATCGCCCAGAGCGCGGATCAGCGCACCGAAGCTTTTGTTGGCGCACTGGTCGCTCTGCACCTGGCGTGCGCCGGTCAAGCCGTGGCGGCCTGCCAACTCATTGATACAGTTGTCGCGAAACTCAGGCTCCAGTGCATTCACCCAGGCCTCTTCCAGCCAAGACGGCACTTCCTGATCGCCCGAGAGCCAACGCTGCACGCGCTTTAACCAGCGGCCTGTCGCCTTCACGAATTCGCCCACATCGTTCAGGCGCGCCAACTCATTGAAGTCTGGGACCTTTGCCTGAACGATCTTGGCGGCGGGAACTCGCAGACAGATCTCCCGGCTCAAGGCTTGGGCGAAATCGTCCTGGCTCAAGCTGGTGCGTGCGATCTGGTTTTGAGAGTGGGCGACCAGCACTTGGTCGCGGGTTTGGGCGCTATGTCTTGGACTGGACGTTTCCATGGGGACTGCTCTCTTCTAATCTGGCTTCAACGGATTGGCGGACAGGGATGTCGCTTAGGCGGCCATCTCGGCCCAAGGAAACGACGGACACAGCTTTTCTTTTTTGAAAGCACCTTCGGTCAGCGCCTCCGCACGCTTGGCAATAACCGGAGACATGCCGTGCTTCCCCCGAACCCAGCCGGAAACGGTGCTTTGATCAACCTTGAGCTTTTCGGCGGTGGCCTCCTGGGTGCCGAAGTAGTCAACGAGGCCCTTGTAAATTGCGTTCATGATGCCCCTCCATACGGGAATACCCATATGGTAGGTTATGGGAATACCGATTTGCAAGGGTATGGGAGCACCCGTAATACTTCGCTGATGGAATTTAAAGACCGACTTAAAGCAGCCCGTCGCCACGCCAAGCTCAATCAGACTGAACTTGCAGAGCGCGCCGGCCTCACGCAGACCTCAATCTCCGATCTGGAGAGGGGGAAATCGAAGGCAACGGCCTTCGCTGCTCAGATCGCCTCTGTATGTGGCGTGTCCCCAATGTGGCTGGCTGAAGGTGTCGGCGAAATGTTCAAGGGCGTGCACGATCATCATGCTGAGCGAATTCAGCCCGGCGTAAAACTTGGCACCATCGAGATCTGGGATGACGAAACCCCGCTCGATGACGATGAGGTTTATGTCCCCTTCCTTCATGAAGTTGAACTGGCGGCCGGATCTGGGAAGTTTGCGATCGAGGAAAGCGCCAACTCGCGCCTGCGCTTCAACAAGAAGGACCTGCGCCACAACGGCGTTCAGTTCAGCAACGCGAAGTGCGTAAAAGTTGGCGGCAACAGTATGGTGCCCGTGCTGCGCGATGGCGCCACGGTGGGCGTGAACGTCGGCAAGAACTCTCTGAGCGATATCGTCGACGGCGAGATGTACGCCATCAACCATAACGGCCAGCTCCGTGTGAAGCAGGTCTACCGCATACCGACCGGGATTCGCCTGCGCAGCTTCAACCGTGACGAGCATCCGGACGAGGACTACACGTTCCAGCAGATCCAGGAGCAGCAGATCTCAATTCTGGGGCATGTGTTCTGGTGGGCGATGTACTCGCGCTGATTACGCGCTGGAAGCCAACAGCTCGTTTATTCAACCTTTAATTCGCTTCGCAGGGATCGCTTATGCCGGGACGTGTTACAGCAAAGGAAATCATCAGGCAAAGCAGTCAAGGCATTTCGGTTCAGCCTTTTCTTGTTAGGGCAGATGACGACCAGACCTACTTCGTCAAGGGTCTATCAAGAGCTCTCGGAGCGGGACTGATGTCTGAAGCGATAGCAGCCGAGTTAGGAACACACCTTGGGCTGCCAATCCCCCCGTGGCGAATCATCGATATTCCCCCGGAATTGATTGATTTCAGCGTCATGGATAACGTTAGAGATCTTGAAGGTGGCCCCGCATTCGGCTCCCTACAGGTTGAAAACGCATCGGACTTGCTCTGGGCTAAGGTCCCCGACATCCCTGCAGAATTAAAGAAGCGAGTATTGCTCTTCGACTGGTGGATCGGAAATGGCGATCGTGGCCTCGGCCCGTTAGGTGGTAATGTAAATCTAGTCCTCGATCAATCCGGGGGCTTAATGGTAATAGATCACAATGTAGCCTTTGATAGCAGCCTCACAGGCGAGGAATTTAGGATGTACCACGTATTCCGTGACCAGTTGAGCACCCAGACCGGGGAGCTGCTCGCTCGTCTGGAATATTTGCCCATGCTTGACGCTGCTATGGCTGACTGGGGTAGGATCACATCCCTTTTGCCAGAAGAATGGATAAGGCGTGACTCGGGTCACGGCGATGAGAACGAGCCGACCCTCGAGCAGAGGCTTCAACTACTGGAAAGGTTCAAGGAAGAGCAGTTCTGGGGGCAGCTATGAAACATATTTGTAATTATTCGATATTGAGGTTCCTCCCCTACCCTGAAACGGGGGAGTTCGTGAACATTGGCGTTGTGCTGTTGGCGAATAATGGCGAGTTTCATTATAAAATTGAGCCAACTCGTAAGCGAGTGACTCAATTTTTCAAAACCTTGGACCACAAGGTGTATATCAGAGCTCGCGACGAGGTTCAGGACGAGTTCAAGAGGCTTGCCGAGTTTTTTTATGGGCATCGTGGCGAGGTGTCGTTACTGGCAAGCACCTTCAAGCACCTCATCCATGCTCGCGAAACGATGATGCGTTTCAGCAATCCTGGATCTATCGCGACAGACAACATTCCTGCGGTTGTTCAAGAGCTGTATGACCACTATGTCAATCACAGCTTCGCAAACAAGGAGTATCAGGAGCGGGTTCTTGAGCGACAGCTTGGTAATCTTCTCGCAGTGTCGAATTTGAAGCAGAGATATAAAGAACAGCGCCTAGGGACAAAGGAGTACGAGGTACGCTTCCCCTTTGTTGTGCTGGATGACGGTGATGCGGCCCAGGCAATCAAACCCCTTTATCTGGGCCAGAGCGAGCCGTCTAGAATCCTAGATCATGGTGATGCGTGGGTGGCTAGAGTAAAAAGACTCAGCAAGGCCAACCACCTAGCAAAGGATACTTTGTTTATCGTTGCTCCACCTGAAGGTGGCAATTCGAAATTGCAGAGTGCATTCGGAGAAGTTGTTGAAGCACTAACCGAGTTTAACGGGGTTAGGGTAGTCAGCAATCGTGAAACTAACGCCGAAATCGTTCAAGAAATCAAGCGCGGCTTACCTGCAACAATGCATTGACTCAAGCCCGGCCTAGCGCCGGGCTTTTTCATGCCCGCTCTTGCTCTAACTGCGATTACTTGCTCGACGCCTCCGGCTTGCTGTATCGCAGCACGAATCCTTTCAAGGCCTTTTTGCTCGCCAACTCATCCATCGAGGCGTTGGCCTCTGACCGGGTTGAGAACGGCCCAAGGAAAACTCGGCTCTTGCCTTCCCGCCTCGTCGTATAGGGTTTCCAGCCAGAGGCGATAAGCTCTTGGCTTAGTTTCTCTGCTGTCTGCTCACTGCTAACAGAGGCCACCTGGACGGCCCACTGGACGCCAGGAATCTCCTTTGTCTGCACCGGATCTTCTATTTGCGGGCTGGCTATCGTGTAGCCGCAAACCTTACTGACGAATGGATCTGATAGAGAGGAGTCGATCACCACATCGAAACCACCGGGCGCTTTCATGGCAAAGAACGGAGCGAATCCAGAATAGGCGCCAAAACCATTTTTTCCGTTCACCTCTCCACAAACGCCGCCATCGGCGACCTGTCGCTCATTTTTGAACTTTGCAGAGTCAGGATCTTTCAAGCGATCAGCGACTGCAGTTCGAGCTCTATCAATATCGCTGCCTCCACATCCCGCCACGGCGAAAGCCAGGCCCACCAGCAGTAATCCGCGCATCCATACCTCCATGGTCAAGTCGCGCGATTCTACCAGCCAGCTAGGCCCTAAGAAGGACAGCACGAAGGATTTTTGCAAATGAAAATATAGGAAGATCGAAAATTATGGGAATGCCCGTTGACATAGAATATGGGAGTACCTATATTTCACCCATCGCAGCGACATACAGTCACTGCGAAGGGCCTCAACAGACCCACCGCTCTTTAACAACCAGCGCCATGAACGACTACCCGGCCAGTCCGGTTAGGTCACTCCCGGCTCCATCGGTGGGAGGTCAGTAAACCGATGAACAAAACCGCACTTGCCTCTACCGGCGACCGGCGATCCGACAGGCCCGAAAGCCTGCCCACGCGCAGCCCACTGCGACGGCGGACGAGGTGTTGACCGAACTGAGTGAATGACCTGGTAAGCGGGTGCGGAGAAACACGGAATTTTTCACTGATGCACCTGGTGACGGGTGCATTGGGAAAACAACCGAGGGCAAGACGATGAAGCTCTACACCCGACACGATGGACTACTTGCTCTTAAGAAAGAGCGCATCGAAACATGCAAAGCGGCTGGAGTTACAGTTCTTGGCTTCGGCGAGCACCTGCCGAAGGATGGAATTCTGATCGCTGACTGCCGGCCGCGCGGCTTCGTTGGTGGCCGCGTGATTGAGCGCGACCCGGCAGCAACGATGCTGTACGTGGGTGGCGTGTTCAAGCCAGAAAAAACCTACTACTTCGAGAGCTTTGAGCGAGCACTGAAGAAGGCTCAGAAGCTCGCAGCCTGAACAACCAGCGCCACGACAGCCTGTCGTTAACTGCCCGATCCTCTCCCCTCGCAAGAAATAATCAAACTGCAATGGAGAGGACTAGGTCAGTCTGCTCTTTTCAACGAGTCAATCGAAAAATTCTCGATATGACGCTTACCAGATGCATCAAACCAACTGCACTTGGCTCCGTTTTTAGGTCCGTTGCCAAAGCCTCCTGCGGAAAAGTCCCCAATTTGTTCAATTGTCATTCTCGGGCCTCCGCTCTTTAGGCGCACTACTTGGCCCGGCATTAAATTATGCATTCAATCGCTCCCAAAATGATGGCGCGACGATTCTACACGTTCCTTTTCGAGTCGACCCACATGTACTCCCCTCCGCGCCCAACGGCAACCAGCGGAGCGGATGAGTGCATCCGAGTTTTGTTGGATCAATACCCGCCATCACGGAGGCGACCATGGCAACCAGCTATGCAGACAGTGCGCAGGCCCGAGAGTGGGATCGGCGCTTTGATGAATGGGGACGCCCCAAAGCGCCGAAGGTTGAAGACTTTCACGACTACGAAGCAGCGGCGCAAGAACGCACAGAGCGTCAGGCGCTGATGGCAGCTCAAGATCTGGTCGACCGCAAGGCGCGGGCGAAGCGACTTGAGGCAGCGGTGGTCGCCTACGGCGAATTCTGGGGGCTCAAATGAACATCCAGCAACGTGACCATCAAACGGCGGTGACCTGGATCGAAGGCGAGATCAGCAACATGATCCGCGACCTCGGCAAGCCCAACGCCAGCGCCGCCGCGACATCCTGCATCACCCTGGCCTTCATGCTTCGTGCCATTGACGATGCCGAACACCGTCACTTCCGCGCACGCATCGACCAGATTTACGCCACCTACAACGCCTCCGTCTCGCAAGGAGCTGCAGCATGACAACGCCTCTGGTGAAAACGCTGGCCGATGAACAGCTCGAGGATATCGAGCGTCGCATTGCGATTCTCGGCTTCGGCCTGCCCTTCAATGAAGTGATCGGCCGCAAGCGCGAGGATTTGGTCGACAATCTCCCGCAGCGCCTGTCGGTGACCATGAAAGGCGGACGCATCGCTGTGAGGGCTCGGCCATGAACCTCGTCTACTGGATTCTGGTTGTGCTTCTGGTTGTCGGTGCAGGCGCCTACGGCATCGTGAAAGACGGCTCGGGCACTTGCCAGGTGCCGCGCTCCACCACCTACAACGTGTTCCGATGACCAGCCTTCAGCGTGCACGCCGCATCCTGATTCGGCGTGGCTCGTTTCGAGTCCTTTCGATCTACACCTTCCTGATGCTGCTCAGCGCTCTCGCCGACCGCATCACTCAATAAACAAGCCCACCACAAGCTGCGCTCGGCGCGGCAAGGAACCGTCATGTCTGCAAAAGCCCAACAAGCCCCTTTGCAAGAGTCCATCGAAATGACCGCTGTAACGCCCAAAGTAGCTGTCACCGATATCGCCGAATATCGGCCGCATGAAGAACAAATCGTCCGATTGGAAACGACCTACGCGAACCTCGTTGTCGACTGCTCTACCAGTGAGGGCTTGGCGAATGCGAAGGAAGTTCGCGTGGATATTCGCGACGTCCGCTACGCCTTGGCCAATACCACGAAAACGGCGCTGGTTCCCTATCAGCAGGCGGTTAAAGACGCCCAGGCTCGCGTCAACCAAGTGAAGGAATTTGGTGAAGCACTGAAGGAGCGCGTGCTGGCGATCGAAGCGCCTGTAGACGAGGCAATCAAGGCCGAAGAAAAGCGCGCCGCAGACGCCAAGGCCGAACGCGAGCGTGTCGAGGCTGAGCGTGTCGAGGCCATCCGGAAAAAAATTACCCGATTCAGCTCTGTAGCAGCAGCGTACGCAAGCCGCAGTGCTGCCGATGTTGCAGCCGTGCTTCAAAGCGTCAAAGAGTCGGTAATCCTGCCAGACGAATACGCCGAGTTTGAAGCTGAAGCCACCATCGCCCGCGACAACGCTATTGATCAGCTTGAAGCGCTGCACCGGGCTGCTGTTGACCGCGAAGAGGCGGCAGCCAAGCTACTGGCCCAACAAAAAGAGCTGGACGAACTGCGTGAGAAGCAACGCATCGCCGATGCTGAAGCAGAGGAGTTGCGCAAGCAGCGCGCCGAGGAAGATCGCCTGCGCTTGAAGCAGCAGCAAGATGAACTCGACCAGCAGCGCCGCGATATGGAAGCGCAACAACGCCAGCAACGTGAGCAGCAAGAAGAACAGCAGCGCCAGCAGCGCGAACGCGATGGGCAGTATCAGCGCGACCAAGAAGAGTTGGCTCGCCTGCGCGCACTGGCTGCAGCACCCGCTGCGGTTGCTGGCGTCATCACGACACCAGCCGTTACCGACACAGCGCCAGCAGATGCAGTGGGAGTTGATCCGGTTCCAGTGGCTGACGAAGTCGCTGACTCGAACATGCCGAGCGCCAACGAAGTGGTCGAGGTCGTGGCCATGGCCTTCTGCGTCACCAATGACGAGGCATCGGCCTGGCTGCGCGCCCTGTCGTTCTAACAAACCCTGAAATCACCCCGGAGGCCGGCCAAAGTCGTCGGCTATGGAGTTAGGAATGAACGCTCAAACCCAGATTGCTACCGTACCAATGGACACAAGCCCGACGGGCCTGATCCTCAATCGCGACAGCATGCAGTCGATGACTGAACTCGCCGGCATCATGGCAGGCGGCAAAACCACCCTGCCAAAGCATTTCCACGGCAACACTGCCGACTGCATGGCAGTGATCATGCAGTCCATGCAATGGGGCATGAATCCCTTCCAGGTGGCGCAGAAGACATTCATCGTCAACGGCGGCCAGCTCAGCTATGAAGCACAGCTCGTCAACGCGGTGATTACCACGCGAGCGCCGACCCTTGATCGAATCCATTACGAGTGGTTCGGCGACTGGGACAAGATCATTGGCAACTTCCGCGAAATCGAAAGCAAAAAGCAAACGGATGATCACGGGCAGCCGAAGAAATACCGAGTCCCAAACTGGAATATCAACGACGAGAAGGGACTCGGCGTCCGCGTTTGGGCGACGTTCGTTGGCGAAGACGCTCCCCGCGAACTGACCACCTTGATGACTCAGGCGCGAACCCGGAACTCTACGCTATGGGCGGACGATCCGAAGCAGCAGATCGCGTATCTGGCGCTCAAAAAATGGGCTCGTCTGTATTGCCCCGACGTGATTCTGGGCGTGTACACCCGTGACGAGCTGGACGACGGCTACGCGCTTCCGGAAACGGATGTTACCCCACGATCTACCAACGAAAAACCAGCAGATGTGGGAGCTGCGTCGGTTCCTCAGGGCGACACCACTGACGCAACAAGTGACCTATTCGAGCAGCTGAAAAAGATCGCTCAAGAACAAGGAATTGATGGCTACGAAAAGGCCTGGAAGGCGTTGAAGCCGCAGCAGCGCGGCGCTATTGGCGTGACACGTCACGGTGAGCTGAAGTCGATTGCACAGACAATTGAGGCAGAGTTCACAACCCTCAATGAAAGCTCAAACGGCAGTGCGAACGACGATGTGCAAGGCGGCGAGCAATGAACGCCTCAGTAGACCTTCAACGCACCGAGCAGTGGCATCAGGACCGCAGCGGGCGCCTAACGGCAAGCAGGTTCAAGGATGTGATTGCTTGGGGTGATCGTGACAAGCAAGGGAAGCGCAAGCCGCTCGCGGCCCGCACCACTTACATGCGCGAACTGGCTTTTGAACGTCTGGCGAACAGATCGAAACATTCGGTCAGCAGCAAGTCGATGGCGTGGGGTACGGAGGTCGAGCAGTCGAGTCACGACTTTTACGAAATTCTGACCGGCAATACCGTCATCAAGTCGGGCTTCTTGGTTCATCCAAAATACGACTGGTTGGGCTGCTCGCCGGACGGCTTGATTGGCGAGGACGGCGGCATTGAGTCGAAGTGTCCATTCAATGAAGCCGTCCACGTCCGTACCTGGCTCGAAGGAATGCCCGACGAACACATGCCGCAGGTTCAGGGCTGCATGTTCGTCACGGGCCGGGAATGGTGGGATTTCCTGTCGTTCGATCCGCGACAAGATGAAGACTGCCGCCTGTACATCGAGACCATCAAGCGCGATGACGAGTACATCGCGATGCTTCATCAAGAGCTGGTCCAGTTCAATCTGGAGCTTGGCCGGATGGTTGACGAAGTAGCGGACAAAGCGCGGGCACAAGCCCATCGATTAGGAGCCTGAGCATGATCAGCCTCAACCTAAACGCAGTTCGTGAAAAGCAGACTGAGTCGGATCGAATCGCGGCTGCGATGGCCGACTTCTGGGCGCGACCCGGCAGCACCTTCAAAGAGCTGCCGGCAACCCGGATAAAGCCTAGGCCTGCACGGCGGGACTGGGTAGACCCTGAAACGGTGCTCAAGCGGCGCCCGAAGCCGATATCAGCGGCCGAACGCAAGGCGCTGCGCAAAATGGCGGACTCGATATGAAATCGAAACGCAAACCCAACAACGGTTTCGCCCGAGCTGAGCGCAGTTGCCGGGCGCTGCTGCGCACCAACCGCATCGCGGTCGTGAACATCGATCCCAGCGGCAGCCAGATCATGGCGAACTGGAAGAGCTGCAAGCAGATCCGCAGCCTGGCGATCGCCAACGCAATCTTCGATTTCTCCTATCGCTGGACGATCTACATCGCCGCCATGTGTCGAGACGAGTGCGGCGCGGAGTACATCAAGTCGGTGGAGATCTCGCCCGAGGGCATCTACAAGGTCGAGCGCCTGACTGATGCGATCGAGCATTACTACCTGGAGCTGCGCAACAGCGCGAACCCGACCCATCTGGTCGCGTCAGGCTGGATCGCCATTCCCGACGAGATCTCAATGGACGAAGCCCAAGCCGCGAAGCTGTTCTACGCCGCCGGCGCCTGGCATCAGGTGAAGGTCGCAGCGTGAGACGTTTCCGCATCCAACAACGCAAACGACAGACCTGGCTGGACTTGCCGGCCAGCGGAATTGAAGAGGTAGGCCATGGCCAAGAGCAATGCAGATCGCTCAGCGAAAGCCGCGGCGAAGAGGAAGGAGCGCGGCGAAGAGGAAATCAGGCTGCACTGCCTGCCGGGCACGCGCCAAGCACTTGCTGAGTTGATGGCTTGGAGCGGCATCGAGGAACAGGGCGAGGCGATCACGCTGATGATTCATCACCTGCACAGACTTGGCCCGGGCGGCGCCCTTCCCCTTCTCACGCCTCCGCGACACGAAATCACGGTCTCGCCATCTGTGGCGCGGAAGCTTCAGCAGTTCAGCCAGCGCGAAGCCGGCCGCATCACTCAGGACTGATCGTTATCTCAGGCGGGACTCGATGTATTTCAAATACTCAACCGCAGCTGATTTTTGCTCTGGTCCGCCAGGCCCATCGCTACCGAGCAAAGAAGCCTGCGCGGTTTCGAGCAGGTAAGACTTTGGCACACCGGTGGACATCGAGCTGTTCAGCACCGCGATCAGCAGGTGTTCGATCGCATCGACTTGCGCGTTGTTACTCATCACCACTCCTTGATCCGGCGGTATGCCGGGCCATCAAGCAATAGCTCACAAACACATATCTCGCCACCACCGGTCACGGAGGGCGGCGCCTGACTGGAGATAGTTCATGAGCCACAACTGCGAATACGTCCGGCAGCACTATCAGGTGCCCGCCGAAATCGGCCGCCGAGTCATCGCTTACGGAAAGCCCGGTGTGATCCTGGCTGATCGCGGCCATTACATCGGCGTGGCGCTGGATGAAGACCCGAAGAAGCGCATCGGCAACTACCACCCCACCCACGAAATGCAGTATGGCGACATGGCCGAAACGCTGCCGCTCAAAGAGTGGCTGGTCCTACCGTTCAAGCATGACTGGGAAGATCTCGACTGGAACCGGGAAGCTCGCGAAGATCTGGTCAGGGTGTGGGCCGCTACTCGAAGCCAGGCCAAGTACAAGGCCTACGAGCGGCTTCAGGACTACTGCCACAGCATCAAGGCAATGCTCCACTTTAAAGTTCGCCGTGCCTGACGGAATTCAGCTACTGAGCATGCTAACTGCAATCTGAAGCAGGACCGTTGCCGCCGCTGCGAATGCCGCTCTGCTGTTCCACTTTGACTGTGAGCGAAGTGTTCCAAAAAGCTCGCCACCATGAATTACGGCGCACTTCCAGTAGTCACCATCTGGCATGCCCTTGAACTCTGGCGGCACGGGTGCTTTTACAACTGCTGCAATCACCCAGAATCCTGCGGAAGCCAGTCCAGCGATAAGCGACGCGACATTTGCTAACTGTGCGATGTCCACGGAAATCCCCTTGATCCGGCCCCATGCCGGGCCGAACACAAATACCCCACTTATCAGGGTTGCGCCACTTCGAACGGCAGGATGGCGGAAATGGTCGGGCACTCGGCTTGCGTCACTGATCCACCAGCCGCCGCGATCTCATCGCCAGAGCAGGCCAGCCGGGCAAATCAGATTTCGCAGGATGTCGCTGCGTGCTGGTCTGAAATACAGCGGTGTGGCTATCGACAATCGGGACTAGGTCGCGATCGTGCGTAGGTTGGAAGCGCTCACGCATCGCGGCGACATCGAATTTTTTGCCGACGTGCTCACCCAAGAAGCGCCGGCTGATTTTGTAACGTCCGCAGTTGAAGCACACAAGGTCGTCCCAATCGCCGTAGATGCCCTTGCGGTACGCTTCCCCCCAGCAGATCCAACACATACATCTCATAACTCGTCTCCTGATGCCCAGATAGATTCGGGCAAAACGGCGAGGGTTCACTGAGAAGTGTTGAACGAGCGGGTCACCTGTCGGCTGAATTACGGGCTGCTCGGCGCTTCAACGATTCGGTGCGCCGACTCCATGTAGCTGGCCAGGTCGATCACCTCCCGAAGGAACACGACCACCTCCAGCTTCACTGCGTCGTCCGGCAGCCCTATCCGTTTCAGCATTGCCTTGGCGTCCTCTTCGATCGCCGCCAGCGCATCTACATCGCTCTGCAACCTCATGTCGGCCTCCTGCCGGTGTGAGATAGAAGTGGAGGGATTAAGTGTACTGGTCGTTGGAGGACATCAGCCAGTAGAGCTCCCAAAGATCCTTAAAGCAGCGCTCTATATCTGGATGGTTTATTGCGGTAGGGCGGCTTGGCTCGTACGTGCCGGAATACTCCACGATGCTCTCGAATAATTCACGAGCGTACTCATCTGGAAATTCGTCCGGCCGCAAAGCCATTAACTCTTGATGAACAGCGCGCAATCGCATGTGTTTTTCCACACCGGTGGCAGCGGCCTCTAGTGCATCAGTGAGTCGTTTCACTGTTCCATTTGGATCCTTCATGCATCCCCCAGAAAATTTATGACAGCCCGAACTGGAATGTCACGACTATAGCTGCGAGGTAACCGCGTGCCCACTGCAATCGATTTGTTCGCCGGCCTTGGCAAATGGATCACCTGCGCGCGCTGCATCGCCAGATTTACCGGGGGGCAGTCTGCAATCGCCACCTAGCGGCTTGGAGCAGTTGACCACTGAACAGTGAAGCGAAGTCGGGTCTAAGCATGATCGCCTCCACTGTCAGGTGCTCCCTTCCCTCTCGCAATAGCTTCCTGAAGCCGTCTTGAAACTCGGGGGATTGAACCAGTTTGATCGACGCTTCAACCGGATGCTGGGCTCGGTTCATTGCCTCCCATTTAGATGGGTGGTATCCGAACTCGTGGCATTGCCTGATAGCTTCAAAAATTGCCTCAGCAAATGCAGCTCTGACCTGCTCCACGCAAAACTCCTTGCTTATACGGATGGCACATTGCCGTCCACAACCCCCTGAATACCCTAAATCATCAACTCACGCCACCTCAGGCGAGGATCCCCCTATGTCCGCACAACAGAAATTGCCTCAGCTCATCCATGGCCAGCCAAGCATGGGCCTGCCATTCGAAAAAGAACTGGTGGTTGACCTGTTCGCCGGCGGTGGCGGCGCCAGCACCGGTATCGCCCGGGCATACCGGGAGCCGGACGTGGCGGTGAACCACAATCCAATCGCCCTGGCTGTGCACCGCGCCAACCATCCCGCGACGGCACACTACGTTGCGGACGTTTTCGAGGTAGATCCTCGGGAGGCCACCGGCGGACAGCCGGTCGCGATCATCTGGGCATCGCCAGACTGTCGGCATCACAGCAAAGCCAAGGGCGGCACACCGCGTGATCGTGGTGTTCGCGGGCTGGCTTGGGTTGTGATCCGCTGGCTGTACGTCACAAAGTCGCGCCTGCTCTTCCTCGAAAACGTTGAAGAGTTCTGCGACTGGGGTCCTATCGACGATGACGGCCAACCGATCAAGGCTGAACGCGGCCGCACCTTCAAGGCGTTCATTGCCGCGATCAGCACCGGCTTGCCCGCTGATCATCCGGACATGCCGGAGATCATCGAGGCGATCGGAGAGTTCGTGCCGGTGGAGGCTCTAGTGCGGGGGCTGGGCTACAACGCTGAGTGGCGGGAGCGCATCGCGGCGAACGCCGGCACGCCGACCATCCGCAAACGCCTTTACTTGGTGGCGCGAAGCGACGGGATGCCGATCGTCTGGCCAGCACCAAAGCGCCATAAGCGGCCAGCGGCGAAACAATTACCGTGGCGCTCGGCGGCGGAGTGCATCGACTGGAGCAATCTCGGGCGCACGATCTTCCGAGACAAGCCGATGGCCGAGAACACCATGCGCCGCGTGGCCAAGGGCTGCTGGCGTCATGTACTGACCAGTGCGAAGCCTTTCATCGTGCCAATGCGCGGCACATCATCGGCGCACACCAGCACGCACGGTACCGACGAAGCGCTTTCCACAATCAGCGCGGGCGGCACGCATCACGCGCTAGTGCAGCCGGTTGCAGCACCCTTCCTCACCGAGTGCGCCAACGGATCAGCACAGCGCGACTTCGACGTGCAGGAGCCGCTGCGCACGCAAGTCGCCCAAGTCAAAGGCGGACACTTCGCGATGGCGGCAGCGCATATGACTGCGTTCGGGCAGAACGCAGCGGGCAGCTCGCCTGACGATCCAACTCAGACAGTTCTGGCCGGCGCCGCGCGTCACGGCATCGTCACAGCGTTCTTCGAACAGGCTAATGGCGGCTTCTACAAAGGCGACGGCCGATCGGCCTACGATCCGATGTCGACCATCTGCCAGTCCGGCGCCAACCAGCGGCTGGTGAGCGCTTACCTGGTGAAATATTACGGTAACGAGAAGGACGGCATTTCGCTTAATGAGCCGATGCACACGCTGCCGACGAAAGATCGCGTAGCGGTTGTCGAGACGGTTCAGGTGCCCGACACGCTGACTCCTGGTCAGATGGAAGGCGCCCGGCGCTGCGCCGCCTTCATGCACAAATATCTGCCGGAGCACTTCAAAGACCCGGCCGAAATGGTAATGGTCGGCGGCTACGTGCTGATCGATATCACGCTGCGCATGCTGCAACCACCAGAGCTGAAGGCCGCGCAAGGCTTCGACAAGGATTACATCATCGATCGCGGCCTGTTCGTGGATCCGGTCACCGGCGCCGAAGAATGGCGCGACATCAAGAAGGTCGACCAGGTGCGGCTGATCGGCAACAGCGTCTGTCCTGACGAAGCTGAAGCCTTGGTTGCCGCAAACGCTGCCGACATCATCGAGCTTTATCAGCGGCTCGCCGCTTAACCCGCGCAGTGCTTGTCGTGGCTTGCCCGCCCCCCAATAAGTTGGGGAGCGCTATTGAAAGGCAATGTTTCGGGAAGGATAATATTGACGCAGGACACCAAATCTTGCATATAGATGGGAAAATCATGGAACTCTGACGTATGGATCTGAAGCTGCTTAATCTCAAGAATAAAACTACCGAAGCCGATATCACGTCAGTATCAATAATTTTTTCCAATACGTGGATGACCTTGATCTCACCGGTTCTGATAGGTCTATTCATCAGCAAATTATTTTCTGCCGAAAACAAATTCACGGGCAGTGAAACAGCATTTGCGGTAATAGCTATTGCGATTCATATTCTACTGGCGCTAATACTCTATAAATCAGGTTCACGCCAAAGCAACTCGGTTGAAATTGACAACATGATTAGTGAGCTTGGCTACTTAAAGCAAGAAGTTATTCCGAAAGCCCAACAATTGTTTGGATGCTCAACAGCGCAGCAAATCGTTATCTATCTTATGACACTTGAACTTGAGTCACGCATAAGAGACATTAATTTAAAAGACAAAGATTATCCAGTTGCGCAAAGATGGGAAGACTGGACAAAGGGGCTGGAAGCTGTTCTTTCTCATTTGGTTAAACACCGGTTTGAGCTTTTCGGCTATAGCGGAGAAAGCTTATATAATATGGCGCTATATATGTATGACAACAATGACGATGATCTTTTCATTATCTGGCGCCGGCACGATGATCGTATGACTACCTCTAATAGGAGGTGGAAGCCAGGGTTAGGTCATGTGGGTTTGGCATTCGTTCAGCAGGAAGCAAAAATTTGCCATGATATTTTCACTAGCACAGAGTTAGCTGACTCCTCGACCAGCGATGAGGCTGACAAGGCGAAATATAGGTCATTCCTCTCAATTCCCATTACAAATTCTTTCGGTAACGTTAATGGTGGAAAACCATTGGGCGTGCTAGTCTTCACCAGCAGTAGCATTGGACAGTTTGATTGGGAAAGAGATAGATTTTTCACACTCACAATAGCTAAGTTACTATCGATCTATATTGAGAGAAACGTAGCTGACTGGACAGGAGCATCGAAATGAGCAGGACCAGAAACGAGAAACCTGTAATTATGCCTCCCGCACCTTCATCTAAACGCGCAGATGGCGTTCTTTCAGTAAGCATGAGCTTTGAAAGCTGCTTAGTAGAAAGCCATAAAAAAAATGACGAATATGTAGAAAGCTGGGTTAACTCTGAAATTAAAAAAAGTAACAGTTATTTCAAAAAAGAAATATACAGCGAAGAGTAATCCTTCCATATTTTAAAAAGACGGAGACCTAGTCTCCGTTTTTTTATGGGACTTCCAAAGAGCCTAGCGTATTCCCCCTACCTTTTTTCATTTCATAGAATTCCTCTCAATTCCATCCCTTCAAAGTCAGCCGCTATAGCGGCAAGGACGAAGTCATGTCTGAAGAAACTGTTTTGCCTGTCGCTACCGCCGGAATTGAGTATGCCTACTCGAACAATGGTGAGGACTGGACTGCGGATTGGTGTTCGTTCCTCAGCCAAAACGACGATCTCGCTGTCGGTGATGAGTGCCAGCGTGGCGAAATTCGCTACGCAGATCCTGCGGAGTTCGTAGATTCGGATGCCGTAATTGAATCGATGGCAGACAACGCGGCATCAAGCGACCTCGGCGACTGGGCGGATGATTTCCCGACTGTGACCGCAGAGGCCAAGCAAGAACTTGAAGACCTTCTCGACGCCTGGGCTCGCAAGAACTGCGACTGCTCCTTCTACCGCGTCAAGAACATCGAGACGTTCACGATCGCCGCTGAGGACCTGGAACAGGAAGAGGTTACGCCATGATCGCCCTCGCCTGGTTCGCCTACGTGTACCGCTACAAGGGACCGCGGTGATGACGCAAGCGGCGCGACTTTCTCCCGCGCAACTGAAAGTGCTCGGTTTCGCGGTGGGCTGCCTTCCGAACTTCTACAAGTCTTCGCACACGCGCACCACCGGAAAGCTACAGGATCTTGGTCTGCTGAAATGGTGCGGTTCGGCTGGAACATCGGCGTATGGATGTCTCTTCCAAGCCACGGCGCAAGGAAGAGCGGTCTGGGGAGCTCAGACTAAAACAGCGTAACCCCTCACCCAACTCAACAGCCTGCCGGTGTACGGCGGGCGAGGTATTCGCATGCCTGAATTAACGTACGACCAGAAACTGGTGGATTACGCGACGGCGCCGAAAGCATCGGCCGGCACCATCTGCCAGATCGAGAACGGCGACTTCGTGAAGCATTGGTGCGGGAAGCTGCGCGGCAAGTTCATCCAAGTCGGCCCCACTTGGAAGGCCGCCAGCAAACAGCAAGCAATCGAAAACGCTCGAGAGTTTCGCGAGCAGTGCCGGGCAGAAGCAAAAGCGAAAGGCTTGCTGCCTGCATAACCCATCACCACCTTCTGCCGCCACGCGCGGCATGGAGCATCACAATGGCAAAAATTCTGGCCCAGATCACGGTCAAGTTGCCGCGCCTTATGGAGGCAGGCGAATACAGAAAGCTCCGCTACGTCGGCGGCAAGCCGAGTTTGCAGCAGTTGAAAAAATGGATTGAGGAAGGCGAAGTGGTAGGAGAAGTAAAAGGCGGGATGTATTTCGTGGATGTGCAGGCGGCCGTGATGGGGTCAGATGATCCCCTGCTGGCCAAGATGTTGGAGATAGGCTGATGGCTGCCCGGCCGCGCACGCTCAAAAACAGGAAGCTACCGCCAAATCTTTACCCGAACGGTAAATATTTTCGGTACCGGAACCCCATTACCGGCTTGATGACCAGCATCAACCGCCCACTTGAGGAGGCAATCAAGCTCGCGCACGCAGCAAACCTCAAGGTCGCGGCGCTCGTCGTCGATGACGGCGCCCTGCTCACCCTGCTGACAGGTGACAGGTTGCCAACGGTGAGCAACCTGCTGCAGCGGTTCAATGACGAATGGCTGGTGGACAAGGGCTATGCGGCGCGAACACTGGAAGAGATCAAATTCAAGCTTGAGCGGTACCGGCAGGATCTCGGCGACCGACTGATCGGGCAGATGGATGTGCTGGCCATGGCCGAATACCTGGACCAGTTCAGCAACAACGCCTACACGAAGCATCGCGGGCTGTGGGTGCAGATATTCGCTTTCGCCGTGGCAAAGGGGTTGGCCGAGCGCAATTGCGCCGAGCTGACGCTGGTCAAGAAGGAAGCCGAGAAGAAGCGCCAGCGGCATACGCTGGAGGGATTGCAGACGATCATCGGCGCGGCGACCACGCCGCCATGGCTGAAGCGGGCAATCCGCCTGGCACTGGCCAGCCTTCAGCGCCGCGAGGATATCGTGACCTGGCTGAAGTCGGCGGTCGACATGGACAAGAACACGCTGACCGTCTCGCCGGGTAAGACTCAGGGGTACGACAACCCGGTTCACCTGAAAATCACCATGGGTGCAGCGCTGCGTGAGGTCGTCGGCGAATGCTTGCGCTCGCCGCTGGTCTCGCCCTACCTGATCCACTACAAGCCCAAGGCCCGGCGCCGGGAACAGATTGACGCGAAGGACCACTGGACGTCGGTAACGCCGGATTATCTGACCAAGGAGTTCAGCAAGGCCCGCGACGCTGCGCACGCTTATGACCATGTGCCCGCCGGTGAGCGCCCCACTTTTCACGAAATCCGCGCTTTAGGTGCGTGGCTGTACGAGCAGCAGAACTTCCCACAGGAATACATCCAGGCGCTGCTGGGCCACGCGGACGAGAAGATGACGAAGCACTATCAGGAGGGGCACGGCGACAAGACGATCGACTATGTTGAGGTGAGCGCCGAACTGGCGTTCTGAGGTGGGGGTTTTGCAAAAGTTTTGCAAAAGTTTTGCAAATCGCAGACAACAAAAAAGGGCTCACCTTTCGGTGAGCCCTTCCAGACCGCCCAGCAGAGCGGATTTTGTTTGGTAGGCGCGATTGGACTCGAACCAACGACCCCCACCATGTCAAGGTGGTGCTCTAACCAACTGAGCTACGTGCCTGCTGTGAGGCGGCATTCTACGGAATTCCGGAGGGGTGTCAACACCTTTTTTTCACCTAACCCTATGAATATGCAAAATATTTAATTTCGCCTCAGCGACGAAGATTTTCCGGTGGCTGGCGGAGGTTTTTCAACTCGGGTAGGATCGACGCACTCGTAAAATATATTAAACAGAGGCGGCAGGATGGCGAACACCCAATACCCAGAGTCTTATTACGCTGCGTCGGCCAATGCCGTACCACCACGCCCTGTGCTGCAGGATGATGTGGAGACGGACGTCTGTGTGATCGGCGCCGGGTATACCGGGCTGTCGTCCGCCCTGTTCCTGTTGGAGAACGGTTTTCGCGTAACCGTGCTGGAAGCGGCGAAAGTCGGTTTTGGCGCTTCAGGCCGAAACGGCGGGCAGATCGTCAACAGCTATAGCCGCGACATAGACGTCATTGAACGCACGGTCGGCCCCAAGCAGGCGCAACTGCTCGGCGAAATGGCCTTTGAAGGCGGCCGGATCATTCGCGAGCGCGTGGCCAGATACAACATCCAGTGCGACCTGAAAGATGGCGGTGTATTCGCCGCCCTTTCCGCCAAACAAATGGGCCACCTTGAATCGCAGAAACGGTTGTGGGAACGCTTTGGTCACACTCAGCTGGAACTGATGGACCAACGCCGCATCCGTGAAGTGGTGGGTTGCGATCAATACGTCGGTGGCATGCTCGATATGAGCGGCGGCCACATCCATCCGCTGAATCTGGCACTCGGTGAAGCGGCGGCAGTCGAGTCTCTCGGCGGCACCATCTATGAGCAATCACCTGCCGTGCGCATCGAGCGCGGGGCCAATCCGGTTGTGCATACACCGCAAGGCAAGGTCAGGGCCAGGTTCATCATCGTTGCCGGCAACGCCTACCTCGGTAATCTGGTGCCGGAGCTGGCGGCCAAATCGATGCCGTGTGGCACTCAGGTGATCACCACCGAGCCACTGGGCGATGAGCTGGCGAAGGCGCTTTTGCCGCAGGATTACTGCGTGGAGGATTGCAACTATCTGCTCGACTACTATCGCCTGACCGCCGACAAACGCTTGATCTTCGGTGGCGGCGTGGTTTACGGCGCTCGCGATCCGGCGAACATCGAAGCGATCATTCGCCCGAAGATGCTCAAAGCTTTCCCGCAACTCAAGGACGTGAAGATCGACTACGCCTGGACCGGCAACTTCCTGCTGACCTTGTCGCGCTTGCCTCAGGTCGGACGACTGGGCGACAACATCTATTACTCGCAGGGCTGCAGCGGTCACGGCGTCACCTACACGCATCTGGCTGGCAAAGTCCTCGCCGAAGCGTTGCGCGGTCAGGCCGAGCGTTTCGATGCCTTTGCCGACCTGCCCCACTACCCCTTCCCCGGCGGGCAACTGCTACGCACGCCGTTTGCCGCGCTGGGCGCCTGGTATTACGGGCTGCGCGATAAGTACGGTCTATAAACACCATTGTGGCGAGGGGATTTATCCCCGTTGGACTGCGCAGCAGTCCCCTCCTGCTCAAGAGGGGGCGCTTCGCACCCCCAACGGGGATAAATCCCCTCGCCACAGTAGATTCAGCAAGGCTTAGGATCAGAGCTGATCCCGAGCGATCCCACTGCGAATCCGCAGGATATCTGCCAGCACCGCCAGCGCAATTTCCGCCGGTGTCTTGCTGCCGAGGTTGAGGCCGATCGGCGCATGAACCCGCGCCAGCTCTGCCTCACTCAAGCCACCAATGCGGCGTAAGCGCTCGAAGCGTTTCTGCGACGTCTGCTGCGATCCCATCACACCGATGTAAAACGCTTCGGTGCGCACCGCTTCCATCATCGCCAGATCGTCGATGCGCGGATCATGGGTCAGCGCCACCACTGCCGTGTCGCGATGGCAGCCTCCGTCGGCAATGAACACCGAAGGCAACTGCCGACGGATTTCCACGCTATTGAGCACCACGCCTTCAAGCACTTCATCGCGCGGATCGCAGAGAATCACTTCGAAGCCAAGCCCTACCGCGAACTCGGCACAGGCCTGCGCCACACTGGAGTAGCCAGCGAGCAACAAGCGCTGCGCTGCACCGACACGAATGCGCACCCGATCGATCTCACGCTCGATCCGCGCGCCCTGCTCGCGATCAGCAAACAGAGTGCGCGCACCGCTGGCCAGATCAACTTCGCGAAGCAGACGACGCTGACCCAGCAACGCCGATTCCAGTTCACGCAGGTGCGCCTGCACCGCGCAGTCGGCGTCAAGTTTCTCAACCAGCACATCAAGAATGCCGCCGCAAGGCAGGCTGACCCGCGAGCACGGATCATCGCCTTCGCCGTAACGCACGACGCTGACCGCTTCGTGAAACGCACCTTCGGCGACGCGTTCAAGAAAGTCGTCCTCGACGCAACCGCCCGACAGCGAACCGATCCACTGCCCGCTTTCATTCACTGCGAGCAGCGAACCCGGCGCGCGCGGCGCCGAGCCGTAAGTGGTCAGCACCGTGCACAGCCAGATTCGCTGCCCGGCCACCGACCATTCCAACGCCCGACGCACCACTTGCAGATCGAGATGCTGCATATCAGTGGGCCTTGTGCTCGACGCTCGGTGCGTCGGAGTGCAGCTTCTGCACTTCGCTCACCGCCAGTTCAGCGCCCTGCCCGCCCCAACCCTGACGCAGGTAGTTGAGCAGATCAGTCAATTGCTCAGGACTGAGCTTTTCAGCAAAACCCGGCATCGGCTGCATGTGCTCGAACCCGGAGAACTTCTGTTCGCCGATGCCATCTTCGATCACTCGCAACAGGTTGCGCGGATCTTCCAGACGCAACGTGGTGTTGCCACGCATGGCCACTGCGATGTGCGGCTTGCCTTCACCGCCAGCCGCGTGACAACCGGCGCAGACGTTCAGGTATTCCTGACGGCCGCGCTGAGCACTCGCGCTGAGCTTGTCGAGCGGCACCTCGACAAGCTCTTTGGCTGGTGGCGGTTGCTCGCCAAGGAGGAACGTCGCCATTGCCGCCAGATCAGCATCGCTCAGACCTTGAGTGCTGTTGTGAAACACCGGGAACATTTCGTTGAACATCGTTCCTTGCGCGCTCATGCCATGCTTGAGAAACGTGCTCAGATCCCGCTGATTCCAGCCGCGCGCGGCCAGGTCGGTGGCCAGCAGGCTCGGCGCGAGATAACCATTGAGAATGCCGCCGGTCATGCGCTTGTCCATTTGCATCGCACCCGGCAGGCCGCGTGGCGTATGGCATTCGCCGCAGTGACCGAGAACGTCGACCATGTACTGGCCGCGCTTCCACGCCTCACTTTTGCCTTCGGCCGGCTCCAGCTTGACGTCTTTGCCGTAGAGCATGTTCCAGCCGGCCAGGCCCAGACGCACATTGAACGGAAAGCTCAGGCTGGTCACCGGCGCGGCGCGTTCGATCGGCTCGATGGTTTTCAGATACGCGTGAATCGCATCGGAATCGGCGCGCGGCATCAGGTGATACGAGGTGTACGGCATCGCTGGATACAGATTCGCACCGTCGCGCCGTTTGCCTTCGGTCAGCGCAGCGAAGAACTCGTCGTCGTTGTACAGACCGATGCCGTGCTCTTTGCTCGGGGTGATGTTGGTGCCGTAGATCGTGCCGAATGGCGAGACGATCGGCAGGCCGCCGGCATACGGCGCGCCACCCGGTGCGGTGTGGCAGGCCATGCAGTCGGCAGCGCGGGCGAGGTATTCGCCGCGCTTTACCTGTTCATCGGCGTGGACCGCCAAAAGCGGCGCGGCCAGTCCGACCGCAAAAGTCAGGCGGGTCAGTAAACGCTTCATGCTCAACCCTCCTTGACCAGGCCGAGATCGGTCAGCACGTTGCGCGTGGCGTTGTAATAACGCACGTACCCGGTGCAGCGGCAGACGTGATGACCGAGGCTATCCTCGATCACCTGTTCCAGCTGACTTTTGACGATCGGCTGGCGCTGCAGCTTCTCGACCAACACCGTCGCGGCGTTGACGAAGCCTGGCGCGCAGTAGCTGCACTGGAAGGCGAACTCGTCGACAAAGCGCTGCTGGATCGGATTGAGCTCGGTGACCTGGCCCTGCTCGTCGCGACTGGCGTGGCCTTCGATGGTGCGGACTTTCTTGCCCTCGAAGTAATGCGCACCGGTGATGCAGGTGCGCACTGCTTCGCTGGTACCGTCGGGGTTATCGACGATCACCACGCAGGCGTGGCAGATCCCCTGACCGCAGCCCAGCCGCGAGCCGGTGAGGTTTTTGTATTCGTGCAGGTAGTCGATCATCGGCAGGTCATCAGGGATGTCCACCGGCCCGACGGATTGACCATTGAGGGTCAGTTGAAGCGGACGGTTAGCCATTGAGGGCCTCCTTGATGCGCGCAGCGGTAATAGGCAAGTCACGAACACGTTTACCGATGGCGTGCGCCACGGCGTTACCGATGGCACCGACAATCGGGATCATCACCACTTCGGCGATGCCCTTGGACGGATCGCTCGGCGACAGCGGCGGCAGGATCTCCGCAGTCTGCTTCCACACCGCAACGTGACGCGCCATCGGCAGACGGTAACGGTTGAAGTTCCAGTCACCCTCCCCCGGCCCGCCTTCGTACAACGGCATCTCTTCCATCAGCGCATGACCAATACCCATGGCGATACCGCCTTCGAGCTGGCCCTTGACCAACTCTTCAACCAGCACCCGACCACACTCGATCCACGAATGGTGGTTGAGCACCTGAACTTCCGCCGAGCCTTTATTGACCTTCAACTCGACCAGCGTCGCGACCGGGCTGTAATAGGTCACGGCAGCGTTGTTCAACTGGACCACCGGGTAGTTGACGTTCTGCCGATCAAGCAAGTGGAAGCCGGCGCTGTTCATCTGCGCTTTCTTCGCTTGCGGCGCGCCATCGCCGTATTTCACCGCCAGACCGTCGAGCGGCAGGCGCTCGCGCACGCCGTCGATGCTGTATTCAGCCTCGGCCCAGCTCCAACGGTTGAAACCGTGCACCGTGGCGCCCGTCACCAGCCCGCGTTCGTGGGCGCGCTTGGCCAGCTCTTCGAAACTCAGCGGCTGCATGCCGTTGGCGGTCAGCTTGCCGTCGATCCAATGCGCATCTTCGCGACGCACCACATAAGGGTTGGCCTGGCCGCCGTACGGACCCTGACGCCAGATCTCCAGCGCCGCCGGCCACAAGCCGTGGTTGAACAGCACACGCGCCGCTTCACGGGTCGCATGACTGAAGTAATAGGCGGAGTTGGTCGCCGAAGACGCCGACGCCAGCTTGCCGACCCAGCGCGGATTGCGCAGCAGATTGTCCTGCTCGGCCTGACTCATGATGTAAGGGTTGCCGCTGGTGATCAGCTGCATTTCCTGCCATTCGGTTTCGCCGGTCTTCACCTCGTGCGCCGGGCTGCCGAGGAAATCGGCGACGACCAAGGCTTGCGAAGTGGACATGCCGGTGCCGATTTCGATACCGATGTGGCGCAGAGTAATGCGCCCGTCTGCAGTGAATTCGATGCTGGCCATCGGCGCTTCGGAGCCGGTGCCGAAGTCTTTCTGGCAGATGGCGAAACCGACGCCGTACCAGTTATCCGGGTCTGCCGCTTCACGTTGCTGCTTGATCGTGTCGCGATTTTTCCAGACTTCGTGCACCGAGGCTTTGTCGAGGATTTCATGCAGGCGCAGTGCACCGGCCGGGATTGCGCCCTGGGTGTTTTTCATGCCGGAACGCAGGGCATTCCTGCGGCGCAAATCGATGGCGTCGACACCCAGGCGATTGGCGATCTCGTCGACCATCATTTCGGTCGCCGCCATGCTTTGCAGAGTGCCGTAACCGCGCATCGAACCCGCCTCGACCGCGCGCGAGTGATACGCGGTGACCTGCAGATCGTTCTGCGGCATGTAGTAGATCGACTGCGCTGCGGTGGCGCCAACCGCCGCCACCGATGGGCTGTAGTTGACCCGACCGCCGCCATCGACGCTCATTTCCGCGCGGAAAATCTTGAAGGTGTAGTCGTTCTTGTCCACGGCCAACTGGTAGCGGATGTCGAACGGGTGACGCTTGATGCCGCTCTGGAACTGCTCGTAGCGGTCGTTGGCCAGACGCACCGGCACACCGGCGCCGTACAGCGCGGCCAGGGCTGCGTAGTAGACGAAAATGTTGTGGTCTTTGGAGCCATACCCGACGGTGTAGCCCGGGTGCATGTTCAGGTTGGCCAGGCCGAAACGCGACGGCCCGATCATCTTCGCGGTCTCGGTCGCGACTTCCAGCGGGCACTGCGTCGCCACGACGAAATGCAGGGTTTTGGTTTTCGGGTCGTACCAGCCGTTGCCGTTGTCCGGCTCGAGGGCGGCCGGCTCGATCGACGGCGTCTTGTAGCGCTCATCGAACACCAGCCAGTTGTCTGGCGGCGTGTCGATTTCCTGCTTCATGCGATCGGCGTAGAACAGACCGCGCTCGGTGAGGTTGCCATGCAGGTTCGGCGATGCATTCCACACTGGACGGCGGTTCTTCAGCATCGGGAACAGAATCGAATCCTTGAGGCTGGCGAACTCGTCTTCATCCGCCGAGGTCGCGCCACCGACGCGCACATAGCGGAAGCTGCCGTAGGGATCGCCTTCGTAGAACGGCACTTTGGCGCCGTAACGAATCGCCTTGTCATTGAATTTGAGTTGATTCTTGGCCTGACGGAAACGCTCGAAATCGTTCCAGATCAGGATCGCCACCGGGTGACCGATGAACATCGGTACTTTACCTTCCGGCAGCAATGGATCAGGCGCGTGCTCTTCGGGGAAGTGGATACCGTCCTTGTCCAGATCGGCAGCGGTGACGATGCGGTCCGGTTGCAGATCGGCGCCGAGCCACGACAGGTCGTAGCCTGCGTAGATACGATCGGCCTTGATGGTTTTCAGCAGCATGGCGTGGCCTTGTTGCTCAGGCCAGCCAGGCATGTCCTTGGCGCGGATGTCGCGGGCAAACACCTTGCTGCCGCAGACCTTGGACAAGGCATCGTTGCGTTGACGGGCCTTGCCGTTATTGCCGAGCCATTTCTCGGACGGCACGGTGACGCTGTTTTCCATCAAGGCAGCCAGCGCCTGACTGCTGAGCGGCGTGAGCGTAACGCTCACACCCGCCACCAGCCCGCCCTGGAGGAACGAGCGCCGGGATATTTCACGGTTGGACATGGATCATCCTCTGGGCGGTTATAGGTCCGCCCTTGTGGTTATCTACTGGGGATCTCGAGTCGTGCAGAAGCTCTTTCTGGCGAAGCAAAGAGCTGTGTTGACAGTGCAAAGCTGACCGAAAGGTTAACTTTAAAGGTTTCTGCGCCCACAGCAAACAACCAGTTACAAAAACCTGACTAAATAATCAAAAAAAACAATGCGACGTGGCACCGCAGTAGGCTTGCAGAGATTCTTGTAGGAGCTGTCGAGTGAAACGAGGCTGCGATCTTTTGATCTGGATTTTTTAAGAGCAAGATCAAAAGATCGCAGCGTGCCGCAGCTCCTACAGGACGATTTGCGCAGGAGTTCGAGAGGGGAATAACCAAATTTCAGACACAAAAAACCCCGGTCTTTCGACCAGGGTCTTTGCTATCGATCCGATTCAGCCGATGGCTGGTTTCGGCGCTTCAAGGCGTTCAGTGGTCCTTGAAACAGATATGGCGCAGCGGACGGGACTCGAACCCGCGACCCCCGGCGTGACAGGCCGGTATTCTAACCGACTGAACTACCGCTGCGTATCGCTTTGAGCTTGCGCTCAAGTAACTCGTTTTGATTACCGGCTTCGGTGCCTGACAATCGCGAATCAGATGAATCTGACTCGTAAAATATGGCGCAGCGGACGGGACTCGAACCCGCGACCCCCGGCGTGACAGGCCGGTATTCTAACCGACTGAACTACCGCTGCGCGTCGGTGCAGGCACTTTCAGCCTACTCTCTTGCTTGCGCAAGCTTCTCGGGAGTGGTGGGTGATGACGGGATCGAACCGCCGACATTCTGCTTGTAAGGCAGACGCTCTCCCAGCTGAGCTAATCACCCGTTTGCATCTCCGAGGCCGCGAAATTTACGCAGGTGGCGAAGCTAAGTCAATAGCAGGATTGGAGTTTTTCTGAAAAAGACGAAATTGCTTCATTCCTGAAGACGCCATCGACCGATAGACCGCATTCGCGAGCAGGCTCGCTCCCACAGCACGCGGCTTCGCTTGTTATTCCGTGTAGATCATCTTCTTGGTCATGCCGCCATCGACGACAAATTCCTGGCCGGTGACAAATCCGGCATTCCTCGACAGCAACCACGCCACCATCGCCGCCACGTCCTCGACAGTCCCTACCCTGCCCGCCGGATGCTGAGCATGATCGGCATCGGCCAAAGGTTCGGCGCGACGCACCGAGGGATCACGGGCATCAATCCAGCCAGGACTGACTGCGTTCACGCGGATTTCCGGTCCAAGGCTGATTGCCAGCGCATGGGTCAGCGCCAACAGCCCGCCCTTGCTCGCCGCATACGCCTCGGAGTCCGCCTCCGACTGTCGCGCGCGGGTCGAGGCCAGATTGACGATCGAACCGTTGTGCGCACGCAGATACGGCGCACAGTGCTTGGCCAGTAACATCGGCCCGCTCAGATTCACCGCCAGCACCCGATTCCAATACGCCAGATCGAGGCTTTCCAAGGTGATGTTGTGCGGATCGGCGACCGCCGCGTTGCAGACCAATGCATCAAGGCGACCAAACTGCCCCAACACCTCGGCCACGCCCAGCGCGACCTGATTTTCGTCGGCGACGTCCATGGCGATGAACCAGGCGTTCTCGCCCAGCACCTTCGCCACTTTCGAACCACGCACCCGATCAAGATCGGTCAGCACCACCTGCCAGCCTTCGCTGATCAGCCAAGCGGCGATTCCGAGGCCAATCCCGCGCGCAGCCCCGGTGACCAGCGCCACGCGGCCATGGGTGTTGGCCGCGGGTGTAGACAACTCGATCACAATGCCGCCAGACCGCGCGCCAGGTCAGCCTGCAGGTCAGCGACATCTTCCAGACCAACCGCGACGCGGATAAGGCTGTCGCGAATCCCCGCCGCTTCACGCTCCTGCGGCGCCAGACGGCCGTGGGAGGTGGTGCTTGGATGGGTGATCGTGGTTTTGCTGTCGCCGAGGTTGGCGGTGATCGAAATCAACCGAGTAGCATCGATAAAGCGCCAGGCGCCTTCTTTGCCGCCCTTGACCTCGAAGCTGACCACCGCACCAAAACCCTTCTGCTGGCGCTGGGCCAACTCGTGCTGCGGATGGCTCTTGAGGCCGGCGTAATGGACTTTCTCGATGCCGTCCTGCTGCTCCAGCCATTCGGCCAGCGCCTGAGCGTTGGCGCAATGCGCTTTCATGCGCAGGTTGAGGGTCTCGAGGCCTTTGAGGAAGATCCACGCATTGAACGGGCTGAGGGTCGGCCCGGCGGTCCGCAGGAAACCCACCACTTCTTTCATCTGCTCACCGCGACCGGCGACAACGCCGCCCATGCAGCGACCCTGACCGTCGATGAACTTGGTCGCCGAGTGCACGACAATGTCCGCGCCGAGCTTCAGCGGCTGCTGCAACGCCGGGGTGCAGAAGCAGTTGTCGACCACCAGCTGCGCACCCTTGGCATGAGCGATTTCAGCCAGGGCGGCGATATCCACCAGCTCGGCCAACGGGTTGGACGGCGACTCGACAAAAAGCAGTTTGGTGTTGGACTTGATCGCCGCGTCCCAGGCCGACAGATCGGCCAGCGGGACGTAATCGACTTCGACACCGAAGCGTTTGAAGTATTTCTCGAAGAGGCTGATGGTCGAGCCGAACACGCTGCGCGACACCAGCACATGATCGCCAGCACTGCACAGGCTCATCACCACCGCCATGATCGCGGCCATGCCGGTGGCCGTGGCGACGGCTTGCTCGGCGCCCTCCAGCGCGGCAATGCGTTCTTCGAACGCGCGCACGGTCGGGTTGGTGTAGCGCGAATAGACGTTGCCCGGCACTTCGCCGGCAAAGCGCGCCGCAGCATCGGCAGCGGTGCGGAACACGTAACTGGAGGTGAAGAACATCGGGTCACCGTGTTCGCCTTCCGGCGTGCGGTGCTGACCGGCACGGACGGCCAGGGTATCGAACGCTACGCCTTCGAGGTCGCTGTCCAGCCGACCGGCATCCCATTCCTGACTCATGCTGTCTCTCCTTTGTTCACGAACAATAAATATCAGATACAAAACCGGCCCCTCAGGGCCGGTGGAAACTCAGTTGTTGTACAGATCGATGATCGCACTGACTGCCTGGGTCTTGACCTTCGAGGCATCGTTGCGCGCCTGCTCGATCTTGTTCAGGTAAGCCTCGTCGACGTCACCGGTCACGTACTTGCCGTCGAACACTGCGCAATCGAAGTGCTCGATCTTGATCTTGCCGCCACCGACCGCTTCGATCAAGTCAGGCAAGTCCTGATAGATCAGCCAGTCAGCGCCGATCAGATCGGCCACGTCCTGAGTCGAACGGTTGTGCGCGATCAGTTCGTGGGCGCTCGGCATGTCGATACCGTACACGTTCGGGAAGCGCACCGCAGGTGCCGCCGAGCAGAAGTAGACGTTTTTCGCGCCGGCTTCGCGGGCCATCTGGATGATCTGCTTGCAAGTGGTGCCGCGCACGATCGAGTCATCGACCAGCATGACGTTCTTGCCGCGGAATTCCAGCTCGATGGCGTTGAGCTTCTGGCGTACCGACTTCTTGCGCGCAGCCTGGCCCGGCATGATGAAGGTGCGACCGATGTAACGGTTCTTGACGAAGCCTTCGCGGAATTTCACGCCAAGGTGATTGGCCAGTTCCAGCGCTGCGGTACGGCTGGTGTCCGGAATCGGGATGACCACGTCGATGTCGTGCTCAGGGCGCTCGCGCAGGATCTTCTCGGCGAGTTTCTCGCCCATGCGCAGACGCGCCTTGTACACCGACACACCGTCGATGATCGAGTCCGGACGCGCCAGGTAGACGTGTTCAAAAATGCACGGAGTCAGCGACGGGTTGGTTGCGCACTGACGGGTGTGCAGCTTGCCATCTTCGGTGATGTACACCGCTTCGCCCGGCGCGAGGTCGCGGATCAGGGTGAAACCGAGCACGTCCAGGGAAACGCTTTCCGAGGCAATCATGTACTCGACGCCTTCGTCGGTGTGACGCTGGCCGAACACGATCGGGCGGATGCCGTGCGGGTCGCGGAAACCGACGATGCCGTAACCGGTGACCATCGCCACAACGGCGTAACCACCAACGCAACGGTTGTGCACGTCGGTCACGGCGGCGAACACGTCTTCTTCGGTCGGCTGCAGCTTGCCGCGCTGGGCCAGCTCGTGGGCGAACACGTTGAGCAGCACTTCCGAGTCGGAACTGGTGTTGACGTGACGCAGATCGGATTCGTAGATCTCTTTGGCCAACTGTTCAACGTTGGTCAGGTTACCGTTGTGCGCCAGGGTGATGCCGTACGGCGAGTTGACGTAGAACGGCTGGGCTTCGGCCGACGTCGAGCTGCCGGCAGTCGGGTAACGGACGTGGCCGATACCCATGTGGCCGACCAGACGCTGCATGTGACGTTGCTGGAACACGTCACGCACCAGGCCGTTATCCTTGCGCAGGAACAACCGGCCATCATGGCTGGTCACGATACCGGCAGCGTCCTGGCCGCGGTGCTGGAGCACGGTTAGCGCGTCATACAGCGCCTGATTGACGTTCGACTTACCGACGATACCGACGATGCCACACATGCGACGCAACCCCTACTTAATGGATCTGAACTGAACAGCACTCACTGAGGCGTTTTCGCCGTCGGCAAGAGCTGCTCCTTGAACGGAATCTCAGCGGGTACGCTGATTCCGCTGGCAAGCCACTGACTGCTCCACCCGAGTATCAGGTTTTTGGACCAGTCGGCGACCAATAGAAACTTGGGCACGAGCTGTGATTCTTTCCACCACCCGTCCTGCTGTACCGGCCCCAGGCTCAACAGCCCGACCGCCACGACCACCAGCAACACGCCACGCGCTGCGCCGAAGGCCATGCCGAGGAATCGATCGGTCCCGGACAACCCGGTGACGCGAACCAACTCGCCGATAAGATAATTGATCATTGCGCCCACGATCAGTGTGGCGACAAACATGATGGCACAGCCCGCAATCACGCGAGCCGATGGGGTTTCGATGTATCCGGCGAGGTACTCGGACAGTGAGCCACCAAACATCCAGGCAACCGCTCCTGCGATGATCCAGGTCAGCAGCGATAACGCTTCCTTTACGAAGCCGCGGCTCAGACTGATCAATGCGGAGATGGCGATGATTGCAACGATCGCCCAGTCAACCCAGGTAAATGGCACAGTGCAGCCTACAGACGGATAAGGCGGCGCATTTTAGCAGAGCGCATGGCTGTCGGTAAGCTGCGATTGTCAGTGCTTTTCAATCGAGGTGATAGATTTCAGCCACGTTCAGGCTGAAAACGGACAACGAAGCCTTTGAGGTTCTGCTGACGACTCAGCAGATCACGCAGACGGTCGGCTTCGGCACGCTCGATCAGCGGACCGACGAACACCCGATTCTTGCCATCGGCCGAACGAATGTAGGCGTTATAACCCTGGCTGCGCAGGTTCTTCTGCAGGCTCTCGGCGCTGGCACGGCTCGACAGGCTGGCAAGTTGCACTGACCAGCTCACCGACAGACCGTTGGCATCGACGCGGCTCTGCGTGGTGTCAGGCTTGCTGGTTGCGGATGTGATCGGCCGAGCCGGCGCCGGAATCGGCTTGGCCACCGGTGGCGGCGTTGCCGGACGGGCTATCTGCGCAGGGATGGTCGGTGCCGGGGCGGCCGGGGTGGCCGGTGCAGCGGGCGCAGCTTCTTCAGCGACCTCTTCGTCCGTTGGCACCGGCTCTTGTGGCAAAGCCTGGGGCTCAGGCACGGCGACCGGGTCCATTTGCACTTGCGGCATGGCCGAAGGCTGAGGCGCAGCCGGGGCCTCGACGGTCACCTGACGCTGCTCGTCCTGGCGGGAAAACAGCATCGGCAGGAAGATCACCGCCAGCGCCACCAGCACCAGCGCGCCAACCATGCGCTGCTTGTACGCTTTATCCAGCAAAGCCATTTGCCGCTTCCTCCGTGGAGCGCCGGGCCAGCCATTCAAGGGCCTCGGCGACACAATAAAATGATCCGAACAAGAGAATCTCGTCGTCACTGGTTGCTATAGCGCACTGCCCTTCCAGAGCGGCCGCAACGCTGGCATAGGACGTTACTGAAGCACCAAGGTTCTGCAGCGCTGCCTCAAGTTCAGCCACCGGACGCGCGCGCGGCGAATCCAGCGGCGCGACAGCCCAATGCGCGACACTAGCATTCAATTCGCCAACAACACCATCGAGATCCTTGTCCGCCAGCAACCCGAACACCGCCAGACGGTTGCCAACCGGCGGCCGCGCAGCCAGACGTCGCGCGAGATATTCAGCGGCATGCGGATTGTGACCAACATCCAGCAACAGGTTCAGGCGCTTGCCGTTCCATTCGAACGAACGACGATCGAGGCGCCCGACCACGCGCGTCGCCTGCAACGCCGCGACAATCTGTTCGGCATTCCACGGCAAACCTGTCAGCAGATAGGCTTGCACCGCCAGCGCGGCGTTTTCCATCGGCAGATCAAGCAGTGGCAAATCACGCAATTCGACCGCTTGGCCCTGCGCGTCGGTACCGCGCCACTGCCAGTGCTGCTCAGTGATGCCGAGATCGAAATCGCGACCACGCAGAAAAAACGGGCAAGCCAGTTCGCGTGCCTTGTCGAGCAGCGGTTGCGGAGGATTCAGGTCGCCACACAGAGCAGGCTTGCCCTGGCGGAAGATTCCGGCCTTCTCGAAGGCTACGGATTCGCGGGTATTGCCCAGATAATCGGCGTGATCGACACCAATACTGGTGACCAGCGCGATGTCGGCATCCACCACATTGACGGTATCCAGACGCCCGCCCAGACCCACTTCAAGCACCACAGCATCAAGCGCGGACTGTTGGAACAGCCAGAACGCCGCCAGGGTGCCCATTTCGAAGTAAGTCAGGGAAGTGTCGCCGCGGCCCGCCTCGACCGCAGCAAAGGCTTCGCACAGCTGGGCGTCAGTGGCTTCGACGCCATTGAGCTGCACCCGCTCGTTGTAACGCAACAGGTGCGGAGAATTGTAGACGCCAACGCTCAGGCCCTGCGCACGCAGCAAAGAAGCCACGAACGCGCAGGTCGAACCCTTGCCGTTGGTGCCAGTGACCGTGATCACCCGAGGCGCCGGCTGGCCCAGCCCCATACGGGACGCTACCTGTTGCGAACGCTCCAGGCCCATGTCGATGGCCGACGGATGCAACTGCTCGAGGTAGGCGAGCCATTCACCAAGGGTGCGCTGGGTCATACGTTGGCAGGCACCGGCGGCACCACGATCGGCTCGATCGGCGCGGCGACGAACTTCGGCGTCGGCTTGCCGGTCATCTGTGCCAGCAGGTTACCCAGACGCGGACGCAGTTCCTGACGGTGAATGATCATGTCGATTGCACCGTGCTCCAGCAGGAATTCGCTGCGCTGGAAGCCTTCCGGCAGTTTTTCGCGCACGGTCTGCTCGATTACCCGCGGACCGGCGAAGCCGATCAGGGCTTTCGGTTCGCCAACGATGACGTCACCGAGCATCGCCAGACTGGCGGAAACGCCGCCGTAGACCGGGTCGGTCAGTACGGAGATGAACGGAATGCCTTCTTCACGCAGACGCGCAAGCACGGCCGAAGTCTTGGCCATCTGCATCAGCGAGATCAGCGCTTCCTGCATGCGCGCGCCACCGGAAGCGGCGAAGCAGATCATCGGGCAGCGGTTTTCCAGTGCGTAGTTGGCAGCGCGAACGAAGCGCTCACCGACGATGGCGCCCATGGAACCGCCCATGAAGTTGAATTCGAATGCCGAAACCACTACCGGCATGCCCAGCAGGGTACCGCTGACCGAGATCAGCGCGTCTTTTTCGCCGGTCTGCTTCTGCGCAGCAACCAGGCGATCCTTGTACTTCTTGCCGTCGCGGAATTTCAGACGGTCAACCGGCTCCAGATCAGCGCCCAGTTCGTTGCGGCCTTCCGGATCGAGGAAGATGTCGATGCGGGCACGTGCGCCGATGCGCATGTGATGGTTGCACTTGGGGCAAACGTCCAGGGTCTTTTCCAGCTCCGGACGGTACAACACCGCCTCGCAGGATGGGCATTTGTGCCACAGACCTTCAGGCACCGAGCTCTTCTTGACCTCCGAGCGCATGATCGAAGGGATCAGTTTGTCTACTAACCAGTTGCTCATGCTTTCTTTCTCCAGTACCGGCGGCCCGAACGCTCTGGTTCGCAGCCCCGCGTATGCCCTTGAGCTAAATTCATGTGTGTGGCGATGGTTGCCGAACAGTCGCGGTCAGCGCGAAACATGACCTGCGTACGATTCAGCAACCCTCAGCCGCGCCTGCTTTGTGCAAGTGCATTGATGGACGGCGGCAGACTGCCAGCCGTCACATCGACGATGTATTGCCGCGCACCGCGTTGATGAATGCGCGAATCTTGTGGTGATCCTTGATGCCTTTGCTCGCCTCTACTCCGCCGCTGACATCCACCGCGTAGGGCTTGACCCGTGCTACCGCGTCGGCAACGTTCTCCGGCGTCAGGCCGCCGGCCAGAATCAGCGGTTTGCTCAAATGTTGCGGAATCAGTGACCAGTCAAACGCCTCGCCGGTTCCGCCAGGCACCCCTTCGACATAGGTGTCGAGCAGCACGCCACTGGCGCCGGGAAAGGCATCGCAGGCGGCGGCAATGTCATCGCCGGCCTTGACCCGCAGCGCTTTGATGTACGGACGATGCCAGCCTTCACACTCCTGCGCGCTTTCGTCGCCATGGAACTGCAGCAAATCAAGCGGCACCGCATCGAGGATTTCTCCCAGCTCGCAACGACTGGCGTTGACGAACAGCCCCACGGTGGTGACGAACGGCGGCAACGCCTTGATGATCGCCCTTGCCTGCTGCACATTCACTGCACGCGGGCTCTTGGCGTAAAACACCAGACCGATCGCATCGGCACCGGCTTCGACGGCGGCCAGTGCATCTTCGATGCGGGTAATGCCACAGATCTTGCTGCGAACAGCTGACATGTCAGGAAAACCTCAAGGCAAAATCCGAAAACGTCCCGGATGGTAACAAAAGCGTCCGAGGGCGTCAGCCGTCAAGTTCGGAGAAACCCGTAAGGAAATGTGGCCCGATAAAGCGCTCGGGCAACGGGAATTCGTCGTGATACTCGACCTGCACCAGATAGAGCCCATATGGATGCGCCGTCACCCCGCCGGAGCGGCGCTCGCGACTTTCCAGCACTTCTTTCATCCACTCCACCGGGCGCTCCCCGGCACCGATGGTCATCAGCACACCGGCAATATTGCGCACCATGTGATGCAGGAAGGCATTGGCCCGAATGTCGAGCACGATCATCTTGCCGTGTCGGGTCACGCGCAGGTGATGCATCTTTTTGATCGGCGACTTGGCCTGGCACTGACCAGCCCGGAACGCGCTGAAATCGTGGGTACCGATCAGGTACTGCGCGGCCTCGGCCATACGCTCGGCGTCGAGCGGACGGTGATTCCAGGTGATTTCTTCATTGAGGTGCGCCGGGCGAATCTGATCGTTGTAGATCACATAGCGATAACGCCGGGCGATGGCCTTGAAGCGCGCATGAAAATGCGCCGGCATGACCCTGGCCCAACTGACACTGATGTCGTGGGGCAGATTGATGTTGGCGCCCATGACCCAGGCTTTCAGCGAGCGATCAACTTGAGTGTCGAAGTGCACCACTTGGCCGCAGGCATGCACGCCGGCGTCGGTACGCCCGGCGCATTGCAGGGAAACCGGTGAATTGGCGACTTTCGACAGGGCTTTTTCAAGCTCTTCCTGCACCGTCGCCACACCGGTCAACTGACGCTGCCAGCCGCTGTAGCGCGAGCCTTTGTACTCAACGCCCAGCGCGACGCGGTAAAAGCCGTCGGGCGCCATTTCAGCGACCGGGTTATCTATGTTTGCCAAGGTGGGACAGCCTGCTGATTTGCAAAGGCGGGCATTATAAGGCGGTGGGCCGGGGATGCCAGAGTTCTCTATCGGCAGTACCGCCGCCTTCGCGAGCAGGCTCGCTCCGACATTTGCAATGCATCCCCCTGTGGGAGCGAGCCTGCTCGCGAAAGCAATCGATCAGACACCGCCGAATCCGGCACAAACAAAAACGGCAGCCCCACCGGGCTGCCGCTTGTTGTTTACCGCTGAACTTACGCCAGGTTGGAAAGCATTTCCTTGGCCTCGCCCCGCTGCTTCTCATCACCCTCGGTCAACACTTCGTTGAGGATGTCACGGGCACCGTCGGCGTCGCCCATGTCGATGTAGGCCTGGGCCAGATCGAGTTTGGTCGCTGCTTCGTCGGTGCCGGCGAGAAAGTCGAAATCATCTTCACCCAGGTCATCACCCAACGCAGCGTCCGCTTCGGTGAAGCTCGGCTCGGCCATGCTTTGCGACAGGCGATCCAGCTCGGCATTGACGTCGTCCAGCTCGGCCGCGAAGGCATCCGGCTCAGCAGCCGGGTTGCTGTCCATTTCGTCCGCCAGCGACAGGTCGAAATCAGCTGGCAGCTCCAGATCGTCCTGCGGCACGTCAGCGACAACCGGCGTCTCGACCGGCGGCAAGTCCTTCACGCCGTCGTCCAGATCCAGCAGGAAGTCATCTTCAGCCAACGTGGCCGGTGATGGTTCGGCGCCGAGATCCATATCCAGATCGAAGTCCGACAGATCGTCGAGATTGTCTTTCATCTCAGTCTGTTCTTGCAGCACCGAGGCGAAGCTCAGATCGTCTTCAGCCGGAAATGCGTCGAGCTCGACAGGCGCCTCTGGCTCGACCGCTGGCGCAGGATCGACCGGGGTGATGTTGTCGAGGTCGTCCAGGCTCAAATCGAACGCGGTGTCGAGGTCGTCAGCGGCAGTCTCGGGCGCTTGCGGCTCGTCTTGCAGCAGTTCCTTGACGTACTGCGCGTCCAGCTCGGCAGCGACGGCGGCAGCCGCCAGTCCACCGGCAGCAACCACGGCCATGGCCGGGAAGCGGCTCTTCAGTGCTTCGACCTTGGCGAAGTTATCGCCATTAGCCACCAGTTGACGCTCTTGCGCAATGAACGCATCGCGATCGCCCTGCTGGCCGTAGACTTCCATCAGCTTCAGGCGCAGATCGCTGCGTTCCGGCTCAAGGCTGACGCCCTCTTCCAGCAGCGCGGCGGCTTGATTGAGGCGACCGGCATTGATGTGCGATTGCGCTTTGTCGAGCACATCATCAGAGCGTTCGCCGGCCGGGGCCACCAGTGGTGCGGCAATCGGCGCAGCCATCACCACCGGAGTGACGACCGATGCAGGGGCTGGCGCAGGTGCCGGAGCTGGCGTGTTGAGCTTGACGCTGGCTGCCGGGGTTTCCAGGCCGGAGAAACTGCTTTCCGGCAGATCCTGCTCAGCGGAGAACTCTTGCTCTTCAGCCAGAGCGCGGGCCATGCGCAGGTGCTTTTCGGCTTCCTGCTGGGCTTTGCGACGGCGCGCCAGCAGCAACAGCAGAAGCAGGAGAACCACCGCACCGCCGCCGATCAGGCCGAGCAGGATCGGATTGGTCAGCAGTTCATTGAAGGCTTTGTCGTCATCGGCGGCAGCAGGCGGCGTAGTTTCGACCACCGGCTCGACGACTGGCTCAACCGGGGTTTCCGCTGGGGGCGCGATGGCCGACTCTGGAGTCGGTGAAGCCGCTGCGGCGTCGGCCGGGGTGGCTGGCGGTGTTGCGGCCAGTTCGGCAGTAATCGCCGGCACCGGCGGCACAGCAGCAGTGGCGCCAGGCGCAGCGCCGGCGCCGTCGGCCTGCATCTTCGCCAATTGATTGTTCTTCAGCTCGATGAGCTTTTGCAGCTTGTCCAACTGGCTCTGCAGATCCGCCATGCGGCTTTTCAGTTCCTCGTTGTCACGACGGGTCGTGTCGAGGTTTTCCTGGGTGATTGCGAGCTTATTGCTAAGCGACTTGGCATCGCCGGCAGGGCCTTTCGCACCGGGCTTGGCACTTTCCGCCGAGACCAGGCTCAGATTGTCCTGAGTGTTGGCCGCTGCACCGGTATTGCCACGGCCACGATTGGTCGCATCCAACTGCTGCTGACCGGTGCCAGGCTTGGCAGTGTAACGACGGCCCTGACGCCAGGCTTCGTTCTGCGCCGCCACTTCAGCGATGGCCGCCGACTGCGGCAGCGCGGTGCTTTGTACCGGATCGGGCAGACGCAGCACCTGGCCGGTTTTCAGACGGTTGATGTTGCCGTCGATAAAGGCATTCGGATTGAGCGCCTGAATCGCCAGCATGGTCTGCTGCACCGAGCCGCCGTTGCGCGCCTTCGCGGCGATTTCCCACAGGGTGTCGCGCGGCGTAGTGGTGTACTGATTGCGATGGGTGGCGCCAGTGGTTGGCGCGGTGATGGTCTGCGACGGCGCCGGCTGCGCGGCGGCGTCAGCGGTCTGCGGCGAGAACTTCGACGGATCGAGCAGCACGCTGTAATCACGCAGCAGGCGGCCATTGGGCCACATCACCTGCACGAGGAACTTCACCATCGGTTCCGACAGCGGTTGGCTCGAGGTCACGCGCAACACGCTTTTGCCGCTGGCGTTGAGTACCGGGGTGAACGTCAGGTCATTGAGAAAAGCCTGACGGTCGACGCCGGCCTTGGCGAAATCTTCAGGGGAAGCCAGGCTCGGCACCACCTCGGCGGCGGTGAGATCCTTGACGTCGAGCAGCTCGATTTCAGCCACCAACGGCTGGTTCAGGGTCGACTTCAGGGTCAGCTCCCCGAGCCCGAGGGCATGCGCCATACCGGAGGACAGCGCCGAGGCGGCCGCTATTGCTAACACCAGTTTGCGAACTTGAACCATAGCCTCATCCTTTGTTTGAACGTTCCTCGGCCAGCGAGAAGCTTTTGAATACCGCTGCCGTAAGGCATTGCGCGCGACGACGGGGGTCGCCGCGCGCGATCATTTCTGTGCTGCCCCGGAAAGTCCCGGAGGGTGACTCGTCATCGACGCGCTTCGGGCAAGCATAGCGCTCACCTAGAATCAGTCGACAAATTGTTGCCAAGTATCTTTTACAGCAGGTCTTTTATCAACAACTCAGCCAGTTGCACGGCATTGAGCGCCGCGCCTTTGCGTACGTTATCTGACGTCAGCCAAAGATTTAGTTCCGCCGGGTCGTCGACACCACTGCGCACGCGGCCGACATAGACCACGTCCTGCCCCACCGCATCGCCGACTGCGGTCGGATAATCGCCGGCCTCGACCAGCTCGATGCCCGGTGCTGCCTCGAGCGCTGCGTTGACCTTTTCCAGGTCAACAGCGCTGCCTGACTGCAAGGTCACGCTAAAGCTATCGCCAAAAAACACCGGGGCTTGAACGCAAGTGGCAGAAATCTTCAATAAAGGTTTTGCCAGAACCTGGCGCAGCTCTCGAACCAATCGTTTTTCCAGCAGCGTGTGGCCCTGCGCATCAGGCGTACCGACTTGTGCCAGCAGGTTGAACGCCATCTGCCGGTCGAAGAACGTCGGTTCCAGCGGACGCATGTTGAGCAGCTCGGCAGTCTGCCGCGCGAGCTCGGTGACCGCCTCGCGACCTTGGGCAGAAACGGCCAGGTTGGCGGTGACGTTGACGTATTGCAGATCGAGCAGATCGAGCAACGGCGCCAGCACCACGGCAAGCGTAGTGGCCGACGGGCTTGGGCTGCTGACCTGGAACGGGCTTTTCAGACTGGCGAGAATATCGGCATTGGCCTCGGGCACCACTTGTGGCGCCTGATCCGCAGGCAACGCGCCGGACAGGTCGATCAGTGAGCAACCTGCAGCATGGGCGCGAGCGGCGTAGCTCAGCGACACCGCAGCGCCGGCAGCGAAGAATACCAGTCTGACCTTGCTGAAATCGAACTCGTCGACCTCGCGCACGCGGACGTTTTTGTTGCGGAACAGCACCGAGCTGCCGGCCGATTCGCTGCTGGCCAGCAGGTGCAAATTGCCGACCGGGAAGTCGCGTTCTTCGAGAATCTGTACGAGGGTTTCGCCGACAGTACCGGTGGCGCCGATAACGGCGATATCGAAAGTCTGGGTCATGGAGCTACCTCTGGCAAAACGGGGGGAGCGGCACTTTACCGGGTGGGTGGCGCACAGGCAATTTCTGCCCGTACCGATCATTCCCACGCTCTGCGTGGGAATGTCTCAACGGACGCTCCGCGTTCTGCTTTGGAAGGGACGCAGAGCGTCCCGGGATGCATTCCCACGCGGAGCATGGGAACGATCATTGCGCATAAAAAAACCCGCACCTCTCACAAGGCACGGGCTCTTTCATTGCTTCAAGCGATCAACGCTCCAGCAGGATCCGCAGCATGCGGCGCAGCGGTTCGGCCGCGCCCCACAGCAGCTGGTCGCCGACGGTGAAGGCGCCGACGAATTGCGAACCCATGTTCAGCTTGCGCAGACGACCGACCGGTACATTCAGGGTGCCGGTGACCTTGGTCGGGCTCAGCTCCTGCATGCTGATCTCGCGGTTGTTCGGTACCAGCTTGACCCACGGGTTGTGCTGGCTGATCAGCCCTTCGATATCGGCGATCGGTACGTCTTTGTTCAGCTTGATGGTCAGCGCCTGGCTGTGGCAGCGCATGGCGCCGATGCGCACGCAGATGCCGTCGACCGGGATCGGGCTCTTGAAGCGACCGAGGATCTTGTTGGTCTCGGCCTGGGCCTTCCACTCTTCGCGGCTCTGGCCGTTCGGCAGCTCCTTGTCGATCCACGGGATCAGGCTGCCGGCCAGAGGTACACCGAAGTTTTCGGTCGGGTAGGCTTCGCTGCGCATGGCTTCGGCCACGCGACGGTCGATGTCGAGGATCGCGCTGGCCGGGTCGGCCAGTTGATCGGCGACAGCGGCGTGGGTCGCGCCCATCTGCTTGATCAGTTCACGCATGTTCTGCGCGCCGGCACCGGAGGCCGCCTGATAGGTCATGGCGCTCATCCACTCGACCAGACCGGCCTCGAACAGACCGCCCAGGCCCATCAGCATCAGGCTGACGGTGCAGTTGCCGCCGATGTAGTTCTTGGTGCCCGCGTCCAGCTGCTGGTCGATGACCTTACGGTTGACCGGGTCGAGAATGATCACCGCGTCATCGTTCATGCGCAGGCTCGACGCCGCGTCGATCCAGTAGCCCTGCCAGCCGGCTTCACGCAGCTTGGGGAATACTTCGCTGGTGTAGTCGCCGCCCTGGCAGGTCAGGATCACGTCGAGGGTCTTCAGCTCGTCAATACTGTAAGCGTCCTTGAGCGGAGCAATGTCCTTGCCCACGGACGGGCCTTGGCCACCGACATTGGACGTGGTGAAAAACACCGGCTCGATAAGATCGAAATCCTGCTCTTCCAGCATCCGCTGCATGAGCACGGAACCGACCATCCCGCGCCAACCGATCAGACCTACACGTTTCATCGCAACTACACCTTCTTGAAAAGTGGGCCGCTGCTTTGTATTGAATTTCGCAGCGGGCCCGAGAGATTACAGATTCCGCAGCGCGGCGACTACTGCGTCGCCCATTTCCTGCGTACCGACTTTGGTACAACCGGCCGAGTGGATGTCGCCGGTGCGCAAGCCCTGATCGAGCACGACACTGACGGCTTTTTCGATGGCATCGGCAGCGTCGTGCAGATTGAAGCTGTAACGCAGCATCATCGATACCGACAGGATCGTCGCCAGCGGGTTGGCAATGCCTTTACCGGCAATGTCCGGGGCCGAACCGTGGCACGGCTCGTACATGCCCTTGTTATTGGAGTCCAGGGAGGCCGAAGGCAGCATGCCGATCGAACCGGTGAGCATCGACGCTTCGTCGGAGAGGATGTCGCCGAACATGTTGTCGGTGACGATCACGTCGAACTGCTTGGGTGCGCGCACCAACTGCATGGCGGCGTTGTCGACGTACATGTGGCTCAGCTCGACTTCCGGGTAATCCTTGGCCACCTGCTCGACCACTTCACGCCACAACTGGCTGGATGCCAGGACGTTGGCCTTGTCCACTGAGCAGAGCTTCTTGCCACGCACCATGGCCATGTCGAAACCGACACGGGCGATGCGGCGGATTTCGCTTTCGCTGTACGGCAGGGTGTCGTAGGACTGACGCTCGCCGTTGTCCAGCGTACGGGTGCCACGCGGCGCGCCGAAGTAAATGCCGCCGGTCAGCTCACGAACAATGAGGATGTCCAGACCGGCGACGATTTCCGGTTTCAGGCTCGATGCGTCGGCCAGTTGCGGATAGAGGATCGCCGGGCGCAGGTTGCCAAACAGTCCCAGTTGCGCGCGGATTTTCAGCAGACCGCGCTCAGGGCGGATGTCACGCTCGATGGTGTCCCATTTCGGGCCACCGACAGCGCCCAGCAGCACGGCATCGGCGGCGCGGGCGCGATCGAGGGTTTCGTCGGCCAGCGGCACGCCATGCTTGTCGATGGCCGCGCCACCGATCACGTCGTGGCTCAGCTCGAAGCCCAGGCTGTACTTGTCATTGGCCAATTCCAGCACCTTGACCGCTTCGGCCATGATTTCCGGACCAATACCGTCACCCGGGAGAATCAGAATCTGCTTGCTCATGCTTTCCTCGTGTCTTCAAGCGGTGCGCCAGTGAACGGCGCGCCGGGAAAAATTCTTATCGCTCGGCCATCAGTACGATGACATCGGTACTGAACGAGCCGTCGGCATCTATCTCAAAATACTCACGCACTTCGTTGCCCATCGACTGCTGCAACTGGCGGATCGCCGCGCGCATCACGTCAGGTGTGCGCATGCGCTCGACCCAACTGCTGTACTCCAGACGCAGGCGCTGACGGGTGGTCCTGCGCACATGCAGTCCGGCCTCGCTGACCTGGCGCAGCCACTCGGCGGCGGAGTAGTCGCGCACGTGGCTGGTGTCGCGCAGCACTTCAACGCTTTGCAGGTAAGTGTCGAACAACGCACTGCCCGGTGACAACACATCAACGAACGCTGCCACCCCGCCCGGCTTCAGCACCCGACGCACTTCGCGCAAGGCCAGACCGAGGTCGCTCCAGTGATGCGCCGAGTACCGGCTAAACACAAAATCGAACTCGCCATCGACGAACGGCAAGCGCTCGGCAGCGCCGTTGACGGTAATGATATTGCTCAAGCCGCGATCGACGGCAGCGCCGGCAACCACATCAAGCATTTGCTGCGACAAGTCGCAAGCCACCACTTCCTTGACCAAGGGAGCGACGTGGAAACTGACATGGCCTGCGCCGCAACCCAAGTCCAGCACACGAGCCTCGCCCTGCCCGGCCAGTTCAGCCTGTAGCAGCGCGAATTCGCTGCCTTGGGCGTGAACCGCGCTGCTCAGGTAAGCGGCGGCCTGTTCGCCGAATTGCTTCTGGACGACCTGGGTGTGCTGGGCGGTGCTGGTCATGGATCACATCCTGTAAGCAGTGTTATTTGAAATACATTCCCTGTGGGAGCGAGCCTGCTCGCGAAGAGGCCCGCCCTGACTACATCAATCCCGAATCAAGCGTCGCGAAACAACCACGGCTGACTAACCCGATGCTTGGCTTCGAACGTCGCGATCGCATCGCCGTCCTGCAAGGTCAGGCCGATATCGTCCAGACCGTTGAGCAGGCAGTGCTTGCGGAACGCATCGATCTCGAAGCTGTACACCTTGCCATCCGGGCGGGTCACGGTCTGCGCCTGCAAGTCGATCTGCAATTGATAACCCGGCTCGGCTTCAACCTGCTTAAACAGTTCATCAACTTCTGCATCGCTGAGAATGATCGGCAGCAGGCCGTTCTTGAAACTGTTGTTGAAGAAGATGTCGGCGTAACTCGGCGCGATGATGCTGCGGAAACCGTACTCTTCCAGCGCCCACGGCGCGTGTTCACGGCTCGAGCCGCAGCCGAAGTTCTCGCGGGCGAGCAATACGCTGGCACCCTGATAACGCTCGGCGTTGAGGACGAAATCCTTGTTCAACGGGCGCTTGGAGTTGTCCTGGTACGGCTGGCCGACATCCAGATAACGCCACTCATCGAACAGGTTCGGACCGAAGCCGGTGCGCTTGATCGACTTCAAGAACTGCTTGGGAATGATCTGATCAGTGTCGACGTTGGCACGATCCAGAGGCGCAACAAGACCAGTGTGCTGAGTAAATGCCTTCATCTTTACTGTGCTCCTTGGATCAATTCACGAACGTCGATGAAACGGCCGTTCACCGCTGCTGCCGCCGCCATGGCCGGGCTGACCAGGTGGGTACGGCCACCGGCGCCCTGACGGCCTTCGAAGTTACGGTTGGAAGTCGAGGCGCAATGCTCGCCGGACTCCAAACGGTCCGGGTTCATCGCCAGGCACATCGAGCAACCCGGCTCGCGCCATTCGAAACCGGCCTCAAGGAAAATCTTGTCCAGCCCTTCAGCTTCCGCCTGCGCCTTGACCAGACCCGAGCCCGGCACGACGATCGCCTGCTTGATGGTCGAGGCCACCTTGCGGCCCTTGGCGATGACCGCAGCAGCGCGCAAGTCTTCGATGCGCGAGTTGGTGCAGGAACCGATGAATACGCGATCAAGCTGAATGTCGGTGATTGCCTGATTGGCGGTCAAACCCATGTATTTCAAGGCGCGGACGATCGAGTCGCGCTTGACCAGATCCATTTCCTTGGCCGGGTCCGGCACGTTCTGATCAACGGCCAAAACCATCTCTGGAGAAGTGCCCCAGCTGACTTGCGGCTTGATCTGCGTGGCGTCCAGCTCGACCACGGTATCGAACTTGGCATCGGCGTCGGAGACCAGGTCTTTCCAGGCTTCGACGGCCATGTCCCACTGCTCGCCTTTCGGCGCGAATGGACGACCTTTGACGTAGTCGATGGTCTTCTGATCCGCCGCCACCAGGCCGACGCGGGCGCCGGCTTCGATGGACATGTTGCAGATGGTCATGCGGCCTTCGACGGACAGATCGCGGATCGCGCTGCCGGCAAATTCGATGGCGTGGCCGTTACCGCCGGCGGTGCCGATCTTGCCGATCACCGCAAGGACGATGTCCTTGGCGGTCACGCCGAACGGCAATTGGCCTTCGACGCGCACCAGCATGTTTTTCATTTTCTTGGCCACCAGGCACTGCGTGGCGAGCACGTGCTCGACCTCGGATGTGCCGATGCCGTGGGCCAACGCACCGAATGCGCCGTGGGTCGAGGTGTGCGAGTCACCGCAGACCACGGTCATGCCCGGCAAGGTCGCGCCCTGCTCCGGACTGATGACGTGAACGATGCCCTGACGCACGTCGTTCATCTTGAACTCGACGATGCCGTATTCATCACAATTGTCGTCGAGGGTCTGCACTTGCAAACGCGAAACCTGATCGGCAATGGCTTCGATGCCGCCCTTGCGCTCCGGGGTGGTCGGTACGTTGTGGTCCGGGGTCGCAATGTTGGCATCGATGCGCCAAGGCTTGCGCCCGGCCAGACGCAAGCCTTCGAAAGCTTGCGGCGAAGTCACTTCGTGGATGATGTGACGATCGATGTAGATCAGCGCCGAGCCATCGTCGCGCTGCTTGACCAAATGCGAATCCCAGAGCTTGTCGTAGAGCGTTTTGCCGGCCATCAGACGGTTCCTCATCAGCTTGTTTCTATGCCCTGGGCTTATCAATAACCCTTTGGCTTGTGAGGCCGATCCTATGGGGTTAGATTAAATAACTCAAATTCATATTTTTTATGCTTTGGATAACCAACTGGAATGCGACATGGACTTGGCTAACCTCAACGCTTTTATTGCCATCGCCGAGACCGGCAGCTTCTCCGGCGCCGGCGAACGCCTTCATCTGACCCAACCGGCGATCAGCAAGCGCATCGCCGGTCTTGAGCAGCAATTGAAGGTGCGCCTGTTCGACCGCTTGGGCCGTGAAGTCGGCCTGACCGAGGCCGGTCGCGCCCTGCTGCCACGGGCTTATCAGATTCTCAACGTGCTCGACGACACCCGCCGCGCCCTGACCAACCTGACCGGCGAGGTCAGCGGTCGCCTGACGCTGGCCACCAGTCACCACATCGGCCTGCATCGCTTGCCGCCTCTATTAAGGGAGTTCACCCGCCGCTACCCACAGGTTGCGCTGGATATTCAGTTTCTTGATTCGGAAGTGGCCTACGAGGAAATTCTCCACGGCCGCGCAGAATTGGCGGTCATCACCCTCGCACCAGAGCCGCATACTCTGGTCAAAGCCACGCCGGTATGGGACGACCCGCTGGATTTCGTCGTCGCCCCGGAGCATTCGCTGATCAACAACGGTGCCGTCAGTCTGGCGGACATCGCCGGCCATCCGGCGGTTTTCCCCGGCGGCAACACCTTTACCCACCACATCGTCCAGCGTTTGTTCGAAGCTCAGGGCCTGACGCCAAACATCGCCATGAGCACCAACTACCTGGAAACCATCAAGATGATGGTCTCCATCGGCCTGGCCTGGAGCGTGCTGCCGCGCACCATGCTCGACGAACAAGTGGCAAGCATCGCATTGCCGGGCATACAGCTCACTCGCCAGCTAGGCTATATCTTGCACACCGAACGGACGCTATCGAATGCAGCACGCGCCTTCATGGCCCTGCTGGATGCACAGATCGATCGGCCAGGGATCCCGGCCTGACTTGTGCTACTCCTATAGAGCCGCTCCTGTGCCTCACGCCACTCAGCTCAAGGCCCGCTGACAATGCCGAAATCTGTTGACCGAATTCCGCCGATGCCGCGAATCCAGGCTGTTGATCCGCGCCATTCCGAGCAGAGCTGGGAAAGCGCGCCGCAATTGCTCGCCGCGCTCAACGGCGCGCGGCTCGGTGCCTGGTATTGGGACATCGAACGTGGGCAGATCAGCTGGTCACGGGGCACTCAGGCGTTATTCGGTTTCGATCCACGGCAGCCATTACCTGCCGACCTGGAATACCTCGACCTGTTGCCGCCGGAAGACCGCGCGAAAACCGTGCGCGCCTTCCACGCGGTGATCGCCGGCGCCCCACTGGAGCAGGCGATGCATCACCGCATCCGCTGGCCCGACGGCAGCCTGCACTGGCTGGAGATCAGCGGCAGCCTGCTGCCAGACAAGAACGGCCGGCCCCGAATGATCGGGGTGATTCGCGAAATCACCCACCAACGCCAGCGCGAGCAGGCCCTGAGCAGCTCGGAGAAACGTTTCGCGACACTTTTCCACCTGTGCCCGAACATGGTTCTGCTGACCCGTCAGGATGACGGTCTGATCAGCGAGGCCAACCAGTATTTCGAAAGCCTGTTCGGCTGGCCGGTGCAAAGCGCAATCGGCCGCACCACCCTGGAACTGGGCTTGTGGGTGCATCCCGAGCAACGCGCCGAACTGGTGAAGAAAACCAAAGCCAAGGGCGAGCTGATCAGCATGGAAGTGCAGTTCCGCGCCAGCAATGGCCAGGTGCACGACGGCATCCTCAGCGCGCAGAAGGTCGAGCTCGAAGGCCAGCCCTATCTGCTCAGCACCTTCCTCGACACCACCGAACGCAAAGCCGCCGAACTGGCCTTGAAGGACAGCCAGGAACGCCTCGACCTGGCGTTGGACTCGGCGCAGCTCGGCACCTGGGACTGGCACATCCCCAGCGGCATGCTTTACGGCTCGGCGCGCGCTGCGCAATTGCACGGGCTGGAGCCGATTCCATTCCATGAATCATTCGAGGAGTTTTTCGAAGGCGTGCCGGGCGAGGAACGCGACAGCATGCGCGACGCCTACCGCAGCCTGCGCGAAGGTCCGGCCGGCAATTATCAACTGACCTATCGCGTGCAACTGCCCGACGGCAGCTCGCGCTATCTGGAAAGCCGCGCGCGTCTCTATCGCGACGACAACGGCGCACCGCTGCGCATGGCCGGCACGTTGCTGGACATCACCGATCAGGTCGAGCGCGAGCAGCGTCTGGTGGCCTCGGAAGAGAAATTCGCCACGCTGTTTCAGGTCAGCCCTGATCCGATCTGCGTCACGCGCCAGGAAACCGGGGAGTTCATCGAGATCAATTCCAGCTTCAGCCAGACCTTTGGCTGGAGCGCCGCCGATGTGATTGGCCACACCGCCGAAGAAATCGGCCTGTGGGACGCCTCGGCGAAAAGCCTGCAACGCATCGAACGGGTGATTCGCGAACAAGGCCTGAGCAACGTGGCCATTCTCGTCCAGCACAAGGACGGCCAGTCGCTGACCTGCGTGATTTCCAGCCGGCAGATCAGCGTCGGCGACCAGCCGTGCATCGTCACCACCCTGCGCGACATCACCCAGCAACAACGCTCGGAAGCAGCGCTGAAGGCCAGCGAAGAAAAATTCGCCAAGGCGTTTCACTCCAGCCCCGACGCCATCACCATCACCGAGCGCGACACCGGGCGTTATCTGGAGGTCAACGACGGTTTCTGTCGCCTTACCGGCTACCGCGCTGACGAAGTGGTGGGCAAAACCGTGTATCAGGTGGGGATCTGGGCCGAAGAGAAACAGCGCTCGACCTTACTCGCCGAGTTGCAGATCAAGGGCCGCGTGCATCATCAGGAAATGCTCGGGCGCAACAAGCGCGGCGAATTGCTCACCGTTGAGGTCTCGGTCGAGCCGATCACGCTCAATGAAACCGCCTGCCTGCTGCTGACCGCGCGCGACGTCAGCCTGTTGAAGAACGCCGAAGCGCAGATTCGTCACTTGGCCTATCACGACCCGCTGACCAACCTGCCTAACCGCGCCCTGCTGATGGATCGCCTGAGTCAGCAGATCGCCCTGCTCAAGCGCCACAATCTGCGCGGCGCCTTGCTGTTTCTCGACCTTGATCACTTCAAGCACATCAACGATTCCCTCGGCCACCCGGTCGGCGACACCGTGCTGAAAATCATCACCGCGCGGCTCGAAGCCAGTGTGCGCATGGAAGACACCGTGGCGCGCCTCGGTGGCGATGAGTTTGTGGTGCTGCTCAGCGGCCTCGAAGGATCGCGCAGTGAAGTCAGCGAGCAAGTGCGCGCGCTGGCTGACACCATTCGCGAACTGCTCTCGGAGCCGATGTTCCTCGATGGCCAGCGCCTGCAAGTGACGCCGAGCATTGGCGTCGCGCTGATCCCCGATCACGGCTCGACCCCGACCGACCTGCTCAAACGCGCCGACATCGCCCTGTACCGGGCCAAGGATTCCGGGCGCAACACCACGCAGATGTATCACAACACCATGCAGAAAGCGGCCAGCGAACGCCTGCGTATGGAGACCGACCTGCGCCTGGCGCTGTCGCGCGGCGAGTTCAACGTGCACTTTCAGCCACAGGTCGATGCCCGCGACAACCGCATCATCGGCGCCGAAGCCTTGGTGCGCTGGAACCATCCCGAACTGGGTGCGCAGTCGCCCACCGAGTTCATCAAGGTACTGGAAGACAGCGGCCTGATTCTCGAAGTCGGCACGTGGATCCTCGATGAAGCCTGCAACGCCTTCAAACAACTGATCGCGTTAAAACTGGTCGACCCGCTCAACTTCAGCCTGTGCGTGAACATCAGCCCCCGGCAGTTCCGCCAGAACGATTTCGTCGAACGCATCGAACACAGCATGACCAGCCACGGCCTGCCCTGCTCGCTGCTGAAACTGGAAATCACCGAAGGCATCGTCATCCAGAATCTGGAAGACACCATCAGCAAAATGCGTCGTCTGAAAAAGCTCGGCGTGAGCTTCGCCATGGACGATTTCGGCACTGGTTATTCGTCGCTGACTTACTTGAAGCGTCTGCCGGTAGACACCCTGAAGATCGACCAGTCATTCATCCGCGATGCGACCACTGACTCCAATGTTGCCGAGATCATTCGCGCGATTGTCGCGATGGCGCGCAGCTTGGAATTGGAAGTGATTGCCGAAGGAGTGGAGACGCCAGCACAACTGGCGTTTTTGCAGGGGCTGGAATGCCATTTGTATCAGGGCTATCTGCACAGCCGACCGGTGGGGTTGGAGGATCTGAAAAAACTGCTGCCCTGAATCGGCGGTCGCACAGACTGGCAACAGAGCAACAATTGCCACGGTTTGCGTCAGCCTGTAGGGTCGCGTTTTTTGCGCCGCTTCGAGATCAACCATGCAGGATGCATCCCTTCCCCGCCCGGCCCTGCTGGGCATCGACCTTGGCACCACCAACAGCCTGATCGCCGTCTGGCGTGAAGGCCGCGCCGAACTGATCCGCAACGCCCTCGGCGATGTGCTGACACCGTCGGTGGTCAGCCTTGATGAAGACGACACGATTCTGGTCGGCAAAGCCGCCCGCGCCCGCCTGACCACGCACCCGGAACGCACTGCCGCCGCGTTCAAGCGCTTCATGGGCAGCGACAGGCAAATCCAGCTCGGCTCTCGCCAGTTCAGCCCGGAAGAGTTGTCGGCGCTGGTACTTGGCTCACTCAAGCAAGACGCGGAAGCCTTTCTCGGCCAGGCGGTCACAGAAGCGGTCATTTCCGTACCGGCATATTTCAGTGACGAGCAGCGCAAGCGCACCTTGTTCGCCGCCGAACTGGCCGGGCTGTCCGTGACGCGCCTGATCAATGAACCGACCGCTGCCGCCATGGCGTACGGCCTGCACGAACAGAAGTTCGAACGCACGCTGATATTCGATCTCGGCGGCGGCACGTTCGACGTCACCGTGCTCGAATACGCATTGCCGCTGATTGAAGTGCACGCCTCCACTGGCGACAACTTTCTCGGCGGTGAAGACTTCACCGCCGCCCTGTTGCAGGCCTGCCTGAAACACTGGCAACTCACCCCCTCAACGATCGATGCACAAGCCATGGCCAGCCTCGGTGATGCCCTGGAACAGCTGAAATGCAAACTCGGCGAAGGCGCGCAGCACTTGAGCTGGCGGTATGCCGAGCAGACATTCGAATGGGAACTGGATGAAGCCGCTGCGGTGAAAATCTGGGAGCCGTTGCTGGCCCGCTTGCGCGCGCCAATCGAACAGGCTCTGCGCGATGCCCGACTGAAACCGCGCGACCTCGACAGCCTGGTGCTGGTCGGTGGCGCCACGCGCATGCCGGCGGTACAGCAAATGGTTGCCACGTTGTTTGGACGCCTGCCTTATCGGCATCTTGATCCGGACACCATCGTGGCGCTGGGCGCAGCGACGCAGGCGGCATGCAAGGCGCGGGACGGTGCGGTCGAGGAATTGATTCTGACGGATGTCTGTCCGTATACGCTGGGGATTTCGACCAATCGTGGCGAAGGCGTCAGTGGCGCGTTCTCACCGATCATCGAACGTAACACGGTGATTCCAACGTCACGGGTGCAGCGTTACTCGACGACGTTTGCGCAACAGACTGAAATCCGTATCGCGGTTTACCAAGGGGAACGCCCGTGGGTACGCGACAATATTTTCATCGATTCTTTCGACATCCAGTTCACCCCTAGTGAGCAGCTGCAGAGCCTCGATGTGCGTTTCAGTTATGACATCAACGGCCTGCTGGAAGTAGACGTCACGCTTCTGGAAACCGGCGAACGTTACGGCCACAGCATCGACCGCAGCCCGACCGGACTGGATGAACAGGCGCGCAGAGACAGCCATGCCCGGCTCGCGAAGCTCAAAGTCCACCCTCGCGACGCCCTGCCCAACCGCACCCTGCTCGCACGACTGGAGCGAGCATGGATGCAAACTCTGGGCGACGAGCGTGCGCGCATTGCCGAGTGGATGGACACCTTCAACACCGTGCTTGCCGGCCAGCAAGCCAGCGAAATCGCCAGCCACCGCTCAGCGCTGAATGAGGCGCTGGACCAGATGCGTCTTTAACCGTTCAGTTGCCGTAAAGCAGCCTGCAACCCGCCGGACAACATATCTGCCCCACTGTCCGGCGGCACGCCATAGCGGTTAGGCAGTTTGTCTCCCGGAAAGCCGAACAACACCAGCGGCAGGAATGGCAGAAACGGCGACAATCCCAGAAATATCAGCAGTGTCGGTATGCCCCGGCCCATATCGTGCAACCGCCGTAGAACTGCCGCGAACAACAGCAGCACGCCAAGCAAAAAGATGACCATCCCGCCAATCGTCGTGCCCGTTATCAGCCCGGCTATTGGGGTTACCACTACGCATCCCAGGACCTGAGCGATAAAAGCTCTGCGCCCCAGCCGTGATCCGAGGCGCCAGAAAGCTTTCGCTGGTACTGGCTGGACATCACTGTTGGCTAACAGCAACCGCTCCGACCACGACAGCAACGCGCACAGTGCCAAGCGCAAACCGACGCTGTTCTGCACGTCATCCTTACCCTGCTGCAGCTGCCGCAATACTCGCGTTTTCGGCACTCCGGCAGCGCCGTAGCGAATCAAGCTTTTGAGCGCATCCAGCGCCTCATAGGCCAATAGTTTGTCGACACCGAAATCCGTCAACACCTTGCGCGGTGGCCACACCGGTTCGCCCTTGATCAGACCGTCGCGAAAGCCTTCGAACCAGTCATCCTCGCAACTGACCGCTTCAATCGACTGCAACAACGCCCGGTGCTGCTCGGCGCTCAGGCTTGGATCGTGGTAGAGCACGCCCCAGAACATCAACAAGCCCAGCAGGTCATCGCCGCACGCCGCACGGTCACTTTCGACGCAGGTGTAAAGCAGGGTATTGGCGGGCAGCCTGGCGCTGTCGAGAGCCTGCTCGACACTGAACAACTGTTGCACCAGCAAACCGTGCACAGGATCGTCACCCTGCAGCCAGCCGAGCAAACCGGCGCAATTGCCCTGCTCACGCAGCAAGCGCCGCAATAGCGGCTGCAGTCGGCTCAAAGGATGCGCAGGATTGAACGGCAAACGCTCCAGACACTGCGCATCAATCAATTGCAACCAGCGCTCGGGTTGTTCCAGCAATGCCAGCAAAAACACGGTTTGAGCGTGCCAATCCCAGATGGCCGCTCCCAAACCGATCGGCGGCAAACCTGTCGCGCGCCGACTCAACTGGAGCATGAGATCGAGTTGCGACAGGTCATTGCCGTCTTTGACCGCACTCAGCTCGAACGCGTCGGCAATGCGTGCAAGCGCCGTGTCGCTATAGGGCCGCAAGCGCTGCAACCACAGACGACAAACCTTGTGCAGCGCACCTTCGGACAACGCGAGAGGCAATTGCGGTGAAAGTGTTTGCGAGTCAGTGAAAGCGCTCATGGCCTGCGCAACAGGCGCCTTGGCCAGCCAATGCAGATGTTGCCTGGCCTGATACTTCAGGCCGCTCAATACCAGGCATTCCAGCGCGTCCACCGGCAGCGGTTCGTCGACAATCTGCTGCAACAAGGCCGAATCACCACGATGCAGCGCCCAGGCGTGCCGGTACAGACGCAGCAAACGGCTGTCGTGGTTTTCGCCGATCAACTGCGCGAGCAATGGCAACTCGTCGCCCGCCATGCGCCAATCAACAAAGCTTTGCGCCAGTGCATCAAGCTTGAGCCGTCCGACACCCAACCAACGGGTCAAGGTCTCGGGCCGTTGTGACGGACTGCCATACACTTGGCACTCAGCACCCAGTTCGTCCGGCCAAACGGCGCAGTCCTCCAGACGATCGAACGCCTGAATCAGCAACGGCAGAAAGGTCGGCTGACGCTTGGCACACAGCTCCAGCAAGCGACTCTCTGCCGCGGGATGGCGATGTTCGCTCCAGAGCCGAATCCAGCATGGAAACGCTTGATCGTCGTGCCCCAACAGACTGTACTGACACGCCAGCAGGTACAGCCAGTCGACGTTATCCGGCGCGGCATCGTGCTGTTCGGCACAGCACTGCAGGAACGTCGGCGCGCCCATGCCCGCTTGGGTGAACTGCACCAGCAACCGCTTGAGGTACGCGGCATCGTTGGGCAACGGCAAGCACGTGTGCCGACTGGCGAACTCGGCGAACTCGTGAAGCGGACGCTGAGTAAAGATGAAATCGAGGCTACGGGCATACCACAGCGACTCGGTCTGTGCCGGCTCTGACCAGGCGCTCATCAGATCCGTGTCGAACGGGTCGGGCGTCTTGATGCGCTGCAAAAAGCCTTCTACCGCTTGCGCATCGTCGAATGCCAGATCGAGCAATTGCTGGTCCCAGGCCATGCGCTGCGCCAACAGATTCGCACAACGGTAGGACAACGGACCGGCGCCGGACATTCGGTGGTACAAGCCCCAGTTGAGGTCATCGAAAACCTCCAGTGACAAGGCATCCAGCGTCCGGACAAATGCCTGCCATGCCGCGTAGTTGAAGCGTCGCGCGGGATCATCCAGCAGCGCACAGAAATCCAGGAAAGCTTGAGGCGCCCGAACGACATTGGCTTGTGCAGCGTCGATCTCGTCTCCAGCCTCTTCCTCCTCTTCACGGGCCAGACGCAGGGCACTCTCGTAGGCCATGCGTAGCGCTTGAAAACCTTCCGGATCGGTTTCCGGATGATGCGCCGGCAAACGGGCGCGATAGGCGCTGCGAATCAGGGTTTCGTCAGTAGTCGGCTCAATGCCCAGTCGAATCCAGCAACTCATGACCAGTCGAACTCCCCAAGCGATGCCGGACGAGACGGCGGATCAATATCCATGTGCCATGGCAGATCGGCAAGAAAGTGTGGAATGTTTTGCGCAAGGCCTCGGGCAATCCTGGTGTTGAAAGCGCTGGTGCCCTCACGACTCATCTCGACCGCCAGTTCATCATCGCTTCTACTCATGCAGCACCAAAAGGTTCGTCCCACCAGAAAGCCGTTGAAGTAAGCCATCCAGCTGCCGTAATGAAACTGCGCCCTCAACGCCAGACGACTGTGCAACCAGTTGCTCTCGGCCAGATCGATCCATTGATTACGTACGGCGCAGCGCAACAGAAAGCCCATCCGGCCGTAATCCCAGGACAAGATGCCGCCGGGACCACAGCTGCCGAAGGTACGGCTGGCAAATTCATGCAGGACGCGCTCGCGCGGGTTCAGCTCATTGAGCAACGACTGCCATTCACTCGGCAGGCATCGCTGCCACGCCAGATAGGCCCCGCTGAGATGCTTGGCATGGCCGTCGTCGGTCATCCATCCGAGCATGTCGAACAACTGTCGCCGATCATCGATACCCCAACTTTCCTTGAGGTTGATGTAACGGTCGTTGCAGAACGCCGGGTCGTCATACCCGGCGCCGGTGTTGAGCGCGGCCATTGGTGCGGACAACGCGCACAGCCAGCGCTGTTGAATCTCGTCCATGAAAAAAGGCTCCAGGCCGACCGCTGGGAAATGGGGGCCGGCAAAACTGCGCAGATTGTAAAGAGCCCCGACAACAGCGGCAAACCCTGCATCGCTTTGACTGCGCGCACAAAAAAGGCCCCGACGTATCGGGGCCTTTCGTTCAGCGGCTTATCGCCGGTTCGGGCGATTGTGTGTCAGCACATGAATCAATGCTGCAACGCCGGCTGCTGCGCTCCATTGATCGGGATGCGCTTGGCTTTCGCTTCTTCCGGGACCACACGGAGCAGGTCGATGCTCAGCAGGCCGTTGCGCAGGGCAGCGTCCTTGATCTCGATGTGATCGGCCAGACGGAACGACAGCTTGAAGGCTCGCTGGGCGATGCCTTGATGCAAGAACGTGACGCTTTCGTCAGTGTCACGCTTGCCGCCACTGATGGTCAGCACACCCTTCTCGACTTGCAGGTCCAGGTCTTCTTCCTGGAAACCGGCGGCCGCAACGACGATACGGTATTGGTCATCACCGTGTTTTTCGACGTTGTAAGGTGGGTAGCTGCTGCCTGGCTCGTTGCGCAGGGCGGTTTCGAACAGGTCGTTGAAACGGTCGAAACCTACCGAGGAACGGAACAGTGGCGCGAGAGAAAATGCAGTACTCATGATTCAAATCTCCTGAAAACAATCAGCAAGGTTTTGTGTCTCCGCGACCCAAATTCGGCATCGCGTAACCCTTAGATAGGGACCGCTGTTTTGATTTCAAGAGATTATTTTGAGATTTTTTATGCGGCCTCGACGAGCGGCAATCCGAGCAGACGCGAGACTTGATCCGGCTCGGTTTCACGGCGCAGAACGGTGAAAAGCTCGGCGGCTTCCGGGTAGTTCCGTGTCAGCATGGCCAGCCATTGCTTGAGGCGACCGGGCGATTGGCGCGCGGTCATTTGCGCCTTGGCCTGCAGCCAGAAGTCCTGAATCAGCGGCATCAGCTCGGCCCAGGTCATCTCGACGACCTCTTCGCCAGCGCGCGCCGCAGCGATCTGCCGAGCGAGATCCGGGCGGGAGACCAGACCCCGACCGAGCATAATGTCTTCCACGCCACTGATTTCGCGGCAACGGCGCCAGTCTTCGACGCTCCAGATATCGCCGTTGGCGAACACCGGCACCTTGACCACATCCTGCACACGCGGGATCCACTCCCAATGCGCCGGCGGTTTGTAACCGTCCATTTTCGTCCGCGCATGTACGACGATGTGCTCTGCCCCGCCTTCCGCCAGCGCCGTGGCGCAGACCAGCGAGCCGTCAGGACTGTCGAAACCCAGGCGCATTTTCGCGGTGACCGGGATGTGCGCCGGTACGGCGCGACGGACATGTTCGACGATCTGGTTGAGCAGCTCCGGCTCCTTGAGCAGCACGGCGCCGCCGCGGGATTTGTTGACGGTCTTGGCCGGGCAGCCGAAGTTGAGGTCGATCACCTCAGAACCGAGTTCGCAGGCCAGCGCAGCGTTTTCCGCCAGGCAAACCGGATCGGAACCGAGCAACTGCACGCGCAGCGGCACGCCGGACGCGGTGCGAGCACCGTTGAGCAGCTCGGGGCCGAACTTGTGGAAGTACGCCGGGGTGAGCAACTGGTCGTTGACCCGAATGAATTCGGTCACGCACCAGTCGATGCCGCCAACGCGAGTCAGCACGTCGCGCAGGATGTCGTCGACCAACCCTTCCATGGGCGCCAGAGCAATTTGCATGGGGAAACACTACTTGAAGAAAAAACGTGCGGCAGTTTACTGGATATCGTGGAAGACCGCAGGACAACACATCTCTCTGTGGGAGCGAGCCTGCTCGCGAAGACGGTCTGTCAGTTGACGCATGCGTAACTGACCCGATGCTTTCGCGAGCAGGCTCGCTCCCACAGGGTGAGATTTACATCGCCTCTGCAATCTGGATCGCCGGGCCATAGCCTTCGATAAATTCCGCCGGCATGCGCTTGGGCTTGCCGGTCGACAGCTCGATGCAGACAAATGTGGTCTGCGCGCGCAACAGGGTGGCGTTGTCGCTGGGGCGTTTGAGCTGGAAATGCCGGGTCATTTTCAGGCGCTGATCCCAATCGACGATCCAGGTCGCCAGTTGCAGTTCATCGCCTTCATAGGCTGCGGCCAGATAATCGATTTCATGGCGGACAACGGCCATCGCCCGATCCAGCCGCCGATACTCGACCAGGTCCAGGCCGAGGCGCTGCGAATGGCGCCATGCACAGCGCTCGAGCCAGGTCACATACACCGCGTTATTGGCGTGCCCGAGCCCGTCGATGTCTTCGGCGCCTACTTGCAGATCAATGGTAAACGGCGTTGCCCGATCCCAGCCCATGCCCCACTCCCGGTCAAAGTATTCAACCGGGGCAGTGTAACGGAGCTCAGGCCGATTGGCGCGCCTGAAGGCTGCGACCGGCGAGCAGTGATAACACACCATCAATCACTCGAGGGTCGGCCAGCACGCGTTGATGGCCGCCGCTTTCCAGGCGCAGCAGGCGGCTGTCGAACCAGGCTTCGTGAATCAATTGCGATTCTTTGACCGAGACAAAGCTGTCGTCCTCGGCATGCACGATCAGACCGGGCATATCCAGTTGATAGTGGGCCACGTCCAGCGTCGCGGCGCGCATGCCGACGTCCTGCTCGACCTGGCGGATAAACGCCGAACGCGCGCGCGGCGGCATGCCGACCATGCGCGCAAAACCGCGCAGCACGCCGAGAATCCGCGACGGTGCGGCGATGCTGACCAGAGTTTCGGTGCGCAGGCCCAATTGCACAGCGAGCATCGCGCTGGCGCCGCCCATGGAATGGCCGATAACCGCTTGCAGCGGCGGCAATTCGGCAGCGGCTTCGAGCATGGCGCGGGCGAACAGCACTACATTGGCTTCGCGCCCAGGGGAGCGACCGTGAGCCGGACCGTCGAGCGCGACGACGGTATAGCCGGCATCGACCAGAGCATTGATCAGCGAGGCGAACTGCGTTGGCCGCCCTTCCCAACCATGCATCAGCAACACTGTCGGGCCTTGGCCCCAGCGCAGCGCCGACAGGCCGAAGCGCAACGTGATGCGTTCGGAGCTGGCCAACAGCGGCAGCTCCCAATCCCGCAGCGGTAGCGCGCGGGGCGTCATGAACGCCAGACGCATTTTGCTCGCCACCAGCTTCGGTGCAAACCAGCCCAAGGTACCGTTAACGCCACGAACCCACTTCAACGCGTTCATCGCACTCTCCTCAGGCTTGTTGCCTTCAGGTCAACGCACCGCCGACTTGGCGGCGCGCAGCAATCGATCGGATAACTCTCCCGGACCCAGCGCCCTGGCCAAGGCCAGACCACCGACCATCAACGCGACATCGGCCAAAGCCTTGTCGGTGTCTTCAGGGCTAGCGGCCAGTTGCGCGACCATCAGCTCCAGATGCTCGTTCAGCGCGATGCGGAACGACTCCGGCAAACGCCCCAATTCGCCAATCGAGGCCGGAATCGGACATGCGGCTTCGCTGGAATCCCGGTGTTTGCGCGACAGGTAGAACGCAGCCACCAAAGCGCGACGCTCTTCGCCGGTCAGATCGGCGTCCATGTCGGCAATCAGGTCGCGACGCCGGCCCAGCAGTTGCTTGAACGCTTCGAGCATCATCGCGTCCTTGCTTTCGAAGTGGGCGTAGAAGCCGCCGACGGTCAGGCCGGCTGCGCCCATCACTTCGCCCACGCTCGGGTCAGCCGGGCCGCGCTGAATAAGTGCGGCGCTGGCAGCCTTAAGGATGCGTTCGCGGGTTTGAGCTTTTTTATCGTTCATCGTTGCCTCCGAATATTACGACTAGAATATTATTCGCATAATAATATTCTGCAAGTCATGAATATGACCGCTGGTCTGAAGCACAGTGTAAGGAAAAAGGAGAGTTGGCCAAACGCCGGACAAACAAAAGGGCCATTCAATAATTGAATGACCCTTATAAAATCCCGCAGAGCGGGTAATCGTGGCGTCCCCTAGGGGACTCGAACCCCTGTTACCGCCGTGAAAGGGCGGTGTCCTAGGCCACTAGACGAAGGGGACACAAACCCTTCTATACAACTGATCAGTGCTGAGAGCTGATCGATTCAAGGCCGGTGTGGCCAGACCTTGAACTGTAAAATTGGTGGAGCTAAGCGGGATCGAACCGCTGACCTCCTGCATGCCATGCAGGCGCTCTCCCAGCTGAGCTATAGCCCCGGATTTTTCGCCTCGCGGCGGAGTGATCTCTTGCAACATCACTTCTGTAAAACTGGCGTCCCCTAGGGGACTCGAACCCCTGTTACCGCCGTGAAAGGGCGGTGTCCTAGGCCACTAGACGAAGGGGACGCAAACCCTTCTATACAACTGATCAACGCTGAGTGTTGATCGCTTCAAGGCCGGTGTGGCCAGACCTCGAAGTGTAAATTGGTGGAGCTAGACGGGATCGAACCGTCGACCTCTTGCATGCCATGCAAGCGCTCTCCCAGCTGAGCTATAGCCCCTCATCGCTGAGGACGGGGCGAATCTTAAGGGCGTATCGAAAGCCTGTCAAACTTATTTTTGAATAATTTCAAAATTTTTTGCCGGGATAACAATCACTTACCGCCCTCCCCCGTAAATTCGGGAGAAACGCCGAAGGCAGGATCAAAAGATCACAGCCTTCGGCAGTCCTGCAGAGAAGCAAAAGCAATCAGGCGATGGCGCCCAAGAGCTTTTCCCACTCTTTGTTTTCTTTCTTCGACACGCCGCCCAACAGGTCAATCGCCTGGCGCAGACGGAAACGGGTCAGGTCCGGGCCGAGGATTTCCATCGCATCGAGCACCGACACCGAACTCGCCTGCCCGGTGATCGCAGCAAACATCAACGGCATCGCATCGCGCAGTTTGAGCTCGAGGGATTCGACCACCGCCTGAATCGTCGCGGTGATGCTGTCCTTCTCCCACTGCCGCAGGCTTTCCAGTTTCCACAGGATCAACTGCATCAACTGGCGAACCTGATCGCCGGAGAGCTTTTTCGACTCGAACAGCTTGGCATCCGGATTCACGCCGCCAGCAAAGAAGAATCCCGCCAGCGGTGCGACCTGGCTGAATGTTTCAACCCGGCCCTGCACGTGCGGCGCGATCTTCATCATGTATTCAGAGTTGAACGCCCACTTCTGCACGCGGGCGGCAAACTCTTCCACCGGCAGATCGCGCAGCCACTGGCCGTTGAGCCACGACAGCTTCTCGATATCGAAGATCGGCCCGCCGAGGGAAACGCGCTTGAGGTCGAAGTTGTCGACCATTTCCTGCAGCGAGAACTTCTCGCGCTCGTCCGGCATCGACCAGCCCATGCGCCCGAGGTAGTTGAGCATCGCTTCCGGCATGAAGCCCATGCGCTCGTAGAAGGTCACCGAGGTCGGGTTCTTGCGCTTGGACAGCTTGCTCTTGTCCGGGTTGCGCAGCAGCGGCATGTAGCACAGCTCTGGTTGTTCCCAGCCGAAGTATTCGTAGAGCAAGATCAGTTTCGGTGCCGATGGCAGCCACTCTTCGCCACGCAGCACGTGGGTGATGCCCATCAGGTGATCGTCGACGACGTTGGCGAGGAAGTACGTCGGCAGGCCGTCGGTCTTCATCAGCACTTGCATGTCCATGCGATCCCACGGGATCTCGACGTCGCCACGCAGCATGTCCGGCACCACGCAGACGCCTTCGCTCGGCACTTTCATGCGGATCACGTGCGGTTCGCCAGCGGCCAGACGCGCCGCAACTTCTTCCTTCGACAGCAGCAGTGCGCGGCCGTCGTAACGTGGAGTTTCGCCGCGAGCCATTTGCTCGGCGCGCATCTGATCGAGTTCTTCAGCGGTGCAGAAGCACGGGAACGCATGACCCATGTCGACCAGTTGCTGGCAGTACTTCTGATAGATGTCGCCGCGCTCGCTCTGCCGATATGGGCCGTGCGGGCCGCCGACGTCCGGGCCTTCGCTCCAGTCGATACCGAGCCAGCGCAGGGCGTCGAAGATCTGCTGTTCGGACTCGCGGGTCGAACGCAACTGATCGGTGTCTTCAATGCGCAGGATGAACTCACCGCCGTGCTGCTTGGCAAAGCAGTAGTTGAACAATGCGATGTAAGCGGTACCTACGTGGGGGTCCCCGGTAGGCGATGGCGCGATGCGAGTGCGGACGGTGGTCATGGCTTGTCTCGAAAAAATGAAGAGCAGAACAATCAAGCGGCGAATGGTAACAGGCGACACCCGCCCCGCTCCAGCGGGCAGGGTATTTAAGCCGGAGACCGGGACTCGCTTATACCGAGTCGCCCCCATTCGCGAGCAGGCTCGCTCCCACAGGGAAACACAATGATCGTTCCCACGCTCTGCGTGGGAACGATCCCTTATACCGTAAGCAATCGTTCGCGCAGTTTGGAAATCTCGTCGCGCATCTGCGCCGCCGCTTCAAACTCCAGATCCCGCGCCAGTTGGTACATCTTCTCTTCCAGCGCGCGGATGCGCTTGGTGATTTCGCTTGGCGAGCGCAACTCGGCTTCGTACTTGGCGTTCTCTTCGGCGGCCTTGGCCATGCCTTTGCGCTTCTTGCTGCGCGAACCCGGTACGGTGGCGCCTTCCATGATGTCGGCGACGTCCTTGATCACACCTTTCGGGGTAATGCCGTTCTCAAGGTTGAAGGCGATCTGCTTCTCGCGGCGGCGCTCGGTCTCACCAATCGCCCGCTCCATCGAACCGGTCATGCGATCGGCGTAGAGAATCGCCCGGCCATTGAGGTTACGCGCCGCGCGACCGATGGTCTGGATCAGCGAGCGCTCGGAACGCAGGAAGCCTTCCTTGTCGGCATCGAGAATCGCCACCAGCGACACTTCCGGCATGTCGAGGCCTTCACGCAGCAGGTTGATCCCGACCAGCACATCGAACACGCCGAGGCGCAAGTCGCGGATGATCTCGACGCGCTCGACAGTGTCGATGTCCGAGTGCAGATAACGCACGCGCACACCGTGGTCGGCGAGGTAATCGGTCAGGTCTTCGGCCATGCGCTTGGTCAGCGTGGTGACCAGCACACGTTCTTCGATCGCTACACGCTTGGTGATTTCCGAGAGCAAGTCATCGACCTGAGTCAGCGCCGGCCGCACTTCAACCTGCGGGTCGACCAGGCCGGTCGGCCGCACCACTTGTTCGACCACGCGCCCGGCGTGCTCGGCTTCATAGTTGCCAGGCGTCGCCGAAACGAAAATGGTCTGCGGGCTGACCCCTTCCCACTCGTCGAAACGCATTGGCCGGTTGTCCAGCGCCGAAGGCAGGCGGAAGCCGTACTCGACCAGCGTCTCTTTACGGGAACGGTCGCCCTTATACATCGCGCCGACCTGCGGCACGCTGACGTGGGATTCGTCGATCACCAGCAAGGCGTCGGCAGGCAGATAGTCGTAAAGCGTGGGTGGCGCCGCGCCGGATGGACGCCCGGAAAGGTAGCGCGAGTAGTTTTCGATGCCGTTGCAGTAACCCAGTTCGAGAATCATCTCGAGGTCGAAACGGGTGCGCTGCTCCAGGCGCTGGGCCTCCACCAGTTTGTTGTTACTGCGCAGGTATTCGAGGCGCTCCTGCAATTCGACCTTGATGCCTTCGATGGCGTCGAGCAGGGTTTCCCGAGGCGTCACGTAGTGGCTCTTCGGATAGAAAGTGAAGCGCGGCATCTTGCGGATGACTTCGCCGGTCAGCGGATCAAACGCGGAAATGCTCTCGACCTCGTCATCGAACAGCTCGATGCGGATCGCTTCCAGATCGGATTCCGCCGGGAAGATATCGATCACATCACCGCGCACGCGGAACGTCGCCCGGGCAAAATCCATGTCGTTGCGGGTGTATTGCAGGTCAGCCAGGCGCCGCAACAGCGCACGCTGATCAAGCTTGTCGCCGCGATCAACGTGCAAGACCATTTTCAGATAGGTTTCCGGACTGCCCAGACCATAGATGCACGACACCGTGGTGACGATGATCGCGTCCTTGCGCTCCAGCAAGGCCTTGGTTGCGGACAGGCGCATCTGTTCGATGTGGTCGTTGATCGAGGCGTCCTTCTCGATGAAGGTGTCGGACGACGGCACATACGCTTCGGGCTGGTAGTAGTCGTAGTAGGAAACGAAATATTCCACGGCGTTGTTCGGGAAGAACGCCTTGAACTCCCCGTACAACTGCGCGGCCAGGGTCTTGTTCGGCGCCAGAACCAGCGTCGGACGCTGTACCTGGGAGATGACGTTGGCGATGCTGAAGGTCTTGCCCGAGCCGGTCACACCGAGCAATGTCTGGTGCGCCAGCCCGGCGTCAATGCCCTCAACCAACTGGCGAATGGCTTCCGGCTGATCGCCGGCAGGCTCGAAGCGGGTGACTAGCTGGAATTCCGACATACACACCTCTGGATTCGCGGCGCTCCGCGTCAGACGGAGCACCACGAGGACGACCGCAAACGACCGATGTCGCGCAAGAAAAAACCTGGATTGTGCTGAATGTGGTGGCGATTGCCTTACCTTTCAAGGCAAACGTCCTACATCCGGTAAAGAGTCTGACAAAGTCAATCGACTAACGGTCCAGAAATAATCGGAAAAACTTACCCCAAAAGCCGATTCGCCTGTCGCCATTGCGCGGTGATGGCCTCTATACTAGCTCCCCGTTTGTGCACCGCTCTAGTGCATTCGGCTGGAGCGCTACACGTCCCTCCACTCTCCATTCAGAGCCGCCGTAATAATGAGCCTGTTCTCCGCTGTCGAAATGGCACCCCGCGATCCAATCCTGGGCCTCAACGAAGCATTCAACGCCGATACCCGGACCACCAAGGTCAACCTGGGCGTGGGCGTGTACTGCAACGAAGAGGGGCGAATTCCACTGCTGCGCGCGGTGATCGAAGCCGAGACGATTCGCGTCGCGCAACACGCTTCGCGCGGTTACCTGCCGATCGATGGCATCGCTGCCTACGACCAGGCCGTGCAGAAACTGCTGTTCGGCAACGACTCGCCGCTGATCAGCGCCGGTCGCGTCATCACCACTCAGGCCGTCGGCGGGACCGGCGCACTGAAAATCGGTGCCGACTTCCTCAAGCAACTGCTGCCGAACGCCGTCGTGGCGATCAGCGACCCGAGCTGGGAAAACCACCGCGCGCTGTTCGAAACCGCGGGTTTTCCGGTGCAGAACTACCGTTACTACGACGCTGCCACCCACGACGTGAACCGTGCCGGCATGCTCGACGACCTCAATGCCCTGCCGAACGGCTCGATCGTTGTCCTGCATGCTTGCTGCCACAACCCGACCGGCGTCGACCTGACCCCGGCGGACTGGAACAAGGTGCTCGAAGTGGTCAAGGCCAAAGGTCATGTGCCGTTCCTCGACATGGCTTACCAGGGTTTCGGCGACGGCATCGACGAAGACGCCGCCGCTGTGCGCCTGTTCGCCGAATCCGGCCTGACCTTTTTCGTCTCGAGCTCGTTCTCCAAATCGTTCTCGCTGTACGGCGAACGCGTTGGCGCATTGTCGATCATCAGCGAATCGAAAGAAGAAAGCGCGCGCGTGCTGTCGCAGGTCAAGCGCGTGATCCGCACCAACTACTCCAACCCGCCGACCCACGGCGCCAGCATCGTTGCTGCGGTGCTGAACAGCCCGGAACTGCGCGCGCAGTGGGAAGCCGAACTGGCCGAAATGCGTCTGCGTATTCGCGGCATGCGCGAGCAGATGGTTGCCCTGCTGGCGGAAAAAGCCCCGGGACGCGATTTCAGCTTCGTTGGTCGTCAGCGCGGCATGTTCTCCTACTCCGGCCTGACCACTGAACAAGTGCATCGCCTGCGCAACGAGTTCGGCATCTACGCCCTGGACACCGGCCGCATCTGCGTGGCCGCGCTGAACCAGAGCAACATCAAGGCTGTGACGGACGCGATCGTTCAGGTCATCTGATTTCGGCGAGTGATGAAAAACGGGAAGCCTTTTGGGCTTCCCGTTTTTATTTGTCTCTGGAAACGCCTTGCAACCTCTAGACTGCACACAATTCAAAGTGTAGGAACTGACGAGTGCAACGAGGCTGCGATCTTTTGATCTTGTTTCTAAGATCAAGATCAAAAGATCGCAGCGTTCCGCAGCTCCTACCGGTTTTGTGTACACCCGAGATATTTGAAGAGAACCCACATGAAAAACGACAACCTGCGCGCTGACCGTGACGACCTGGATGATTTCATCCCGCGCGCTCCGGCCAAGCGTGAAAAGAGCCTGGTGCTGCAAGTCGCCACCGGGGTATTCCTCGGTGGCCTGGCCCTGTGGCTGGTGCAACTGGCGGCGACGGCGGCCTATGCCAAGCTGATGCTCGGCACGATTACCTTCGGCAGTTAAGCCAGCTCGACCGAGCGTTGAGTGGCAGCATCGTCGTAAATCACATACAGCGATTCGGCGACCTGGCTCTTGATGGCCTTGCTGCTTTCAAGACCAAGGACGAAACCTTCGGCCTTGCCGCCAGCGCGGTTCAATTCTTCGGCGGTGCTTGCCCCGGTGATTGCATCGAAAAGTTTTTCGGCGTGCGGGCCGATCCCTTTGGGCAGGCTGATCTGTGCAGTGCTCATGCGAGCACCTCGGTGTTACGGGTGATTTGATTCATGGCGCGTACCTTTGCGGCGAATGGCCGGCAGCGCGTGTGACCACTTCCGGGCTGCCATGGTAGACCTCTGAGGCCTTTCTGGTAACCGCCAATCGCTGACAAAATGCCGTCCGTCCCGACGAATCGCAAAAGTTGCCAGGCGATGCTTGACTTCTCTTTTTGAATCAGTAACATACGCACCAATTCCGCAATAGCTCAGTTGGTAGAGCAAGTGACTGTTAATCACTGGGTCCCTGGTTCGAGTCCAGGTTGTGGAGCCAAATAGCAAAGCCCCTGAATCGCAAGATTCAGGGGCTTTTTTGTGGACACTCGAAAAATGCCAAAAGGCCGATCTGCTTGGGCAGATCGGCCTTTTTTGTTTCAGACGCAGCGGTCAGACATGTTCGCTGCTTTTCACCTGAACCTTAGGCGCGCCGTGGCCATGGTCGTGGTCATCCGGCTCGATCACCGGCACTTCCTTGCCATCGCAGTCATGCAGCTTGCCGTCGCTGAAGTAATCGCCTTCACGCAGCGCGGCCAGATCGCGATAACGCAGGGTGCGCTCTTCGGCTGCGGCGAACACCGACTGTTGATCCGAGTTGCCGGTCGTGAAGTGGTTGAACGCCAGGTTGAGCAGGATCGCCATGATTGCCGACGAACTGATGCCCGAATGGAAAATAGTCGCGAACCAGCTCGGGAAATGATCGTAGAAGTTCGGCGCGGCGATCGGGATCATGCCGAAACCGATCGAGGTGGCAACGATGATCAGGTTGACGTTGTTGCGGTAGTCCACCTTTGACAACGTGCGGATGCCACTCGCGGCCACCGTGCCGAACAGCACGATACCGGCGCCGCCGAGTACCGAAGTCGGCACTGCAGCAATCACCCGACCCATGAACGGCAGCAGGCCAAGCACGACAAGGAACAGACCACCGGTGGCCACCACAAAACGGCTCTTGATCCCGGTCACCGCCACCAGACCGACGTTCTGCGCGAAAGCACTTTGCGTAAACGAACCGAAGATCGGCGCAAACATGCTCGACAGCATGTCGGCACGCAGGCCGTTGCCCAAGCGTTTGGAATCTACCTTGGTGTCAATGATTTCGCCCACGGCGAGGATGTCCGCCGAGGTTTCCACCAGCGTCACCATGACCACAATGCACATCGACAGGATCGCGGCGAAATGGAAGGTCGGCATGCCGAAGTGGAACGGTGTCGGGAAGCCGAACATGGGGCCGGTGGTGACACTGGAGAAATCCGCCATGCCAAGGAACACCGCCAGCACCGTGCCGATGACCATGGCCAGCAGAATCGACAGCCGAGAAATGGTCGCGCTGCCAACCTTGCTCAGCAGCAACACCAGCACCAGCGTCACCGCCGCCAGACCGATGTTCTGCATGCTGCCGAAGTCCGGCGCGTGGCTGTTGCCGCCCATCGCCCAGCGTGCGGCCACCGGCATCAGCGTCAGGCCGATGGTGGTGATCACAATGCCGGTGACCAGCGGGGGAAAGAACTTGGTGATGCGTGAAAACACCGGCGTGATCAGCAAGCCGATCAACGAGGCGGCAATCACCGCACCCAGCACCGATTGGAAACCGCCCTCCCCGCCGCTGCTGACGATCGCAACCATGGTCGCCACGCCGGAGAACGATACGCCCTGGACCAGCGGCAGCTGACAGCCAAAAAACGGCAGACCCAGGGTTTGCAGCAACGTCGCCAGCCCCCCCGCAAACAATGAAGCAGCAATCAACAGACCAATGTCCGCCGGCGACAGACCGGCCGCCTGGCCAATGATCAGTGGCACCGCAACGATACCGCCGTACATGGTCAGAACATGTTGCAGGCCGTAAGCCATATTCGCGCCGACCCCGAGGTTTTCGTCCTCGGGCCGTTGGTGTGAAACATGGGGCGTTTTCATGGTGGGGGGTTCCCTGGTTTTTGTTATGCGCACACTGTATTCAATACTCAGGACAAATGTCCATAGAGTTGTATACAACTTGTCAGTCACATAATGGTTAGGTAGCCATCCAACCTTCTAGCCTGCGCTTCTTGTCCCAACAAATCCGGCAACACATCCCCGCTGCGTCCGCGCCAGTGCCCACTAGGCTCAAGTGTTCACGGCGACCGACGGTGCAGTCGCACTCTTTCAGCGGCCATCGGCGAAATCCGTCGCGTATTGGAGCCTGATGTAAAGCCTTAGATGGAGGCTGGCGCGATGACCCGAGCCAGCGCTTGTCGCATACGCGGTGAATCAGGCACCTGAAGATCGAACTCGCGCCGCAGCAATTTCATCAGCTCGTCGACGTCTGCCACCTCGCGCCGCTCACTGTCCGCGCCCATGTGATGAATGGCAAAACTGCCGTTGTTCAGAGTTTTGCGCCAGCCAGCGCCGGTGCGCGCGACCATCAGGCGCTGCGAAAAGGGTGACTCGGGATGGGTGGAGACGTACCAGTTGCCGACGGTGTAATCGATGTCTTCCTGGCGTTGCAAATCGAACAGGTACATCGGCCGCCATTCGCCTGCGACTTTGGCGCGCAGCAGGTAGCCATCAGCTTGCTTGTCGATACGGTAGGGTTCGTGTGGGGTGGGTTGCTCATCTTCACTGTCGAGCAGCAGCGGTGCGGTCGGCACCATGCCGCCAAAGCCGACGTCGGCGATATAGCGAGTGCCGTCAATGGTCACCAGACTCAAACGATGGGTGCGCGCCGTCCAGCTGCCTTCCGGTTGATTCATCACCACGCGCCCGCTGATCGCCCGCGCGTCGAAGCCCAATTCAAGCAGCAGCGCATAAAACAAATGATTGAGCTCATAGCAGTAGCCGCCCCGCCCCTGCTGCAATACCTTGTCTTCGATGGAGACCAAGTCGATCAACACCGGCTCTGCACTGATCGTTGCCAGATTTTCGAAAACAAACCGAGCGGTGTGGCGGGACTGCAACTGGCGCAACGCATCCAGCGTCGGTGCCGGCGGCGCATCGAAACCCAAACGTTGCAGGTACAGATTGGTACTGGTCAGCCGTGGCGCACTCATTGCTCGATCCTTATGCATGGGCCGCAGAACACTGCGTTGATGTTGCCCTGTATACGGGATCAGGCACAGCTTTCGACAATTGATTTCGCCAATCGCCCAGTCAGCGCTTTTTCCGCGAGCCGATGCGAATCCATGTCGGTGCATGGTCGCTGGCGTGCGGTTCGTTGCGCACCCAGGCGTCAACACCAGCGTCGTGCAAATACGGGCTCAATGCCGGATTGAGCAGCAGGTGGTCGATGCGCAGGCCGGAATTGGTTTGCCAATGGTTACGGAAGTAATCCCAGAAGGTGTAGAGGCGTTCTTCGGGATACACGTGGCGCAGGGAATCAGTCCAGCCCTGATCCAGCAGCCGCTGATAGCACTCGCGGCTTTCAGGTTGCAACAAAGCATCCTTGAGCCAGGATCGGGTGTTGTAGATGTCCATGTCGGTGGGCACGACATTGAAGTCACCGGCCAGGACCACCGGGTGATCGCTGCTTTGCAGGTCTTTGGCGTAATTGATCAGACGCTCGAACCAGGCCAGTTTGTAATCGAATTTCGGCCCCGGCTGCGGGTTGCCATTGGGCAGATACAGGCAACCGACCAGCACGCCGTGCACCGCCGCTTCGATATAACGGCTGTGGGTGTCATCGGCATCGCCGGGCAAACCGCGTCGACTCTCCAACGGCTGCGCATCACGCGCCAGAATCGCCACGCCATTCCATGACGCCTGGCCCTGCCAGATTGCGCCGTAACCGGCGGCCTCCAGTTCGGCGGCGGGAAATGCGCTGTCGACTGATTTGAGCTCTTGCAGGCAGACGATGTCCGGTTGCTCGCGCTTGAGCCATTCCAGCAGATTCGGCAGCCGTGCGCGCATGCCGTTGACGTTGAAGGTGGCGATTCGCAGGTTTTTCATCGTCTGCAACTCCTGCCCGGTGGGATTGCAAATTGTGACCCTGAGAACGCCGCGCAGGTTGCATCCAATAACGGTGGGCTAGTTCAGACCCGATTGCGCAGCCATTGCAGAAAGCCCCTTTTCGGCGCGACCACGGGCGTTTCCTCGGTCAGCGACTGCGCCTTGTGCAGACGGAAATCGAGCAATGCCTGCATCGCATCGTGGATGTCATGGCGCGCGTCCAGGCACGGTTTCAGGTAGGACTTCTCGATGCGATACAGGCCGCAGAAAGTCTTCGCGGAAAAATCCGCCGGCAAGGCGGTGTCGGAAAGAATCCCGGCCTCGCCGATCACCTCACCCGGCCCCATGCGCCCGGATTCCAGTGGCGCACCATGGCGCTTGAGCGTCACCGAAACCACGCCGGACTCAATGATGAACAAATGATCGCTGACCTCGCCGCCCGCCAGAATCGTTTCGCCGGCGCGGAAAGTTTGCAGGGTCATGTTCTGGCTGAAGGTGTCTTTTTCTTCTTCACGCAGAGTCGAGAAGATCGGCGAGCTCTCCAGCAGCGCCCGTGGCCGCGACAACTGCGGCGCGGCGCTGGTCTCGTTGCTGGACAGCAGATTGACCCCGGACGCCTGCAAATGCCGGTAAGCAAGGTCGAACAACTGATTGCGCACCACGCGCTTCTCACCCATCGAAGCGACAAACCCGCTGATCTCGTATTCCGCGCCGCCGCTGGCAGAACTCTTCAACGATACGCTCGGCGCCGGCGTGTCGAGCAATTGCCGACAACCCTGCATTGCCCGCTCCAGCGCCTCGATTACCGAACTGGGCCGGGCATGGGGGCTGACGGGCACGCTGACGGAAACGCCGAACATATTGCTCGGTCGGCTGAAGTTGATGATTTTGGCTTTCGCCGCCAGCGAGTTGGGAATCACGGCCATGCTGCCCTGACTGGTTTGCAGACGCGTGGCGCGCCAGTCGATGTCGGTGACGCGGCCCTCGGTGCCGTCGATGGAAATCCAGTCATCGAGTTGATAGGGCTTGGTGGTGTTGAGGACGATGCCGGAGAACACATCGCTCAATGTGCTCTGCAAAGCCAGGCCGACAATGATCGCCAACGCGCCGGACGTCGCCAGCACGCCTTTGACTGGCAGATCGAGCACGTACGCCAGCGCCGCAATGATCGCGATGAGGAAAATCACCGCGCCGAGCAAGTCCTGCAACAGCCGGCCGGTATGGCCGACCCGTTGCATCATCACCGCGCCGATCAGCACCGTCAGGGTCCGTGCACCAAACAGCCACCAACCGATCTGCAGCCCGGTTGCCGCCAGATGCAGCGGCACGTTGTCGGCCCACGGCGCCGGTTCCATCGGGTTGAGACCTTCGTTGAACAGCACAATGCTGAACAGGGCAAAAATCAGCACCCGCACCAGCAGCTTCCATTCACTGCCGCGAGAGCTGATCAGCCGCCACAAGCCAAGATCGAGCAGGATCAGGATCAACGCGCTAAACAACGGGTGTTCGGTCAGCAGAGACAGCATCAAACAACTCCGACAAAGGCCAATCGCGAGAAGATCGCACAGATTGGCACAGTGTAGGAGCAATTGATTTCGGTGGATGAGCACCGGCTTACAAACACTGCAAAACCCTGAGCTGACGAAGGCTGCGATCTTGAGGCTGTGGGACGCGGAGCGTCCCCGGCTGCATTCCCACGCAGAGCGTGGGAACGATCAGACGTTGAACAACCTGTGGGAGTTTCAGTTGCCAGTAAAGCTTCGGGTCAGGCGTGCATCTGGCCAAAGCGCCCGGACTGAAAGTCGGCGAAGGCCTGGTGGATTTCCTGCTCGGTGTTCATCACGAACGGGCCATGGCCAACGATCGGTTCGTCGATCGGCTCGCCACTGAGCAGCAATACCACCGCGTCTTCGCTGGCCTGGAGGGTGAGTCGATCACCGTCGCGTTCGAACAGCGCCAACTGCCCTACCCCAACCGATTCCGCACCGTTGACCAGCACCGAACCCTTCAACACCACCAGTGCGGTGTTGCGTCCTTCGTGCAGATCAAGCGTCAGCAACTTGCCGGCATTGAGGCGCAGATCCCAGACGTCGATTGGCGTGAAAGTCCGTGACGGTCCGGTGTGCCCATCGAATTCGCCGGCGATCAGACGCAGGCTGCCGGCGTTGTCCTTGAGCGCGATGCTCGGAATGTCGCGGTCGAGAATGGTCTGGTAACCCGGCGCGGCCATTTTGTCCTTGGCCGGCAGGTTGACCCACAGCTGGACCATTTCCAGCTTGCCGCCGGTTCGGGCGAAGTTTTCCGAGTGGAATTCCTCATGGAGGATGCCGGAAGCTGCGGTCATCCACTGCACATCACCCGGGCCGATGGTGCCGCCACTGCCGGTGGAATCGCGGTGCTGCACTTCGCCGTCGTAAACGATGGTCACGGTTTCGAAACCACGGTGCGGGTGCTGGCCGACGCCACGCTGTTCAGTGGTCGGGGTGAATTCGGCGGGACCGGCGTGATCGAGCAGCAGAAACGGGCTGATGTGCTTGCCCAGGTTGTCGTAGGAAAACAGCGTGCGCACCGGGAAACCATCGCCGACCCAATGGCCGCGCGGGCTGGTGTAAATGCCGATGATGTTTTTCATGGGGTCTCCAATGGGTAAATGCATTGGATTAAGCGTAAGGGCATATCGAATATTCGACTAGAGGGTGGAAATCGGCTTGAGTGTTCCATATGCAGAACAATTGAGTCAGCGGCGCGCATTTCGCGAGCAGGCTCGCTTCCACAGGAGTCTGCAATGGTTCAGAGGCACCGTGCGAGGCCGTGCATGGCTTCGCGCAACCTGTCGATGGCACGCTCGATAAACGCGTTTTCACCGTCTCGGCATGCCGTGTCCAGATCTGCACACGCCGCAACAACCCGCGCTGCCCCAACCATTTGCGCACCGCCCCTGATGCGATGGGCCAGCTCACGCAGGCCGTTGCGGTCGCCGACGCGGGTCTGATCCAAAGCCTGCAGATCGTCGCGCAAGCTATTGCCGACTTCCTTGCGCAAACGCTCGATCAACGAGTGATCGGCACCGGCCATCTGCTCCAGGGCACTCAGATCAATCTCGACGGGCTCGGCACTTGGCGGTTCATCTTCGTGGCGCTCGCAACGATGAGCGCCTTTCAGGGCTTCAGCCAGATCATGCAAGCGAATCGGTTTGAACAGGCAGCCGTCCATGCCGGCATCCAGACAACGCAGGCGCTCTTCGATCTGCGCGTTGGCCGTAAAACCGAGGATCAGACAGGGCCTGCGGCCGCTGGCGGCTTCTTCGTTGCGAATCGCCTGCGCCAGCTCATAGCCATTGCGGCGCGGCATGTTGCAGTCGGTGATCACCACATCGAAGGCCTGGGTTCGCAAGCGGTCCAGCCCCTGTTCTCCGTCGCCCACGTCTACCGTGCGATGCCCCAATTCACTCAGTTGCCAGCACATCAGCAAGCGATTGACCGGGTGATCGTCGACCACCAACACGCTTAATACACAGGTCGCGGCTGCCGCCTCGGGCGTTGCCAGTGCGGTCGTCACCGACGTCAACAGCGGCAACTGGATATTGATTTTTACTCGCGTGCCTTGCCCGAGATCACTATCGAGACCCAGTGTGCCGCCCATCATTTCGCAGAGGTTACGGCTGATCACCAGCCCCAGGCCGGAACCGCTGCGCGCCGCTTGAAGGCTATTGCTCGCTTGAACGAACGGGCTGAACAGGCGCTTTTGATCTTCGCCGCTGATGCCGATGCCGTTGTCTTCGATGCGCAACAGCAAGTCCACTTCAGCGTCGGTCATGGCGATGACCTGCAAGCGCAAACTCACCTCGCCCGCCTCGGTGAATTTGATCGCATTGCTCAACAGGTTCGACAGCACTTGTTTGAAGCGCGTCGGATCAATCAGCACATCCACGTCGGCGCGCGGATCAAGTTCGATGCGCCACAACAAGCGCTTCTGCCGCGCCAGCCCTTCGAAAACCCGACACACCGATAACACCGTCTCGCGCAGGTTGGCCCGCTCGGGCGAAAGGGACAAATGCCCCGACTCGATACGGGCGATATCGAGAATGTCGCCAATCAACGCCAATAATTGCTGGCCGGCATTCGACGCCACCTGAATGGCGAGTCGATCGGTCACGCCCTCCTCTGCGCGCTTGAGGGCCAGTTCGAGCATGCCGATCAAGGCGTTCATCGGTGTGCGGATCTCGTGGCTCATGGTCGCCAGGAAAGTGCTTTTGGCCCGATTGGCCTCATCCGCTACGTCCTTGGCCTGTTGCAGTTGCAACAACCATTGCTGGCGCTGATGGATCTGCCGACGCTGCCAGCCGATCCAGATCAAGGCCAGCAGCAGCAAGCCTGCGGCGCCGGCAAAACCAAGCAGAATCTCGCGGCGATGGCGCGACCAATAGCTGTCCTCCACCACCACATCGTGGCTCCAGCGTTCGACCAGTTCATCCATTTGCTGCGGCGCGATGCTCAGCAACGCCTTGTTCAGGATCGAGTGCAGCAGCGCCGACTGCGGCGCCGTGGCCAAAGCGATGCGCGCCGGCTGATCGCCTACGGTGCCGGTAATACGCAGGCGGTCGCGGTATTGGCGGGCGATCAGAAAACGCGCCACCAGCAACGAACTTACCGTCACGTCGACCTGTCCACGGGCAATCAGCGCCATGCCTTCGGCGGGGCTTTTGACTTCGACCAGACGCAGTCCGGGCACCCGTTGCAGCAAATAATCGCGCAACGGATGCCCTCGATAGATGGCCAGGCGTTTGCCCGCCAGTTCGTCGAGCGGCAATGGATGTGGTCCGTTCGCTGCGCTGACCAGCACGAACGGATTGTTCAGATAGGCGCGGGTGAATTGCAGCTGCGCTTCCCGCTCGGTGCTCGGCGTCACCACCGGCAGAACATCGAGTGCGCCGGCCTGGAGCTGCTCGAACTGATCGTTCAAGGAGGTGCCACGCACGATCTCGAAATTCAGCCCGCTGCGCTGTGCAATCAGGCTCAGCAACTGCGCTGCCAGCCCGTTGAAGCGTCCATCGGCATCGAAAAACGCCAACGGCGCGAAGTCTTCGACAGCGCCGACCCGCACCACCGGGTGCTGATCCAGCCACTGCTGCTCGGCGGCGCTGAGCTGTACCCGCGACTGTTCGGCCATCTCGGCGAGGCCGACGCTCCAGCGCTGTTCGATCAGATGGCGACGCTCCATGGGCACGGCCAGCAAGGCCTTGTCGACGATGCGTTTGAGCACCACATCGCTGCGCAACAACGCAAAGGCGAACGGATTGGCATCAAGCCCCGACGGCCCGGCCAGTTGCAGGTCGTTGCGATAATTGGTGTTGATCAGGTAGTTGGCGCTGATGAAGTCGCCCAGGTACACATCGTCGGCACCGAAGGCGACCGCGCCGAGTGCATCCATGGCCGAAGCATAAAGCTGCACGTGGGCGCCGGGGTAGAACGCCTGAACATGGGCCAGTGGCAGGTAATCCTCGACCATGGCGATGCGTTTGCCTGCAAGGTCAGCAGGCAGTTTCTCGTCATGACGCGTCACCAGCATTGGCTGATCTTCAGCGTACGGCCGCGACAGAACAAAGGCCGGATCGGCGGCTTCGAAACTGTTCGAGGTGCCCAGGAGTTCGACGTCAGCGCGCTTGAGTGCGGCCATCAGTGCGGGACGATCGGCGAAACGCCGCACCTCGATCCTGATGCCGAGCAGTTGCGCCAGCAGATCGGCGTAATCGGCGGTCAGCCCTTCCAGCTCATGCTGATTGCGGGTGATTTCGAAGGGCGGGTAATCCGGGCCGGAGATGCCCATGCGCAAGACTGGATGCTCACGCAGCCACTGGCGCTCCCGATCATCGAGGCGGACCTGGATACTTCCCGGTTCGAGGCGCGCCAGCACCTCCAGCGTCTGCGGCTGGTCATTCGCCCCGACCGAGGCAACAAGCCCCAGCCACAGCAATAAAACCCGCAGTCCCTGCATCATGTCGGGGTACTCAGATCAAGTGATTGCGCTTGGCGAACTCACGCAGAAGCACCAGCGAACCCAGGCCAAGTTTCGCCATCATGCGGGTCTTGTAGGTGCTGACGGTTTTGTGACTCAGGTGCATTTCCAAAGCGATGGCCTTGTTCGGTTTGCCCAGCGCCAGATTCACGAAAATGCATAACTCTCGATCGGACAGCTGCGCGATCAGCTCCTTTTCCGTGCGTTGCACGGCGTTGTACAGACCGCTGGTATTGGGCAATGCGGAGAAATAAGTGTGGCCGGACATCAATGCCTTGATGGCTTCGTGCAGCAGAGTCAGTTGATTGCTCTTGGTCACGTAGCCCCTCGCGCCGGCGCGCAGACAACGCTCTTGATAATGCGTGGGCTCATGCATGCTGAACACCAGCACCCGGCAACGCGCCGTCGGCGCCTTGATCTGGATTCGCGTCAGCACTTCCAGACCGTCCATCGATCCCAGCCCCAGATCGAGCACAACCAGGTGCGGATCATGCGCGCAGATCAACGGCACGACTTCATTGCCATTGGACGCTTCATGAATCTGCGTGAAGCCTTGAGCCTGCAGGACAATTCGAATGGCCGCGCGCACGACTGGGTGATCATCGACGATCAGCGCTGACTTCATTGGTACTCCTGCAAAATCGAAGACACCGCAACAGTCTGTCCCGGAGTCGGTGGCCGCGCCGGCACTGTTACATGGATGAGCAAGAGAATCACCTGTCAGGTCTGACAGTTGTGCAGAGTGGTTTTTTATGCATTGGCATGGCGCAACGACGCGTGAGAGTCGGGCGCTGCCTGGCGTTCGTCGCAAGCTTCGACTCTCGCCATCACCTGCCCGATGAGCTGTGAATTGGGCAATGGCGTCGGGCTGATCTGCGCGTTTTCCTGAGCAAACCCCGCAACCGCCAGCAAGGGCGCCGACGGTTCGTTGTAGATCAGAGCGTGGCGAACCTGTGGGTGATCGAGCAGAAAGCCCGACAGATCCAGGGAGCCTGCCGCCAGCTCGGCATTGATCACCAATACATCGAACGGCTCGCAGCCATAGTCAACCAGGGTCAACAGTTCGCCGAGAGTCTGCACCGGGGCGACGCGGTAGTAGCCGAGCGCGTTGAACAGGCGCTCGATTTTCATGCGATGAAAATGCTGCGGGTCGGCGATCAGGATGCGCAACGCTTTGTTGCTCATGGTCATTCTCCCGGTGAGGTTTGGGGAGGGCAAGACTACGCAAGCGTCGGGGATAGCTCTGTAGGACTTTTCCTAAAAACCCGCTCATTTATCCGGCGGCCCTGACGCACCAATATCCCCTGTGGGAGCGAGCCTGCTCGCGAAGGGGCTATACCAGTCAGAGATGTACTGACTGACACGACGCCTTCGCGAGCAGGCTCGCTTCCACAGGGGAAAGCATTCCATGGCGGTTATTGCCAGCCGAACCGGCGGATGTAGAAGCCTTTAACGGCTTGGGTCAGCGTCATGTACGCCAGCAGAATCACCGGTAGAAACACGAAATACAGCGACGGCAGCGCCTGCAATTTGAAGTAATGCGCCAGCGGCCCCATTGGCAGGAAGATGCCGACCGCCATGATGACCCCGGTCATCACCATCAGCGGCATGGCGGCGCGGCTTTGCAGGAACGGGATCTTCGGCGTGCGGATCATGTGCACGATCAGCGTCTGGGTCAGCAACCCGACCACGAACCAGCCGGACTGGAACAGCGTTTGGTGATCCGGCGTGTTGGCGTCGAACACGTACCACATCAAGGCGAACGTCGTGATATCGAAGATCGAACTGATCGGGCCGAAAAACAGCATGAAGCGCCCGACGTCAGCCGGCTGCCAGCGCTGCGGCTGTTTCAGCATCTCGTCGTCGACGTTATCGAACGGAATGGCGATCTGCGAAATGTCGTACAGCAGGTTCTGTACCAGCAGGTGCATCGGCAGCATCGGCAGGAACGGGATGAACGCGCTGGCAACCAGCACCGAGAACACATTGCCGAAGTTGGAGCTGGCAGTCATCTTGATGTACTTGAGCATGTTGGCGAAGGTGCGCCGCCCTTCGAGCACGCCCTCCTCCAGCACCATCAGGCTTTTTTCCAACAGGATGATATCCGCCGCTTCCTTGGCGATGTCCACCGCGCTGTCGACGGAAATGCCGATGTCGGCGCTGCGCAGCGCCGGCGCGTCGTTGATGCCGTCGCCCATGAACCCGACCACATGGCCGTTGCCCTTGAGAATGCCGACGATGCGCTCTTTGTGCGATGGCGTCAGTCTGGCGAAGACGTTGGTCGTCTCAACCGCCACGGCCAGTTCGGCATCGCTCATGCGCTCAATGTCATTGCCCAGCAGCAAACCCTGTTGGGCGAGGCCGACCTCACGGCAGATTTTCGCCGTCACCAGTTCGTTGTCACCGGTCAGCACCTTGACCGCTACGCCATGCTCGGCCAAAGCCTTGAGCGCTGGCGCGGTGCTTTCCTTCGGCGGATCGAGGAACGCCACGTAACCGATCAGCGTCAGTTCCTGCTCATCGGCCAGGCTGTAAATCTCGCGCCCTGCTGGCATTGAGCGAGCCGCGACCGCCACCACGCGCAGACCTTCGGCGTTGAAAGCACCGGTGACGTGGCGAATCCGCGCCAGCAATTCATCGCTCAAGACTTCATCGACCTCGCCGTGACGCACCCGGCTGCACACCGCCAGCACTTCTTCCACCGCGCCTTTGCAGATCAGTTGATGGGGCTGACCGCGGCTCTCCACCACCACCGACATGCGCCGGCGATTGAAGTCGAACGGGATCTCATCGACCTTGCGAAACACGCTGCCGACTTTCAGTTCGCGATGGACTTCCACGTGTTCGAGCACGGCGACATCCAGCAGGTTTTTCAGGCCGGTCTGGTAGTAGCTGTTGAGGTAGGCCAGTTCCAGCACAGCGTCAGAATCCTCACCCCAGACATCGACATTACGCGCCAGAAAGATCTTGTCCTGAGTCAGGGTGCCGGTCTTGTCGGTGCACAGCACATCCATGGCGCCGAAGTTCTGGATCGCGTCGAGACGTTTGACGATGACCTTTTTGCGCGACAGAAACACGGCGCCTTTGGCCAGGGTCGAAGTGACGATCATCGGCAGCATTTCCGGGGTCAGGCCGACGGCAATCGACAGCGCGAACAGCAGCGCTTCACTCCAGTCGCCCTTGGTGAAACCGTTGATGAACAGCACCAGCGGCGCCATGACGAACATGAAGCGGATCAGCAGCCAGCTGACCTTGTTGACCCCCTGCTGGAACGAGGTCACCGCCCGGTCCGTCGCGCCGACCCGTTGCGCCAGCGCACCGAAGTAGGTGCTGTTGCCGGTGGTGAGAATCAGTGCAATCGCGCTGCCGGACACGACGTTGGTGCCCATGAACAGAATGTTGTCCAGCTCCAGCGGGTTACGCGTGTCGCGATCGGTCTGCCGGGTGAATTTTTCCACCGGCATCGATTCACCGGTCATCGCTGCCTGGCTGACGAACAGGTCCTTGGCGCTGAGCACGCGGCAATCGGCGGGAATCATGTCGCCGGCCGAGAGCACGATCAGATCGCCGGGCACCAGTTGCTTGATCGGCAGCTCCCGCCGTGGCACATCCCGGCGCAGCACCGTAGCGGTGTTGCTGACCATGGCTTTGAGCGCATCGGCAGCCTGATTGGATTTGCTCTCCTGCCAGAAGCGCAGCAGCGTCGACAGCACCACCATGGAGAAAATCACCACGGCCGCCTTGAGGTCTTCGGTCAGCCAGGAGATCACCGCGAGTAAGGTCAGCAGCAGGTTGAACGGGTTTTTGTAGCAGTGCCACAAATGGGTCCACCACGGCAGCGGCTGCTCGTGTTCGACTTCGTTAAGGCCGTGTTGCGCGCGCAGTACATCGGCCTCGACCTCGGTGAGCCCCTCGCCGTGCGTGCCCAGCGATGACAGCAACGCAGCGCTGTCTTCATGGGCGGCAGCGACCAGCGTGTTGGCCAGCGTCGGCGGCACTTCACGGCTGACCGTGGTGTCATTGATCGAATCCAGCAGCGCCAGACGACGGAAGTGCCGGGCGATGTGGCGGCTGCGCAGAAAGCCTGCGAAAAATTCCTTGAGCGTGAGTTTCATGGCTGTGTCCCCTGTGGTCAGCCGGGAAACCATCGAGCAGGTACCGCCGCGCCCTGGCACCGGGAAAACCGGCACGGCAAGACGTGGCACGCCGGTCGGGAATGACAGGCGTGTCGATAGGCGGCGCTGACGATTGAGGTCGTCAGCACGCTTGGTTCAGCGTCGTTGAGAAGGACGTCGAGACACGATCCAGAACTGGCCGTGCACGGGATGCCGCTGCTCGCTGTTACGGCGAGACAACGGCAGGGAAAGGCTGCGCGTTATCTTGCCGAGAATCTGCCGGTGATCGAGACCGGCCGACAACTGTCACTCGAACAAGTACCCACTGTGGGTCTCCGCAATTGATGAAAACGCGCGCAGCTTACGCCCGCAGCTAAACGGCTGGAAGAGGTGTTTTCGGGGAATGTGGGGGGTGTTCAGGAAGGGTTCAGAATTTCCCCGCGATCGTTCCTGCGCTCAGCGTAGGAACGCCTCATCGGACGCTCCGCGTTCGGCTTCTGAAATGGACGCGGAGCGTCCCGGGCTGCATGCCCACGCAGAGCGTGGGAACGATCATATGTGGGGCTTTCCATGGCCCCTTCGCGAGCAGGCTCGCTCCCACATTCTGGCCTGCGTTCACAGAACCATTGTGGGAGCGAGCCTGCTCGCGAAGGCGATATGTCAGACAATGCAGATTCAGCTGGCAGTCGCCAACAACAGCTCCGCCACGGAACGGCTGTGCCCGCGCTGTTTGCCATGCTCGTACAACGAGCCAGCGATTTCATCGGCGCGAATCGGCAGCACCGACAGCAGCGTATCGCTCAGGCCATGGCTGGCCTGGCAGAAGCCCTGCATATATATGCCGGCCTTGCAGCGCTCGTCGGTGATCAGTTTGTAGTTGCGATCGACTTCGAATTCGCCGAGGTATTCCTCCAGCGGCGCGAGCAATTTGCGGTGCATCTGCCGCTCGTAACCGGTGGCCAGCACCACGGCGTCATAGATTCGCACCGTGACTTCGCCGGTGGCGTTGTTGCGCACGGCCAGTTCGATGCCGTTTGCCGTGGCAGTGGCGCTCTCGACGGTGGTCAGGGTGCGGAACGCATGACGGGCAATCCCGGAAACCTTCTGCCGGTAGAAGATGCCGTAGATGCGTTCGATCAGGTCGATGTCGACCACCGAATAGTTGGTGTTGTGGTACTCGTTGACCAGACGCTCGCGCTCGACGCTGTTCTGCTGGAACACCAGATCAGTGAATTCCGGCGAGAACACTTCGTTGACGAACGGGCTGTCGTCCGCAGGCTTCAAGGCCGAGCCGCGCAGGATCATGTCGACCTGCACCGACGGGAATGAATCGTTCAGATCGATAAAGGCTTCCGCCGCGCTCTGTCCGCCTCCGATGATGGCGATGCTCATCGGTTGATTGTTCACGCAAGGCTGTCTGGCCATTTGCGACAGATACTGCGAATGGTGGAACACGCGATGATCGCCCTTCAGCGCCTTGAACGCCTCCGGAATGCGCGGTGTGCCGCCAGCGCTGACCACCACCGAACGTGTGGTACGCACGAATTGCTGGCCGTCGCTGCCCCGGGAAATCACCCGCAGCGCTTCAACCTGCTGGTTGTGCAACACCGGTTCGATGAACTGCACTTCTTCACCGTAACGGCTCTGCTCGGTGAACTGCCCGGCCACCCAGCGCAGGTAGTCGTTGTACTCCATGCGGCATGGATAAAAAGTGCCGAGGTTGATGAAGTCGACCAGACGCCCGTGGTGCTTGAGGTAATTGACGAAAGAATACGGGCTGGTCGGATTGCGCAGGGTCACCAGGTCCTTGAGGAAGGAAATCTGCAACTCGCTCTGCGTAGACAAGGTGTTGCCGTGCCAGCTGTAAGTGGCCTGCTTGTCGAGGAACAGCACATCCAGTTCGCCCTGAATCCGGCCCCGCTCTTGCAGGGCGATGGCCAGTGCCAGGTTCGAAGGGCCGAAACCGACGCCGATCAGGTCGTGAACGATGGGCGATGCAATTGCCTGTGTCATTTCCAGTGTCCTCTGGATGAACCCCTCAACGCGGGGAAATAAAGCCTGGGTGGCCTGACCGGCCTGAATCAGGTCAGCAGGTCGTCTGTTGAGTAGGAACGAGGACGATGAAAGGAAATTTAACCGGCGCGGCTCACTGGCCATCCCATTGCTGGATGCGCAGGCGGCAATGTTTCATGGCGTTGACGATGTGTTTTTCCACCAGCGCCCGGGAGATGCCGAGGGTCTGGGCGATTTCCGGATGGGACATTCCTTCGATCTTGCGCAGCAGAAAACTGTCGCGGCACAGCGGCGGCAGCTCGGCCAGTGCGCGCTGAAGCATTTCCAGGCGCTGTCCGTGATCGAGGGTGCCGTGGGGGGACGGGGTGAAATAGCGCTCTTCATTGTCGAGCACGTCCAGCGATTCGACCTGGCGCAGCGCGTTGCGGCGGTGATCGTCGATAACCAGGTTCAACGCGGTGCGATAAAGGAAGGCCCGGGGTTGTTCGATCGGCACCTCGCTGGAGCGCTCCAGCACGCGTACATAGGCGTCATGCACCACATCCTCGGCGACCTGACGGTTGCCCAGTCTGGCGTTGAGGAAACACACCAGCTCACGATAGTAGTTTTCCAACATGACTCCCGACCGCATCGATGCCGTTTCTGTCCTTGAGCGCACTGATCAGAACTGCAAATCACGCAGTAGCAAGATAGTGGCAACTTGAGGTGCGTAATTTATAGTAATTCTCATATAGATTTAAAGAGTTGATTCGATATCCCGGACAAATAGTCGTGGCCCGGCTGCGGTGACTCGATGTGTCTGCGGCTAAATTGCGTCGCCCATGCCTCGTTTACAGGACAGCCCCTGTGTCTGTCGTGCCTTGCGACGGGCCGCAACCACTGGCCGGAACCCTGCATGAATCGTCCCCGCCCCGCCCGTCGCGCGCTGTTTGCCGCCCTCTGTCTGATTCCCGTGATCGCCGTCGCTGCCTGGCAAGTCTTGCCACCCGGTCGCGACGCCGTTGCCACTGTGCAGGTCAGCCGCGGCGATATCGAAAACAGCGTGACAGCGCTCGGCACCTTGCAGCCGCGCCGCTATGTGGATGTCGGCGCACAGGCTTCGGGGCAGATTCAGAAGATTCACGTCGAGGCCGGCGATACGGTCAAGGAAGGTCAGTTGCTGGTGGAAATCGACCCGTCGACACAGAAAGCCAAGCTCGATGCCGGGCGCTTTTCCATCGAGAACCTCAAGGCGCAGCTGCAGGAGCAACGTGCCCAGCACGATCTGGCGCAGCAGAAATACCAGCGCCAGCAGAAACTCGCCGCCGGTGGCGCCACCCGCGAAGAAGACGTGCAGACCGCGCGCGCCGAGGTTCGCGCAACCCAAGCGCGCATCGACATGTTCCAGGCGCAGATCCGTCAGGCCCAGGCCAGCCTGCGCAGCGACGAGGCCGAACTCGGTTACACGCGCATCTATGCGCCGATGAGCGGCACCGTGGTCGCCGTCGGTGCGCGCGAAGGCCAGACCCTCAACGCGCAGCAACAGACCCCGCTGATCCTGCGCATCGCCCGACTGTCGCCGATGACGGTATGGGCCGAAGTTTCGGAGGCCGACATTGGCCACGTCAAACCGGGCATGACCGCCTACTTCACCACCCTCAGCGGCGGCACTCGGCGCTGGAGCAGCACCGTGCGGCAGATCCTGCCGGTGCCACCACGTCCGCTTGAACAGAATCAGGGCGGCAGTCCCAACAGTGGTCGCAGTGGCAGCGAACGGGTGGTGCTGTACACCGTGCTGCTCGATGTCGATAACGCCGACAACAGCCTGATGACCGACATGACCGCCCAGGTGTTCTTTGTCGCGCAACAGGCGCAAGACACTTTGACCGTGCCGACTGCCGCCCTGCAACCGGGTTCGCGTCCGCAGTGGCAGCGGGCGCAGATCGTCGCTGCCAACGGCGATATTCAGGCGCGTGAAGTACGCACCGGCATCAGCGATCGCCTGCGCACCCAGGTGCTCGAAGGTCTGGCCGAGGGCGAGCATGTTCTCAGCGCGCCGGCCACTGGTCATGGAGGCTGAATGCACACGCCCCTGATCGATCTGCGGCAGATCCGCAAAGCCTATGGCGGTGATGACAGCCCGCTGGTGGAAGTGCTGCGCGGGATCGATCTGTCGATCCATGCCGGCGAGTTCGTTGCGATTGTCGGCGCCTCCGGTTCGGGCAAATCGACGCTGATGAATATCCTCGGTTGCCTCGACCGTCCCACCAGCGGCGAGTATCTGTTCGCCGGGGAAAATGTCGCGCAGCTGGACAGCGATGAACTGGCCTGGCTGCGCCGCGAAGCCTTCGGTTTTGTCTTTCAGGGCTACCACCTGATTCCCTCCGGCTCGGCCCAGGAAAACGTTGAGATGCCAGCGATCTACGCCGGCACCCCGGCCGCCGAGCGGCATGCCCGAGCTCACGCGCTGCTGGAACGTCTCGGCCTCGGCACTCGCACTGGCAATCGTCCGCATCAGCTTTCCGGCGGCCAGCAACAGCGGGTGTCGATTGCCCGTGCGCTGATGAACGGCGGCCATATCATCCTCGCCGACGAGCCGACTGGCGCCCTCGACAGCCACAGCGGCGCCGAGGTCATGACCCTGCTCGACGAACTCGCCGATCAGGGTCATGTGGTGATCCTCATCACCCACGACCGCGAAGTGGCGCAACGGGCCAAACGCATCATCGAAATCCGTGACGGCCTGATCATCAGCGACAGCGCCGAGCACGCGTGCGCGCCGCCTGTGGCCAATCCCGGCGCGTTGCAAGCGGTCGACCTGCGCCAGCGCCTGAGCAACGGCAGCAGCCAGACCGGCGCCTGGAAAGGTGAACTGCTCGACGCTGTACAAGCGGCGTGGCGGGTGATGTGGATCAACCGCTTTCGCACGGCGCTGACCCTGCTGGGCATCGTCATTGGCGTGGCCTCGGTGGTGGTCATGCTCGCCGTCGGCGAAGGCAGCAAGCGGCAGGTCATGGCGCAAATGGGTGCGTTCGGCTCGAACATCATTTACCTCAGCGGCTCGGCGCCGAACCCGCGTACGCCGGAGGGCATCATCACCCTCGACGACGTCGCCGAACTGTCCGCCCTGCCCCAGGTGGAACGGATCATGCCGGTCAACGGCTCGACCGCCGGGGTGCGCTTTGGCAACGCCGATCACAGCAGCTACGTCGGCGGCAATGACACCAACTTTCCGCAGATTTTCAACTGGCCGGTGATCCAGGGCAGCTACTTCACCCAGGCCGACGAGGACAGCGCCGCCGCTGTCGCGGTGATCGGCACCAAGGTCCGCGACAAGTTGCTCAAGGATGTCGCCGACCCCATCGGCCGATACATCCTCATCGAAAACGTGCCGTTCCAGATCCTCGGCGTGCTTGCGGAAAAAGGCGCCAGCTCCGGCGACTCCGATAGCGATAACCGCATCGCCGTGCCCTATTCGGCGGCGAGCACGCGCCTGTTCGGCAGCCGCAATCCGCAATACGTGGTCATCGCGGCCAAGGATGCGCGCAAGGTCAAGGACGCCGAACAGGCCATCGAACAGGCAATGCTGCGTCGGCACCACGGCAAGAAGGATTTCGAGCTGACCAACAATGCCGCGATGATCCAGGCCGAAGCGCGCACGCAAGGCACGCTGTCGCTGATGCTGGGGGCGATTGCGGCGATTTCCCTGCTGGTCGGCGGTATCGGCGTGATGAACATCATGCTCATGACCGTACGCGAACGTACCCGCGAGATCGGTATTCGCATGGCCACCGGCGCCCGTCAGCGCGACATCCTGCGGCAGTTTCTCACTGAAGCGCTGATGCTCTCGGTGGTCGGCGGAATCGCCGGAATCGGCCTGGCGCTGCTGGTCGGCGGCGTGTTGTTGCTCAGCGGCGTGGCGATCGCCTTTCAAGGGCTCGCGGTGATCGGTGCGTTTGCCTGTGCGCTGGTCACCGGGGTCATTTTCGGCTTCATGCCGGCCCGCAAAGCTGCCCGGCTTGACCCGGTCACGGCCCTTACCAGTGAATGATCGACCTATGAAAGTGCGACTGACGTTCCTTGCCGCCAGCCTGTTGCTGGCGGCCTGCAGCGGCCCGGCGCCGCGCCTCGACAGCGGCGTGCAGCCACCGAGCGCGTGGCAGTCCGCCGACACCCCCGGCGCGCTGCAGAGCAATCGGCAATGGTGGACGCAGTTCGGCAGCCCCGAACTGGAGCGGCTGGTGGAACAGGCGCGGCTGGGCAGCTACGACCTCGCCGCCGCCGTGGCACGAGTCAGACAGGCCGAGGCCAGCGCAACCATTGCCGGCGCCCCGCTGCTGCCGGAACTCAAGGCCGGGCTGAATGCCAATCGGCAGAAACTGATCCACGGCAAGGGCTACAGCCAATTGGATGTCAGTCCCGAGAATCGCTCGCTGGACTATTACGATGCCGAGCTCAGCGCCAGTTACGAAATCGATTTCTGGGGCGGCAAGCGTGCCGCCCGCGACAGTGCGGTGTTCGGCGTGCAGGCCAGCGAATTCGATCGCGCCACCGTCGAGCTGACCTTGCTCAGCGGCGTCGCCAACAGTTACACCCAAGCCCTGGCCTTGCGTGAGCAGGCGCGCATTGCCGAACTCAATCTGAAAAATGCGCAGAATGTGCTGCAGCTGGTGCAGACCCGCTTCGACGCCGGCAGCGCCACCGCGCTGGAACTGGCCCAGCAGAAAAGCCTGGTGGCCGAACAACAGCGTCGCCTGCCGCTGGTGCAACAACAGGCCCGCGAAGCACTGATCAGCCTCGCCGCCCTGCTCGGTCAACCGGTGCAAGCGTTGCCGTTGCCCACGCAATCCTTCGCCCAACTGCACTGGCCGGACATCGCCAGCGGCGTGCCGAGCGACTTGCTGAGTCGGCGTCCGGACATTGCCAGCGCCGAGGCCAAGCTCGCCGCAGCCCAGGCTGATGTCACCGTCGCCCGCGCCGCGATGCTGCCGAAAATCACCCTGACCGCCAGCCTCGGCAGCGGCGCCGATCTGGCCGCCGATTTGCTGCGCACGACGTTCTACAACCTGTCCTCGGGGCTGACCGCGCCGATCTTCAACAACGGCCGCCTCAGCGCCGAACGCGACAAGGCCAAGGCGCGGCAGGACGAATTGCTGGAGACCTATCGCGGGGCAATCATCAACGGCTTCGCCGACGTCGAAAAAGCCCTCAGCAGCATTCGTGGCCTCGACGAACAACGGCAATGGCAAAGCGAAGAACTGAACCAGGCACAAACCGCCTTCGACATCGCCCAGAGCCGCTACCAGGCCGGCGCCGAAGACCTGCTCACCGTCCTGCAAACCCAGCGCACGCTGTATGCGGCGCAAGACCTCAACGTACAACTGCGCCTGTCGCGATTGCAGGCGAGCATTGCCTTGTACAAAGCGTTGGGGGGTGGTTGGGAGGTGATCTGAGGGCAACGCGTCGACTGAACTGACGCCTTCGCGAGCAGGCTCGCTCCCACAGGGAGCCTTGGTCGTGCCGAAAATTTCTGTCCAGACCGAATTTCATTTGTGGGAGCGAGCCTGCTCGCGAAGGGGTCCTGTCAGGCACTGATGCATCTGCATGACACTCCGCATTCGCGAGCAGGCTCGCTCCCACAAGGGGATTGCGACCTATCCTGAGTATGTGTTGAACCAATCTAGAGCTGTCGGCCCTTGACCTTCAAGTGCCGCGCATACCAAGGGCGCTGTGGCACTTTGCGGAACAGTTCGGTCATGTTGTCTTCGTCGCCAAAAGTGATACGCAGCGCCAGTTTCATGGTTTCCGGGTCCATCTCCACGGATCGCCCCGCTTGCAGGCCGGGCACGGTGCTGCAGCCGTGGGTGTCGGGGCCGAGCCAGGGGTCGGCGACTTCCACCCAGCGTCCCGGCGCAAACCACGGCACGCCGTTGACTTCCAGACGGCTCACTTCGCCCGGATGAAAACGTTCATGGGCGCGGAACCAGTCTTCCAGGCGATCATCGATCCAACCATGAAAGCGCCAGAACACCGGGTTCACATGGGAGGAAAACGGATCACCGAGAAAGTCGTTTTCCGGCGCATACCAGCGCGCAGCGAAGTCCGCCTGATCGCGCGCCATCGGCACCGGAATGTCGTTGGACGGATCACGCGCCACCGAAGCCCAGCGCATGTGCAGCCAGTCGTGCAGGCCCAGTTCGACTTCCGAGCCGAACTGGCCAAGGGTCAATTTCGACAAGTAGCGCGGGTCACGGTACTGCGATTCCCATACCAGGAAATTGCTCTGGAAAGTCTCCGCCGCTTTGATGTCGCTGACCCATTTGGTGTACTCGTCATCACCCTCGGCCAGCCAGGTCGGCGGCAGTGAGTTGCCGTCGTGGTTGTCGAAATAACGCGCGAAGCCTTGGCGGTCCCGCTCCAGCTCAGGCTGCGGCTGCGGGAACGCCGGCCACGATGGCAAATCCTGCATCGAGCGGGCGATGCCAAGCATGTGCCGGTGCATAAAGAAAAAATCCACGCCCGAGCCATTGCGATCCTTGCTTGGCCCACGGGCGTCGCGTTCCTTGTCACGTGGCCCGGGCTGCCAGCCGATGCCGCGCAGCGATTCGCGTTTTTTCTCCGAGAGCTTGTGCCACTTGTCGCGGGTAGCGTGCCAGAGTTGGTGGAACAACCGATGCTCGGGCGCCACCAGCCAGGCCAACAGTTGCGGATTCAGACCGGTGCGTTCACGGGCCTCGGGAAAACGCCGCTTGATAGCGATGAAATGATTGTCCAGCTCGGGCAACGCCAACGGCCGGTCCAGACGCAGCACTTGCCCGGTGAACGAGGCGCTGCCGGCATTGCCGAACGCCGCCCAGACTTCATCCAGTTTGACTTTGAATTCATACACCGGTGGCGCCAGCGGCTCATCGGTGCGCAGCAGGCGCCAATACATCTCGGCGCCGTTGCCCGGTGCCAGATCGCCAACCACTTGATAACGCACAGGCCCTTCGGCACGCAGATTCGCTCCGGTGTCGAGATAACCGCGCAGGCCGCGCCCACGATGAGCGATGTCGAGAAACAGTTCCAGACCTTGCGCAGGCAGACCATCAAGCCCCGCCGCCGCACCGGTAAAGCGAATGTCCCAGACCCCACGCAAATTGTCCGCCAGCTGTTGCCCGGCGGTGTCCGCCAGATCGACCGTGGCCTCGCCCGGGGTGATCGGAAACTCCTCGCGAGTCAGTTCACGATGTGCATAAAAAGCGGCAGGCAGCGCGGCGCCCGTGAGTGCCATGCCCGCCATGAACCAGCGTCGAGAGATCGTCATTGCCCTACCTGTGTCAGCCATGAAGCAGGCTTTATCCAAGCTAGAACGTTTGCTCGGCGCGGAAATTTACGCTGCCGGCAAACATCACCCGCGCCGCTGCCGGGCATTTGTAACGCACACCTAAATTAGCCGTGCAGCCACTCGTTCTTCCCAGATAGCAAAGGCCCCTGCGCCTGTACCTCGACGGCGAACCTGAATGAGATGGCAATGACAAAACCGCGTTGGAAAAAGGCTCTATTCATCGGCCTGCCGCTGGCCCTGGCGATCAGTGCCGGCGCAGGATTTCTGGCCTGGGATTACCTGAACAACCCCGGCTACCCGGTGAAGGTGATGAAACAGGCGACCGAGTTGCAGGATCGCCTGCTGTCGTTCGACAGCCACATCACCGTGCCGCTGAGTTTCGGCAGCCACGACCACGAAGTCGACAAGGATGGCTCGGGCCAGTTCGACCTGGTCAAGGCCAATCGTGGGCGCTTGTCTGGCGCGGCGTTGACGGTGTTCGGCTGGCCGGAAATGTGGAACGGCCCGAACGCCCCGCACCGTCCGACCGAGGGTTTTGTCGAAGAGGCGCGCAACCAGCAGGAAGTGCGCTACAAGATCATTTCCGGGATTGTCCGCGACTTTCCCAATCAGGCCGGCATCGCCTACACACCGGATGATTTCCGCCGCCTGCACGGCGAAGGCAAGTTTGCGATTTTCATCAGCATGCTCAACGCCTATCCACTGGGCAATGACCTGAGCAAGCTCGACCTGTGGGCCGGGCGCGGTATGCGCATGTTCGGTTTCAGTTACATCGGCAACAACAGCTGGGCCGACTCGTCGCGGCCGCTGCCGTTTTTCAATGACTCGCCCGATGCCCTCGATGGTCTGTCGGACATCGGTAAACAAGCGGTGCAGCGCTTGAACGATCTGGGGGTGATCATCGATGTTTCGCAGATGTCGACCAAGGCCCTCGAGCAAGTCGCCGAACTGAGCCGTACACCGCTGGTGGCCTCGCACTCGGCGCCCCGGGCGGCGGTGGATATCCCGCGCAACCTCAGCGATAAAGAGCTGCAACTGATCAAGAACAGTGGCGGCGTGGTGCAGGTCGTCGCCTTCTCGCAGTACCTGAAACCGCTGACCCAGGGCGCGCAGGACAAACTCAATGCGCTGCGTGCGCGCTTCGATCTGCCGCCACTGCCTAATCTGGCCATGGCGCTGATGCCGGGCGATCCGATCATCACCGCCTGGTCGGAACAGAAGCTCGGCCAATACGCCAGCGGCCTCTACGCGATCCTCGAAGAAGAACCGAAAGCCACTCTCAAGGACTTCGGCGACGCCATCGATTACACGGTACGCAAGATCGGTATCGACCACGTCGGCATTGCTTCGGATTTCAACGACGGTGGCGGCATCAAGGGCTGGGAAAACGTCGGCGAGATCCGCAACGTCACCGCCGAACTGCTGCAGCGCGGCTACTCCGAAGCGGATATCGCCAAGCTCTGGGGCGGCAACTTCATGCGCGTCTGGGATCAGGTGCAAAAAGCCGCGAAACCGGCGCTGGCGTCACGCCAGGAGGTGGCGCGACCATGACCGATCGTCGCACTTTTCTGAAACAGGCCGGCCTGCTCGCCGCCGCGCTGCCCCTGGGCGCCAGCCTGACTGCACCGGCGGCCGTCGCTGCCGTGCCGAATGCCTCGCGGGACAAATGGGCGCAGTTGCGTCAAATGTTCGATCAGGATCCTCAGGCGATTCACTTCGCCAATTTCCTCGTCACCTCACATCCGAAACCGGTGCGCGAAGCGATCGAACGCCATCGCGCAGCGCTGGATCTGAATCCGGGTCTGGCGATGGATTGGGATCTGGGCGTCACCGAGAAACGCGAAGAAAACGTGCGCCACTGGGCCGGCAAGTATCTGCAAGCCAAACCGGCGCAGATCGCCCTGACCGGCAGCACCACCGAAGGCCTGGCGATGATCTACGGCAGCGTGCAGGTGCGCGCGGATCAGGAAATTCTCACCACGGTTCACGAGCATTATTCGACGCGCAACATCCTCGATTTCCGCAGCCGGCGTGACGGCACGCGCGTGCGCAAACTCAAGCTGTTCGAAACCCCGCAGAGCATTTCTCTGGATCAGGTGCTCGACACGATCAATCGCAATATCCGCCCCGAGACCCGTGTGTTGGGCATGACCTGGGTGCATTCGGGCAGCGGCGTGAAGCTGCCGATCCGCGAAATCTCGCAATTGGTCGACGAGCACAACCGCCAGCGTGCCGATCAGGATCGGCTGATCTACGTGGTCGATGGCGTGCACGGATTTGGCGTCGACGACTTGAGTTTCCCGCAGATGAACTGCGACTTTTTCATCGCCGGCACGCACAAGTGGATGTTCGGCCCGCGCGGCACCGGCATCGTCTGCAGCCGCACCGAAGAACTGAAATACGTCAGCCCCAGCGTGCCGACCTTCTCCGAGGCCACCGCTTTCTCGACCATCATGACCCCGGGCGGCTACCACGCTTTCGAGCATCGCTGGGCGCTGGACGAAGCCTTCAAGTTGCACCTGCAACTGGGCAAGGCCGAAGTGCAGACGCGCATTCATCAGCTCAACAGTTACCTCAAGCAACGATTGCAGGAGCACCGCAACATCGAGTTGGTGACACCGCTCGACTCGCAGTTCTCCGCCGGTTTCACCTTCTTCCGGATCAAGGGCCAGGACAGCGACGCAGTGGCGGCCTGGCTGATGCAAAACCGGGTGATCTGCGACGCGGTCAGCCGCGACGTCGGGCCGGTGATTCGCACCGCCCCGGGCTTGCTCAACAGCGAAGCCGAAGTGGATCGCTTCATGGACATCCTCGGCAAAAAGCTGCGTGCCTGATCCTCGATTGCCGTTTTCCTTTCAAAGAGACGACTCATGAAAAAGCCTCACGCGTCACTCACCTTCAAAGCCCTGCCCGCATTGGCGCTGAGTGCCCTCTGCGCTGCCCTGTTGCCCGGCACCGCGCACGCGGCGACAGCACCCGCTGCGGGCAAAGTGTTCAAGGATTGCAAGGACTGCCCGGAAATGGTCGTGTTGCCGACCGGCAGTTACACCATGGGCACGCCGGACGATGAGGTCGGCCGCCAACCCGACGAAGGCCCGCTGCACACGGTGACGTTCAGCAAACCATTCGCTATCAGCCGCTCGCAGGTGCTGGTGGGCGAATGGGACGCCTATGTCCGCGAAACCGGCAACAAGCCCTACGACTTCGATGACCGCCCCGGCCGCCGCTGCACCGCCGGCAAGCCGGAATTCAAACAGACGCCACGCGATCCGGCCGTATGCATGAACGTCGCCGAAGCCCAGGGCTACATCGACTGGCTGTCGAAAAAGACCGGCCACGCCTATCGCCTGCAAAGCGAATCGATCCGCGAATACGCCGCGCGTGGCGGCAGCACCGGGCCTTTCCCCTTCCCGTTCGATGAGGGCAAGGATTACCAGATTTCCAAGCACGCCAACACCTACGGCGCGGCCGATGGCTACAACTTCACCTCGCCGGCCGGCACCTTCCCGGCCAATGCGTTTGGCGTGTTCGACGCCCACGGCAACGTCTACGAATGGACCGCCGATTGCTACCACCCGGACTACTCCGGCGTGCCCGCCGACGGTCGCCCATGGACCCAGGAAAACTGCGAACGCCAGGTCATGCGCGGCAATGACTGGGGCGAGGCGCCGATCTTTTCCCGCTCGGGCAACCGCAACAGCAGCTGGCCGACCAGCAAGGGCGACTGGCTGGGCTTTCGCGTAGTACGCGACCTCTGACCCCGCCCTCGACGAGCGCAGCCACGCCTGCGCTCGGTTAAAGAAACTCCGCGACCATTCGTTTTCCTTAAGTACCGGCACTCCCTCCGCATCGAAGCAGGAATCCTCCATGACCAAGCCTACGCGTGGGGCGATCAACGAATTGTTCGCCCTGCTCAAGCCCTTCCGCCTGATCGTCTCGGCGTCCATCGTGCTCGGCATGCTCGGCGGCCTGAGCGTCACCGTGCTGCTGGCGACCATCAACAACGCCCTGCATTCCGATGACGGCCTGACCCGCACTGTGGTGATGATCTTCGCCGGCCTCTGTGCCCTGGCCCTGCTGACCACGATCCTGTCGGACATCGGTACCAACTATGTCGGCCAGCACATCATCGCCAAACTGCGCAAAGAGCTGGGGGAGAAAGTCCTGTCGGCGCCGATCGACCAGATCGAACGCTATCGCAGCCATCGCCTGATCCCGGTGCTGACCCACGACGTCGACACCATCAGCGACTTCGCCTTCGCCTTCGCGCCCTTGGCGATCTCCATGACCGTGACCCTTGGTTGTCTCGGCTATCTGGCCATGCTGTCGTGGCCGATGTTCCTGATGATGCTGGTGGCCATCGCCATCGGCACCACCATCCAGGCCATCGCCCGGGCCAAAGGCATGCGCGGTTTCTACGCCGCCCGCGACTCCGAAGACGAACTGCAGAAGCACTACAACGCAATTGCCGAAGGCGCCAAGGAACTGCGTATCCACCGCCCGCGTCGCCAGCGCATGTTCGTCGCCGGCATTCAGAAAACCGCCGAGAAAATCTGCGACACCCAGATCAGATCGATCAACACCTTCGTCATCGCCAAGTCGTTTGGCTCGATGCTGTTCTTCGTGGTCATCGGCATGGCCCTGGCCCTGCAATCGCTGTGGCCGAGTGCCGACAAAGCGGTGATGAGCGGTTTCGTTCTGGTGCTGCTGTACATGAAGGGGCCGCTGGAACACTTGATCAGCACCCTGCCGATCATCAGCCGCGCGCAGATTGCCTTCCGCCGCATTGCCGAACTCAGCGAACAGTTCTCCTCCCCGGAGCCGCACCTGTTGCTGCAGGATCAGGGCAGCAAGCCAGCCGCCGTCAACAGCCTGGAACTGCGCAACGTGCGCTACGCCTTCCCTCCCGTGGAAGGCAGCGAGCCGTTCCGCCTCGGCCCGGTGAACCTGCGTATCGAACAGGGCGACATCGTGTTCATCGTCGGTGAGAACGGCTGCGGCAAAACCACGCTGATCAAATTGCTCCTGGGCCTGTACGCGCCGACCGAGGGCGAAATTCGCGTTAACGACAAGCCCATCACTGCGGTCAACCGCGACGATTACCGGCAGAACTTCACGACGATCTTCGCCGACTACTACCTGTTCGATGACTTGATCCAGGGCGATCGTGAAGTGCCGCAGGATGCCACCCGCTACCTCGAGCGTCTGGAGATTGCGCACAAGGTCAGCGTGCGCGACGGCGCCTTCAGCACCACCGACCTGTCCACCGGTCAGCGCAAACGCCTGGCACTGGTCAACGCCTGGCTCGAAGAGCGCCCGGTGCTGGTGTTCGATGAATGGGCGGCGGATCAGGACCCGACCTTCCGGCGGATCTTCTATACCGAGCTGCTGCCCGACCTCAAGCGCCTGGGCAAAACCATCATCGTGATTTCCCACGACGACCGTTACTTCGACGTCGCCGACCAACTGGTGCGCATGGAGGCCGGCAGGGTCAAAAGCGAACTGCAAACCGCTTGATCGAGGCAGCCGCGACCGGGCCGGAGAAAAAACTTTTCCGGTTTGCCGCGGCTTCCTCGTCTTAATGAGATGAATAAGAACCATTAACAACTATACCTGCCAAGGTCTTAACCTCATGTCCGCATCCCGTTTCATGCTTCGCCCTCTGACTCGAGCCCTGCTGATGCACGGCGCGACCCGCACACGCCTGGCCGGTAGCGGCCTGGGTCTGGCACTGACCCTCGCGGCAGCGCCGTATGTCCAGGCCCAGGAATGGACCCTGAACATCCCGGCCCAACCGCTGGCCCAGGCCCTGCAAACCCTCGGTCAGCAGACCAGCCTGCAAATCGTCTACAGCCCGGAAAGCCTGCAAGGCCTGCGCTCCAGCGCCCTCAACGGCCGCTATCAGGATGACGAGTCGCTGAAAGCCATGCTCAGCGGCACCGGCATTCGCTATCAGCGTGACGGCAACACCGTCACCGTGCTCGGCCCGGCCACTGGCGGCAGCGCGATGGAGCTGGCGCCGACCAACGTCAACGCCAACCGCCTCGGCGCCACCACCGAAGGCAGCAACTCCTACACCACCGGCGGCGTGACCATCGGCAAGGGCGTGCACTCGCTCAAGGAAACGCCGCAGTCGGTCACGGTGATGACCCGCAAGATGCTTGATGACCAGAACCTCAACACCATCGAACAGGTGATGGAGAAGACCCCGGGCATCACCGTCTACGACTCGCCAATGGGCGGCAAGTATTTCTACTCGCGCGGTTTCCGCATGACCGGCCAGTACCAGTACGACGGCGTGCCGCTGGACATCGGCAGCAGCTACGTGCAGGCGGACAGCTTCAACAGTGACATGGCCATCTACGACCGCGTGGAAATCCTCCGCGGCGCGGCCGGCATGATGAAGGGCGCGGGCGGCACCGCCGGCGGCGTCAACTTCGTGCGCAAGCGCGGCCAGGACACCCCGCACACGCAGCTGTCGCTGTCGGCCGGGACCTGGGATAACTATCGCGGCCAGGTCGACACCGGCGGCCCGCTGAACGACGCCGGCACTGTCCGTGGCCGCGCCGTGGTGACGCAGCAGACCCGTAAGTATTTCTACGACGTGGCTGAACGCCGTGATCAGATCTACTACGGCGCCCTGGACTTCGACCTCAGCCCCGACACCACCCTCGGTCTGGGCATGGCCTATGAAGACCTCGACGCCACCCCGTGCTGGGGCGGCCTGCCGCGCTACGCCGACGGCTCCGACCTGCACCTGAAACGCTCCACCTGCCTGAACACCTCGTGGAACAACCAGCGCAGCAAACGCGCCACCTACTTCGCCGACGTCAAACACCAGTTCAACGATGACTGGTCGCTGAAAGTTGCCGGCGTCTACTCGCGCAACACTCAGGACATGGAATATTCCTTCCCGAGCGGCACAGTGCCGTTGGGCGCCACCGCCACCAACACGCTGATGCTCGGCAGTACCTATGATTACGATCAGCGCGACTACGGCTTCGATGCTTACGTCGACGGCAAATTCGACGCCTTCGGCCAGCAGCACGAACTGATCGTCGGCGCCAACGCCAGCCGTTCGCACAAGGACGACTTCTACGCGGTGGCGGCATTGCCACAGCGCCAGAACGTGTTCAACCCGAACCACAACATCCCGCAGCCGGATGAAAGCTACTACCTGGCCAACGCCTCCCGTGGCGGCCCGGTGGACATGCACATCAAGCAATACGGCGCCTACTCGATCGCCCGCCTGAAACTCGCCGACCCGATGACCCTGGTACTCGGCAGCCGGGTCAGCTGGTACAAATCCGATACCGATTCGGTGCAGTACTTCCGCGGCGAAGGCACCGAGGTCAACACCCAGTCCACCGAAACCGGCCAGGTCACGCCATTCGCCGGCCTGCTCTACGACCTCAACGACAACCTGACCGCCTACGCCAGCTACACCGACATCTTCACCCCGCAAGGCTCGTACAAAACCATCGACGGCAGCACGCTCAAGCCGCTGATTGGCCAGAGCTACGAGCTGGGGATCAAGGGTGAGTGGTACGACGGTCGTCTGAACACCACGTTCAACCTGTTCCGCACCATCCAGAAAGATGCGGCCCAGGATGACCTGCGCTGCGAAGACAGTTCGTGCCAGATCAACTCCGGCAAGGTCCGCGCCCAGGGCTTTGAAGCTGAAGTCAGCGGTGAAGTGATCGACCGCCTGCAATTGCTGGCCGGTTATACCTACACCCAGACCAAAGTGCTGGAAGACGCCGACGCCACTCAGGATGGCGCGGTCTACAACTCCTACGTGCCGCGTCACCTGTTGCGCGTCTGGGGTGATTACGCCCTGAGCGGGCCGCTGGACCGTGTGACCATTGGTGCGGGTGTCAATGCGCAGACAGGCACTTACCGTGTCTCGCCTCTGGGCGGGGACAATGTCGACGGCGCGGGTTATGCGGTCTGGAACGGTCGCATCGGTTATCGGATCGATGACACCTGGTCGGTGGCGTTGAACGGCAACAACCTGTTCGACAAGCGTTATTACGCGACCATTGGTACCGAGGGGTTCGGTAACTTCTACGGGGATCCGCGCAATTTTGTGATGTCGGTGAAGGCTGATTTCTGATTGGTCTGATGTTGTTTAGAAGCCCCGCTTTGGCGGGGCTTTTTGATTTTTGGGATTGGGGGCATATCCGTTGTTGCGGGTGCTGCCGCTGGCGGTTTCGCTCTTACAGCGAGTCCCTTTTTCAAACGCCGGAGTGCCGGCCCAGCAAAAAGGAACCAAAAGGCTTTGCCCCGGCGTACGGCCCGCTCGCTGGGGCTCGGGGTACCTTCGTTACGGGACCGATCCTGGCGCAGCGTCTACGGTTGGCTTCGCTGCACCTACAATCGCTGTGTACGACTGCGTCGTACGGTCGCTGCGCTCCCACGCCCGGATCGATCCCGTAACGAAGCCTGCCGAAGGGGCAAAAGATCAAAAGCCGGATCAAAAGCCAAAGCCAAAGCCAGATCAAAAGATCGCAGCCTTCGGCGGCTCCTACAGTTGGATCAGGTGCGGGCATAGAGAAATCGGTCGGCTGTCAGGACGCCTTCGCGAGCAGGCTCGCTCCCACAAAAAACAAAAAGCAAGGCAGCGCAGCTGCCCGCGGCGAAGCCGCACCACTCAACAATGAGCGCAAGCTCGAGTGCTTTTGATCTTGATCCACCGGCGACGTCGGAAGGCTGAGTGGAGGGATTGATCCGGGGGTGGGAGCGCAGCGACCGTCTGGCGCAGCCAGACACATCGGAAGGAGGTGCAGCGAAGCAAACCGTAGCCGCTGCGCCCGGATCAGTCCCGCAGCGATGGAACCCGAGCCTGCGAGGGCCGAACGTAGGAGCTAGCGTTTTTTGCTTATTTTTTTTCTGGGCCGGCATTCCGGGCGCTTGTAAAAAAGTAAGTCGCCGTCAGGCGAAACCGCCAGCAGCCGCTACCAAAGCAACGGATATTCACCCCATCCAAAAAGCCCGCGCAAGCGCCCCACCCACCCTCGAATAAACCTCCAGAACCCCAGGCACCACCGCCCCCAACCGCAACAAATCATGAGTCAACCCGGCACAAACCTCGACCTCGACCTCAACCCCCTGCCCACGCAGCCTGTCGACATAAGCCTGCCCCTCATCCAGCAATGGATCAAACCCGGCGAGCAGCACAATGGCCGGCGCAACCCCACGCAAATCCTCCGCCAGCAACGGCGAAAAACGCCAATCCAGATAATCCTCCGGCCCACGCGCATAGTGCTGATAAAACCACTCCAGCGTGTCGTTCTCGAGCAAATACCCCTCGCCAAACAACAGCCGCGAATCATGCACCCGCGAAGCATCGGTCACCGGATAACACAACAACTGCGCCTTGGGCGCGATAGCCACCGTGTGCGGCTGCCGCACCGCCTGAATCGCCAGCACCGTCGCCAACGTGGCACCCGCGCTGTCGCCACCAAACGCAACGCGCGAACCATCCAGGCCGAGGCTCGCAGCCTGTTCGGCCAGCCAGGCCAAAGCGTCCTCGCCATCCTCCAGCGCTGTCGGAAAGCGATGCTCCGGCGCCAGTCGATAACCGACCGAGAGCACCGCACACGGCGTGCGCTGGCAAAACTCGCGGCAGACGCCGTCGTGGGAATCCAGACTGCCAACGACAAATCCGCCACCGTGGAAATACACCAGCACCGGCAGCGACGAGGCAACACCGCTGGGCCGATACAACCGCAACGCCAGCGCCGCACCATCGCGGGCCAGTGTCTCAATCTCGCTGACTTCAACATCCTGCGGCGCTGGCCAGCGCAGTTGCGCGGTGGTCTGTTCGAAGGTGGCGCGGGCCTCGCTCGGGGTCAGTTGGTGCATGGCCGGCAAGCCGGCGTCCTGGCTGTCTTGAGCGAGGTCGAGAAAAGCTTCCAGATCAGGGTGTAACGACATCGTTAAAAATCCTTGTATCTGCAATAAGACGGGCGCGCCTGGGCAGCGCCCGCGCAAAAGGCCGGGTGATCAACCCACCCGCGCCATGCAATGTTCGATCAACGCTTCAAGCTCGCGCTGGTAATCGCTCATCAGCGCATCCATGGTGCCGGCGCGGTAACGCTGGCTGCTGTAGATGCAGCGCAAGGCCAGTTGCCCGTCATAGACCTGGCCGACGATTTCCAGCCAGTTGCCCAGATTCGCCTTGAGACTGTAGTTGTCGCCGGTCTCTTCCAGTGCCGGCACCAGCAACGCCTGTTCGTCGAAGCTCTGGTCGAACTGTCCGAGGTAGTTGAAGGTCACCCGTGCCTGCGGCAGTGCGGCCAGTTGCGCCGAGATTTCCGGCCCGGCCAGATGACGCAGCACGCCATAGCCGATGCCCTTCTGCGGTACGCCCGCCAGTTGCGCCTGCACATCGATGATCGACTGGCCGATGTCATCGCTGTCCGGGCGCAAACGCACCGGGAACATGCTGGTGAACCAGCCGAGGCTGCGGCTCAGGTCGATCGATTCGAAGAGGTCTTCGCGACCGTGACCTTCAAGCAGAATCAGCGCCGACGGTTGCTGACTCCAGCGGCACAGGGCGCGGCTGAGCGCCGACAGCAGCAAGTCGTTGATCTGCGTGCCGTACACCGCCGGGGCCTGTTTGAGCAGTTGTTCGGTGTGCTCGCGGGAAAGCTTGAGCCGTGCCTGCGCTTGTTGCCGCACAAGGTTCTTGCCGCGCGGGTTGTCGCATGGCAGATCAACGCCGGGCTGATCCATTTGCTCCAGCCAATAGCTCAATTCCCGCTCGGCTATCACTGGCGCCTGCGCCTGCAACGCCTCGGCAAACGAACGATAACTGCTGGTACGAATCGGCAGTTGCGGCACCCGCCCCTGCACGCACGCCTCATAAGCGACTTTCAGGTCGTCGAGCAGAATCCGCCACGACACGGTGTCGACCACCAGGTGATGAATCACCACCAGCAACCGCGCCTGACCATCCGGCAAGGCCACATGCATGACCCGCCAGACCGGCCCGTCATCGAGTTTGAGACTGCGCTGCGCGAGGTTGGCCAAGGCTTCGACCTCTTCGCTGCTTTGCGCTTCGCGGCGCCACAGCACAGCCTCGTCGGACAAGCGGGTGCTGTAGCGCTGCAACCAGCGCCCGCCGTCGTTGGAAAAACGCAGGCGCAGCGAATCGTGATGCTGTTCGATCAAGCCCAGCGCCTGTTCCAGGGCATCGAGATCCAGCGGCTGACGTGCGCTGAGCAGCAACGACTGGTTGTAGTGATGCGCCTCGGCCATGCCTTCGGCGAAGAACCATTGCTGGATCGGCAGCAAATTGAACGCGCCCTCTGCGGCAACCTGAGTCAGGTCCGGCAGCGCTTGCCCGGCGCCCTCCTTCGCCACTTGCTGCTCGAGAATGCCGGCGATGGTTTGATAGCGCATCAGATCGCGCAGCTTCAGCTCCATCTGCAGCGTCGGGTGGTTTCTCACCCGCGAGATCACTTGCAGGCTGAGGATCGAATCGCCGCCCAGTTCAAAGAAGTTATCGCTGATACCGACCTGCCCGACCTGCAACACCTGCGCCCAGATTTCCGCCAGCAGGCGTTCCTGCTCGGTGCGCGGGGCAACATATTCGTCGCTTTTGAACTCCGGCTCCGGCAGTGCCTTGCGATCAAGTTTGCCGTTGGGCGTAACCGGGAACGCGCTGAGGCAGACGATCTGCGCCGGCACCATGTATTCCGGCAGCGAAGAACGCAGCCTGGCCTTGAGTTCATCGCCGATATCATCACCCGTGGCGGTGACCACATATCCGATCAGTTGCTTGCCGGAGGCATTGTCGCGGGCAATCACCAGCGCATCGCTGACCGCCGGCAACTGACGCAGGCTGGCCTCGACTTCGCCCAGCTCGATGCGGAAGCCGCGCACCTTGACCTGATGGTCGATGCGCCCGACGTAATCGACCACGCCGTCCGCGCGACGGCGCACCAGATCGCCGCTGCGGTACAGGCGTTCGCCCGGGGCAAACGGGTTGGGCACGAAGCGCTCGCCGGTCAGATCGGGGCGCCCGTAATAACCGCGAGCGACGCCGTAACCGCCGATGTACAACTCACCGGCAAAACCCGGCGGCAGCGGATTCAGATCGTCGTCGAGCACGTACAGCGAACGCGCACCGACCGCGCGGCCGATCGGCGCATACGCCGCTTCGCAATGCTGGCTGATGGCGACTTTCCAGAGCATCGGCGTGACCACAGTTTCGGTCGGACCATAACCGTTGGTGAAGAACTGCGGACGCAACGCGGCTTTGACCTGTTCGAAGGTCTGTTCCGGCACCGCATCGCCACCGAAGCAGTAGATGCGCACCGGCGGCGGTGCAATGCCGCTGGCGGCCGCGTACTCGGCCAGTTGCTTGAGATAGGCCGGCGGGAAACAAGCGATGGTCACGCCGTAATCGTGCAGGGCCTGATAGGTCTGCTCCGGGGTCCACAGGCATCCGTCGCGAATCACCAGACGACCGCCGCTGTACAAGGTACTCAGCCAGCGTTCATGGGCACCGTCGAAAGCGAACGACATGAAGTGCAACTCGCAACTGCTGGCGTCCATTTCGTACAACTCGGCAATGGCCTGGCAATGCATGCTCAGCGGTCCCTGGGTCACGGCCACGCCTTTCGGCCGCCCGGTGGAACCGGAGGTGTAAACCAGATAGGCCAGGCTCTGCTCGTGAACATCGCAGACCGGGGCAGCATCGCTGTAAAGACTGCGATCGAGTTGATCGATTTCCAGACGCCGCACGCCTTGTGGTGCAGGCAACGTCGCGCGCAGGCTGGTTTGCGTCAGCAGCAGGGCCATGCGCGAATCTTCGATCATGTACGCCAAGCGCTCGGGCGGGTAATCGATGTCCAGCGGTACGTACGCCGCACCGCTCTTGAGCACGGCGAGGAAACTCACCAGCATTTCCAGCGAGCGCGGCAACGCCACGCCGATCACCACTTCCGGCCCGGCGCCGTGGGCGATCAGGCACTGCGCGAGTCGATTGGCCTGCCGCTCCAGTTCCGCGTAGGTCAGGCTCTCGCCGGCGCATTGCACCGCGATCGCATTCGGTTGCTGTTGCGCATGACGACTGATCAGCTCCGGCAGCAACTGCGGCGCGTGGCGGTGGGAAGGCTCGGCGCTCCAGGTCTGCGCCGCTTGCCATTGCTCGGCGGACAGACGCTGCAAGTTGCCCAGCCGCTCATACGGCGCGGCCATCATCGCCGCGAGGGTGTTTTCCAGGGTCAGGCGAATGCCATCTACCGCCTCGGCGCTGAAGTGGCTGCGCAGGTACAGGTACTCGATCGACAACTCGTCGCCGAGCATCACCGCAAGGTCCATCGGCACGTTGGTCACGCCGTGGCCAATGGATTTGCCGAAGGTCAGCTCGGTGTCGGTTTCTTCCTGCAAGCGCTCGTCGATCGGGAAGTTCTCGAACACCACGATGCTGTCGAACAGCGCCTGACCACCGAGGTTCGACCAGCGCTGCACATCGGCCAGCGGTGCCTGGGAGTAATCGCGAATGTCGAGGTTGTAGGCCTGCACTTCACCCAGCCAGTCGGCCAGACGCTGATCGGCCTGCGGGGTCTGAATGATCGGCAAGGTGTTAATGAACAGGCCGAGCATGTTGCCGACGTTCGGCAGACTTTCCGGACGCCCTGATACGGTGGCGCCGAAGGTCACCGTCTGCTGGCCGGTGTAGCGTTGCAACAGCAGCAGCCACGCGCCCTGGATCAGTGTGTTGGGGGTGATGCGCAGGTCGCGGCAGAACTCCAGCAGGCGTGAGGTTTGCGCCTTGTCCCAATTCGAATAGAGCGCATCGTGACCGGTAACGTCGGCACTGTGGCGCGGGTGCATGGCCTGACTCAGCGCGGTCGGTTCGTTGACCACCGCCAGACGCGCCTTCCAGAACAGCTCCTGGGCATCCTGATCCTGCGCCTGCAACCAGGCAATGAAGTCGCGATAGCGGCCATTTTCGCCAGTCACCTCGCCCGTGGAGTAGTACTGCAAGACCTCGCCGAACAGCCGCGAACTGCTCCAGCCGTCCATCAGAATGTGGTGGCTGGTCCAGATCATCTGGTACTGCTCGTCGCCCAGCTGCAGCAGGGTCACCCGCTGCAAACGCGCTTCAGCCAAGTCGAAGCCCAGCGCGCGATCAGCGCTGGCGAACTCGGCAATCGCCGCCTCGCTGCAGTCCTGCCCACGCCAATCGAGCACCTGCATCTGCAGCGGCGCATGGCGATGGACGACCTGCAGCGGTTTGGCCAGGCCGTCCTGCCAATGGAAACTGGTGCGCAGGATCGCCTGACGCACAATGATGAATTCCCAGGCCCGGCGGAAACGCTCAACGTCGAGGCCCTTGATCGGCAGGCTGACCTGTTGCACGTAAAGGCTGCTGCCGTTATCCGACAGGGTGTGGAAGAGCATGCCTTCCTGCATCGGCGACAGCGGATAGACGTCTTCGATCAGCTCCGCCGGCACCGGCAAGGCATCGAGCTGCGCCTGATCCAGTTGCGCCAACGGGTAGTCGGCGGCGCTGGCGGATTGCGCGTCTGCAAGCGAAACCACTGCGGCCAGTTTCTGCACCGTCTGCTGCTGGAACAGGTCTTTGGGCGTGAAGCAAACGCCCTGCTGCCGCGCGCGGCTGACCAGTTGAATCGAGATGATCGAATCACCGCCGAGGGCGAAGAAATTGTCGGTCACGCCGACCTGCTCGATCTTCAGAATGTCCTGCCAGACCTCGGCCAGCTGCTGCTCCAGCGGCGTCGACGGCGCGACATAATCGCGTTGTGCCTGGCTGGCATCCGGTGCCGGCAAAGCCTTGCGATCAAGTTTGCCGTTGGGTGTCAACGGCAACTGTTCGAGGAACAGCCACTGCGCCGGCACCATGTAGTCCGGCAGATGCGCCTTGAGCGCGGCTTGCAACTCAGCACTCAGCGCGTCCAGTTGCGCGGGGCTTTGATCGGCTTCGGCCGGTACCACATAAGCCACCAGTTGCTGGCCGCCAACGCCGTCCACCGCCAGCACCACGCCTTCGCGCACGCTGGCCTGGGCCAGCAGACGCGCTTCGATTTCACCCAGTTCAATACGGAAGCCACGCACCTTGACCTGATGGTCGATGCGGCCGACGTATTCGATCCGGCCGTCATCCAGCCAGCGCGTCAGGTCGCCGGTGCGGTACATACGCTCGCCGTTGCTCGCCAACGGGTTGGGCACGAAACGTTCGGCGGTCAGGCCCGGGCGCAACAGATAGCCACGGGTGATGCCCTCACCGGCCAGATACAGCTCCGCTGCGATGCCGACCGGCGCTTGCTGCAATTGCTCGTCGAGCAGGTACGCAGTGGTATTGCGCAATGGCCGGCCGATATTGGCCTGGCCACCGAGTTCGCGACGGGTCCAGGTCGAATACGTGGTGTCTTCGGAAGGCCCGTACAGGTCGTATACGTGGGCAACCGAAGTCTCGCGGTACAGGGTGTCGACCAGCGCCTGCTTGAGCGGCTCGCCGGCCAGATTGATGATGCGCACGCCCGCCGGGATCTGGCCGATGCGTTGCAACGCGGCAATCGCCGACGGCACGGTGTTGATCAGGCGCACCTGATCACGCTCGGGCAAGTCCGCCAGCTCCAGGGCATTGCGCGCCATGACCATGGACCCGCCGCGCGCCAGGGTGACGAAAATCTCCCACACCGACAGGTCGAAGCACACCGACGTCGAGGCCAGCACGCCTTGCAGATCGTCCTCGCTGTAGACCTCGGCGGACCACTGGATCAGCGCCTGTACGTTGCGATGGGCGATGGCCACGCCTTTCGGTTTGCCGGTGGAACCGGAGGTGTAGATCACGTAGGCAAGATTGGCCGAGTCGGCGCGCGCCGGCAGGTTGTCCGGTGCTTGCGCGGCGAACGCCTCACCGCCGGCCTCGACCAGCACCACCTGCGCTTCGCTGGACGGCAGTTGCGCCAGCAAGGCTTGCTGGGTCAGCAGGACTTTCGCCTGACTGTCGTCGAGCATGTAGGCCACGCGGTCGGCCGGGTAGTCCGGGTCCAGCGGCACGTAGGTGCCGCCGGCCTTGAGCACCGCCATCAGGGCGATCACCAGTTCCGCCGAACGCGGCAGTGCCACGCCGACGCGCACTTCGGCGCTGACACCCAGCGTCACCAAATGCCGGGCCAACTGGTTTGCGCGCCGGTTCAGTTCGCCATAGCTCAGCGCCACGCCGGCATGACTCAACGCCAGTGCCTGCGGATGTGCTGCGACCCGTGCTTCAAAGCTCTGCGAAATCAACCGCTCGGCCGGATAAGCCGCGTGATTGTCGTTCCACTGCGCCAGCGTCTGCCGTTCGGCCAGCGGCAGCAGACCGATCTCGCCAAGTGCCCGTTGCGGCGCTGCGATAAACTGCTCGAGCACTTCACGCAAATGCGCCGCCAGAGCAAGCACGCTGCGTTCGGCAAAGTGCTCGGTGAGGTAGTTGAAATCGAGGTTGAGCACTTCGCTGGCACCAGCGATCAGGGTCAGGCCGTAGTTGGTCTGTTCACGATGCTCCAGACCGGAAAAGCGCAGCCCGCCCGGATTGGCCTCCAGCGCTTCGGACACCGGATAGTTCTCGAACACCAGCAAGGTGTCGAACAACGCTTCGCCACTCAATGCGGCCAGACGCTGAATGTCCTGCAACGGCGTCTGTTCGTAGTCGCGCAACAGCAGGTTATGGTCCTGCACGCTGCGCACCCAGTCGCCGACGCTGAGGGTGGCCTGCGGGCTGGCGATCACCGGCAGAGTGTTGATGAACAGCCCCAGCTGTTCTTCGATGCCCGGCAAATCCACCGGCCGCCCGGATACCGTGGCGCCAAACGCCACCGTGGCTTGGCCGGTGTAGCGCTGCAACACCAGCAGCCACGCGGCCTGCACCAGACTGTTGAGGGTCACCTGTTGCTGACGGGAGAAGCTGTTCAGACGCTGGGTCAACGCTTCATCGAAATGCAGACGGTGCATCTGTTTGCCCGGCCCCGGCACGGTGCGTCCGTGGCAGGCAGAGGCCAGTCGGGTCGGCTCGTCGAGTTCGGCCAGTTGCCCGCGCCAGAATTCCTGCGCCCCAGCCTTGTCCTGGCCCTGCAGCCAGACCAGAAAATCGCGATAGCGACCCTGCGCGCTCGGCACCGACTGGCCGGCGTAATCCTGCAGCACCTCGCCGAACATCCGCGAGTTGCTCCAACCATCCATGAGGATGTGGTGACAAGTGAAAATCAGTCGATGGCGATCGTCGGCAGTGCGCAGCAGGCACAGGCGCAACAGCGGCGGATTCTGCAGATCGAAGCCGCGTTCGCGGTCGGCCTGCGCCCGTGCTTCAAGCACTGCTGGCAGATCAGCGGCATCGCGCACATCGACTTCCGGCATTTCCAGGGTCAGTTGGCGATTGATCACCTGCAACGGCGCGTCGAGGCCATCGCGGCCCCAGATGAAACCGGCGCGCAGCACTTCATGGCGATCGACCACCCGCTGCCAGGCTTGCTGAAACCGCGCGACGTCGAGGCCGTCGATGTCCAGCAGCATCTGATAGACGTAGGCGCTGGGGTCGGCGTCGTACAGGCTGTGGAACAGAATGCCCTGCTGCATCGGCGCCAGCGGATAAATGTCCTCGATGCGCTGGGCGGCAATCGGCAGGCTGTCCAGATGCGCCTGGGACAAACCGGCCAGCGGCACATCGGACGGCGTGAGGCCGCCCGCATGGCTAAGGCAGTGGTCGATCAATTCGCTCAGCGCCACTTCGTAGGCGCGGGCCAGCGCGGCGATGGTCGCCTCCTCGAAGACGTCGCTGCTGTAGGTCCAGGTCAGGCTCAACTGGCCCTGATAAACCCGGCCATCGATGGTCAGCCAGTTGGCCATCGGCGCGTTTGCGTCCTGACCGGCGCCCTTGTCTTCGGTGGCAGGCCGCCACAAGGCGTCTTCGTCGAAGTTGTTATCGAACTGGCCGAGGTAGTTGAACGTCACCTGCGGTTGCGCCAGTTCATGCAGTGCCGCTTGTGCTTCGGCGGTGCCGAGATAACGCAGCAAGCCATAGCCGATGCCCTTGTTGGGAATCGCGCGCAGTTGCTCCTTGATGCCTTTGATCGAGCTTTCCAGGCTGGCGTTTGGTGTCAGGCGTACCGGGAACATGCTGGTGAACCAGCCCACGGTGCGGCTCAAGTCGATGTCATCGAAGAGGTCTTCGCGGCCATGGCCTTCGAGCTGCACCAACGCGCTGTCGCTAGCGGTCCACTCGCAGAGCACCCGCGCCAGTGCGGTCAGCAGCAGGTCGTTGACTTGAGTGCGGTAGACCGCCGGGGCCTGTTGCAGCAGCTGGCGAGTGCGTTCGGCGTCCAGCCGCGTGTCGACGCTGCGTTCGAAGCGGTTGTTCAATTGGCCCTGCGGATTATCCAGCGGCAAACCGAGCGGCGCATCGCGCAACTGTTCGCGCCAGTAGCTCAGTTCGCTGCCCAGCGCCGCGCTTCGCGCATGTTCTTGCAGGCGCACGCCCCAGTCCTTGAACGCGCTGGTCTTGGCCGGCAGATGCACGCGCTGTCCGCTGCTGATCTGCTGATAGGCGCTTTGCAGGTCTTCGAGCAGGATTCGCCACGACACGCCATCGACCACCAGGTGATGAATCACCAGCAACAGACGCTGACTGGCGTCCGGCAAATCGATCAGCGCCGCACGGATCAGCGGGCCGTTGTGCAGGTCGAGGCTGCGTTGCAGGTCCAGGCACAGCGCTGGCAATGCCGCGCTGTCGTCCAGCGTGAAAGTACGTAACAACGCTTGTGGCTGATCCGCCGCGCCGTGGCTTTGCTGCCAGCCCTGCTCGGTTTGGCGATAACGCAGACGCAAGGCGTCATGCTGCTTTTGCACCTGCGCCAGGGCCTGTTGCAGCGCCGCGGCTTGCAGGGTTTTCGCCGGGGTCAGCAGGATCGACTGGTTCCAGTGATGCCGCGCCGGGATGTCGCTGTGGAAGAAATACTGCTGGATCGGCGTCAGCGGCGCGTCGCCAAGCACTTCGCCCTGCTCCGTCTGCACCGCGTCGCTCTGCTGCGCCACGGTGGCCAAGCGCTGCACGGTCTGATGCTGAAAAATGTCCTTGGGCGTAAAGCGAATGCCGGCCTGCCGCGCGCGACTGACCACTTGAATCGAGATGATCGAGTCGCCGCCCAGCTCGAAGAAATTATCGTGAAGCCCGACCCGTTCGACCTTGAGCACGTCCTGCCAGATCTCCGCCAGACGCTGTTCCAGTTCACTGCGCGGCGCGGCGTAGGCTTCTTGCACCTGCGCAACGTCCGGCTGCGGCAGTTGTTTGCGATCGAGCTTGCCGTTGGCGGTCAGCGGCAGTCGGTCGAGGAACGCCCAACTGACCGGGACCATGTAATCCGGCAGGGTTTGGCGCAGGTGCAGCTTGATCGAATCGCGCAGCGCGCCCTGCTCGTCCGCGTTCAATGTCTCGGCCGGCACGACCCAGGTCGCCAGTTGCTGACCGCTGAGGCCGTCCACCGCCAGCACCACCGCTTCGCGCACCTGTGGATGCTTGAGCAGTTGCGCTTCGATTTCGCCGAGCTCGATACGGAAACCACGGATCTTCACTTGGTGGTCGATACGGCCGATGTACTCGATCACCCCGTCGCCGCGCAGCCGAGCGAGGTCGCCGGTACGGTACAGACGCTGGCCGGCCCTGCGGTTGAACGGATCGGGCACGAAGCGCGTGGCGCTCATGCCGGCCTGATTCAGATAACCACGGGCCAGACCGGCGCCAGCGATGTACAACTCACCGATGCAGCCTTGCGGCACCAGGTTGAGCGAGCTGTCGAGCAAGTACCACGACAGGTCGACAATCGGCGCGCCGATCGGGCTGCTGTGATTGCTCTGCAGATCGGCCAGCGACAATGGCCGGTAGGTCACGTGCACGGTGGTTTCGGTAATGCCGTACATGTTGATCAGCGTCGGCGCGCGGTCGCCAAAACGCTCGAACCACGGACGCAGATTCTGTACTTCCAAAGCCTCGCCGCCGAACACCACGTAACGCAAGGCGTTGCTGCGGCTCGACTCGCAGGCGACCTGCATCAGCGGTTTGAATGCCGACGGCGTCTGGTTCAACACCGTGACGCTTTCATCGCACAGCAGCGTGTAGAAATCCTCCGGCGAACGGCTGACATCGTGCGGCACCACCACCAGTTTGCCGCCGTACAGCAGCGCGCCGAAAATCTCCCACACCGAAAAGTCGAACGCGTAGGAATGGAACAGCGTCCAGCTGTCCTGCGGGCCGAAATCGAACCAGTGCGCGGTGGCGCTGAACAGGCGCATCACGTTGCCGTGCGGCAGCAACGCGCCCTTGGGTTTGCCGGTGGAACCGGAGGTGTAGATGACGTAGGCCAGATTGTCCGGCGTGGTCAGGCATGGCGGGTTGCTTTCGATGCTGTGTTCCGGCGCCTGATCCAGATCGAGGCAGACCAGCCCCGGCGGAATCGGCAATTGCCCGAGCAAATGGCCCTGGGTCAACAGCAATCGAATACCGCTGTCGTCGATCATGTAGCTCAAGCGGTCATCCGGGTAGCTCGGGTCCAGCGGCACATAGGCGCCGCCGGCTTTCAGCACCGCGAGAATGGCGACGATCATGTCCAGCGAACGCTCCACCGCAACGCCGACGCGCACGTCCGGGCCGACGCCCTGCTTGATCAGCGTATGCGCCCACAGGTTGGCGCGGTGATTGAGCTCGGCGTAGGTCAGGCGTTGCCCGGCACAGCTCACCGCCACCGCATCGGCATGCCGCTCGGCCTGGAGCTCGATGGCTTGCTGGATGCACTGGGTCAGCGGTTGTTCAATCAGCGGCGGATTCCATTGCGCCAACAGCTGTTGCTGCTGGCCGGCGGCGAGCATCGGCAATTGGCCGATGCGCCGGCTCGGCTCGGCGACGATCGCCTGCAACAGCGCGGTCCAGTGTTGCGCCAGGCGCTCGATGGTCGCTGCGTCGAACAGGTCAGTGGCGTACTTGAGCACCGCTTCGATGCCGTGAAGCTGTTCGGTGGTGTTGAGGGTCAGGTCGAATTGCGCGGTCTGGCTCTGCCATTCCAGCGGTTCGATGTTCAGGCCGTTCAGGCGTGTGGCGACGCTCGCGCGGCGCTCGGCCTGGTGGTTGAACATCACTTGGAACAGCGGACTGTGGCTGAGGCTGCGGCCCGGCTCCAGCGCTTCGACCAGTTGCTCGAAGGGCAAGTCCTGATGCGCCTGCGCCTCCTGCGCCGTCTGTTTGACCTGACGCAGCAGTTCGATAAACGGCAGCTCTGCGTCGATGTCCGCCTTGAGCACCTGGGTGTTGACGAAGAAGCCGATCAGGCGCTCGATTTCCACCCGGCCACGGTTGGCCACCGGCACGCCGACACGAATGTCGCTTTGCCCGCTGTAGCGATGCAGCAAGGCCTGAAACGAAGCCAGCAGCAACACGAACAGGGTGACGTTTTCCTGCCGGGCAAAGGCCTTGAGGGCATGGCTCAGCGCCGGATCAAGAATCAGGTTATGGCTGGCGCCGGCAAAGCTTTGATCGACCGCGCGCGGGCGATCCAGCGGCAGTTCCAGCACCGGTTGTTCGCCGCCAAGTTTTTCCTGCCAGTAGGCCAGTTGCCGCTCCTGCTCACCGGCCTCCATCCACTGGCGCTGCCACAAGGCGTAATCGGCGTATTGAATCGGCAGGGCCGGCAGACCGGCGTCGTGACCAAGGTTGAAACCGGCATAGAGCTGCACCAGTTCCTCGATCATCACTTGCAGCGACCAGCCATCGGAAACGATGTGGTGCAGGGTCAGCACCAGCACATGCTCAGCGGGGTTGACCTGCAGCAGCGCGGCACGCAGCAACGGGCCGTGCTGCAGGTCGAAAGTCTTCTGGCTCTGGGTCTGCACGAAAGCCTCGATCGAGTGCTCCGGGTCATTCGCCAGATCAGCGCTCAGGTGATGAATATCGAGGGTAAAAGGTCCTGCGGGCAGGACCACTTGCAAGGGTTGCGCGCTGTCTTGAGAGAACACCGTGCGCAAGGTTTCGTGGCGTTCGATCAGCGCCGCGATGCTGCGTTCCAGTGCCGGCACATCCAGCGGCCCCTGCAAGCGCAGGGCCGTCGGAATGTTGTAGGCCGCGCTGTGCGGTGCCCACTGCCAGAGGAACCACTGGCGCTGCTGAGCGTAGGACAGCAGCAACGGCTCTTCAGCCGTGCGCTTGAAAACCGGGGCAATGTCAAAGAGGTTGACGCCTTTCTGCTTGAGCAGAACCGCCAGAGCCTTTCTTTGCTTAGCCGAAAGTTGTCCTACCGACTCGATTAACTCTTGCACGCGTTTTTCCCTCTCAAGAAATCAGTTTTTCCAGATCATCGAGGGATAGACGTTTGAGGGCCTCCAGTGATTTAGCCAATTCATCCTGAACGGGCGACATTTCGACGCGCAGCGCTTCGATCCGCACGCAGAAATCCTTGAGCGTGTCGGTCTCGAACAACGCCTTGAACGGCACCTTGTCGCCCAGACGTTCCTGCACCCGGGTCACCACCAGCGTCGCCAGTAACGAATGGCCGCCGAGCTGGAAGAAGTTGTCCGCCAGCCCTACCCGCTCGACTTCCAGCACCTCCTGCCAGATCGTCGCGACCTCCCATTGCAGATCGCTTTGCGGTGCATGGTATTGCTCCTGCGTCGGGCTCTCGCCCAACGCCATCAGCGCCTTGCGATCGAGCTTGCCATTGGGCGTGAGCGGGATCGCGTCGATCAGGTGCAGATGCCCCGGCACCATGTGCGCCGGCAAGCGACTGGCCAAGGCATTGCGCACCCGCTCGGCCAGCGTCGACCGCTCGCTGTCCGGCGCGGCGACGAGGTAGGCATGCAGGTGTTTGCCAGCGGTGCCGTCCTGCGCCAGTACCACCGCTTCGCCGATATCGTCGAGTTCCAGCAGGCGTGCTTCGATCTCGCTGAGTTCGATGCGGAAACCGCGAATCTTCACCTGATGGTCGGCGCGACCGATGTACTCGATGTTGCCATCGTCGCCCTGGCGCACCAGATCGCCGGTGCGGTACAGGCGCTCGCCGTTGCTCGCGTAAGGATTCGGCACAAAGCGTTCGGCGGTCAGCGCGGCGCGGCGCAGATAGCCGCGCGTCACCCCGGCACCCGCCAGGTACAGCTCGGCCGCCACGCCCTCGGGCAGCACCTGCAACTGACTGTCGAGCAGGTGCGCCACGGTGTTGTCCAGTGGCCGGCCAATGTTCGCCCGGCCCTGCGGCGTGCGCAGGGTGAAGGTTGAATAAGTGGTGTCCTCCGACGGCCCGTAAAGATCGTAGACCTGCTGCACCTGAGTGCTGGCGTAGAGGCTGTCGACCAGACTCTGCTTGAGCGGTTCGCCGGCCAGATTGATGGTGCCGACCGAAGTCGGGATCTGCCCAGCGCGCTGCAACGCGGCAATCGCCGACGGCACGCTGTTGATCAGCGTGACCTGATCGCGCGCCGGCAAATCGGCCAGCGCCAGAGCGTTGTCGGCCAGCACCAGGCAGCCACCGCAGGCCAGCGTGACAAAGATTTCCCACACCGACAGGTCGAAGCAGATCGACGTCGAAGCGAGCACGCCGCGCAATTGTTCTTCGCGATAGACACCCGCTGACCACTGAATCAGCGCCGACAGATTGCCGTGGCTGATCGCTACGCCTTTCGGTTTGCCGGTGGAACCGGAGGTGTAGATCACGTACGCCAGATTTTCAGCCGCGAGGTTAACCAGTGGCGCAGTGGCCGGGTATTCGCTGGCGACGTTCTCGTCCACCAGCAGCACCTGCGCACTCAAGGTTTCGGGCAGCATCGCCAAGGCCGCTGGCTCAGTGAGCAGCACCGCCGCGTGGCTGTCGTCGAGCATGTGCAGCAAGCGTTCCTGCGGGTAATCCGGGTCGAGCGGTACGTAGGCGCCACCGGCCTTGAGGATCGCCAGCAAGCCGACCAGCATCTGCGGCGTGCGGCGCATGCACACGCCTACGCGCACTTCCGGCCCGACGCCCATGCCTTGCAGCTTGTGCGCCAGACGATTGGCCCGGGTATCGAGGTTTTGGTAAGCGATGGACTGCTCAGCGAACAGCACCGCGTTCGCCTGTGGCTGTCGCTGCACCTGCGCGGCGATGTGCGCCAGCACCGTGCGTTGATCCGGCGTGGTCGCCGGCGCCTTGCCCCACTCGATCGCTTGTTGCCGTTGTGGCTCGGCGAGCAGTTGCAGCGCACCCAGCGGCTGCGTGGCTTCGGCGAGGAACTGCTCGAGCAGGCCTTGCAGCTGCGCACTCAACGCGCGGATCGCTTGAGCGTCGAAACTGGCCTGATCGTAACTTACGCCCAGACTCAGCTCGCGGCCGGTGACCGCCACCAGCGTCAGCGGATAGTTGGTCTGCTCCTGCCGGCGGATTGCCGAGAACTTCAGACCCGTCTGCGGGCCCTGCGCCAAGGCCTCGGCCATCGGGTAGTTTTCGAACACCAGAATGCTGTCGAACAACGCGCCGGCACCCGCCCCGGCCCAGCGCTGAATGTCATACAGCGGCGTGTGTTCGTGCTCGCGCAAGGCCAGGTTGAGGTCTTGCACCTGTTGCAGCCATTGGCTGACGCCGATCTCCGGCGATGGCGCCGCCACCACCGGCAAGGTGTTGATGAACAGGCCGATCTGCTGCTCGACACCCGGCAAATCGGTTGGCCGCCCGGCGACAGTCGCGCCGAACGCTACGTGATCCTGGCCTGTATAACGCTGCAACAGCAGCAGCCACGCCGCTTGTACCAGCGTGTTAAGGGTGACTTTCTGCTCGCGGGCGAAGCGGTTCAGTTCGGCGGTCAGCGATTCGCTGAACACATGCTGGTGATCGGCATAGCCGCTGGCCGCGTGCCTGACCGGCATGGCACTGGCCAGTCGCGTCGGCTGTTCAATGTCCGCCAGCGCTGCGCGCCAGAACTGCCGACTGGCTTGCTGATCACGCTGGCCGAGCCATTCGATGTAATCGCGATAACGCCCCTGCCCTGCGCTCGGCACGATGCCGGCGTAGCGTTGCAGCACTTCGCCGAACAACTGCGAAGTGCTCCAGCCGTCCATGAGGATGTGATGGCAGGTGTAGATCAGGTGATGGGTGTGTTCATCGATGCGCACCAGCGTCACGCGCAACAGCGGCGCGTCGAGCAGATCGAAGCCACGTTGCAAATCTTCAGCGGCGAGATGATCAAGCGCGGAATCAAGATCATCGCGCCCGCGCCAGTCCTGCACTTGCCACGGCATCTGCACACGGCTGCGCACCACCTGCACCGGCGCGGCGGCATCCTGCGGCCAGACGAACGCCGTGCGCAAAATGTCGTGGGCATCGAGGGTCTGCTGCCAGGCCTGGCGGAAGCGCTGGGCGTCGAGCTGCTCGACGTCGACGCGCAGCTGAGTGGTGTAGGCCGGGCTGTCCGGCTCGTTGCGGCTGTGGAACAGAATGCCTTGCTGCATCGGCGACAGCGGGTACAGATCGACGATGTCACGCGGCGCCATCGGCAATGCCGACAGCTGCGCCTGGGTCAGGTTGGCGAGGTTGAAATCCGAAGGAGTCACGCCACCTGCCCCGCTCGCGCAGCAATGTTCGATCAGGCGTTGCAGTTCGCGGCGATAGGCCTCGGCCAACGCCTCGATGGTCTCGGCGCGGTACATGCCGCTGCCGAAGGTCCAGGTCAGTTCCAGCTCACCGCCGAGAACCTGTCCGTCGACGCTCAGCCAATTGCCCAGCGGCGCTTGCCCATCCTGATTGGCGCCGGTGCTGTCAGCGCTTGGCAGGAACAACGCGCCTTGCTCGGCACTGAACGCGCCGTCGAACTGACCGAGGTAATTGAAGGTCACCCGTGGTTGCGCCAGCGTCTGCAACTCGGCTGCACGCGTGAGGTAACGCAGCACGCCATAACCGATGCCTTTGCCCGGCACGGCGCGCAGTTGCTCCTTGATCGCGCACAGCGACGCAGCGGGATTGGCCTGCGGAGTCAGGCGCACTGGGAACAGGCTGCTGAACCAGCCGACCGTGCGGCTCAGGTCGATGTCGTCGAACAGGTCTTCACGACCATGGCCTTCGAGCTGGATCAACACCGAAGGCTGTTCGCTCCAGTCACACAGCACCCGCGCCAAAGCCGTCAGCAACAGGTCGTTGATCTGCGTGCGATAAGCCGCCGGGGCGACTTTCAGCAGCTTGTCGGTCAATGTCTGGCTCAGGCGCGTACTGGCGCGGGCGGCCTGGGCGCGGGTCTGGCTGTCCACGGCGAAATCCCGTGGCAGTGCCGAGTCAGCCGCCAGGGTTTCGCGCCAATAATCGCGTTCGCCGGCAAGCGCTTCACTCTGCGCATAACGATGCAACTGCTCGGCCCAGTTGTGCAGCGAACTGCTCTGGCCCGGCAACACCGGCGCCGTCCCCGCCGCCAATGCCTGGTAAGCCTGCTGCAAGTCCTCAAGCAGAATGCGCCACGACACGCCGTCGACCACCAGATGATGAATCACCAGCAACAAGCGCTGCTCGGCATTCGGCAGAGTGACCAGCACCGCGCGCAGCAAATGCCCGCGTTGCAGATCGAGGCTGCGCTGCGCCGCGTCGGCCACGGCCGGCAAGGCATCAAGACTGTCCAGTTCGCGTAGCCAAAGCAGTTCGGCATCGCGCTGAGCCTGCGGCAACGCCTGCCAGCTATCGCCCGACTGCACAAAGCTCAAGGCCAAGGCCTCGTGCTGTTCGACCAACGTCGCCAGCGCCTTGCGCAAATGCACGGCGTCCAGCGCCAGGGTCGGTTGCAGCATTACCGACTGGTTCCAATGCTGGCGCTGGGCAATCGGCGTCTCGAAGAAACGCACCTGAATCGGCAGCAACGGCAACGGCCCGCGAGCCACTGGTGCCTCGACGGCAGCCGGTTTGGCTTCGATCAGTCTGGCCACGGCAGCCAATTGGCCGATGGTCTGTTTTTCGAACAACTGCTTGGGGCTGAGCTTGATGCCCTGGCGCTTGGCCCGGGCGATGATCTGCAAGCTGAGGATCGAGTCGCCACCCAGTTCGAAGAAGTTATCGCTGCTGCCGACCCGCTCGAGCTTGAGCACTTCGGCCCAGATCGCGGCGAGTTTTTCCTCGATCTCACCGACCGGCGCGATGAACTGCTGGCTGACCACGCCGGGCACTGGCAAGGCACGCTTGTCGAGCTTGCCGTTGGCAGTCAGCGGCAGCTTTTCCAGCAACAGCAACTGCGCCGGCACCATGTAATCCGGCAGCCGCGCCTGCAATTGCTCGCGCAGATCCTGCGCCTGCACCTTCGCGCCCACTGCCGGCACGCACCACGCCAGCAGTTGCAGGCGCGCCGGGTCGTCATCCAGTGACAGCGCGAGCACGGCGGCTTCGCTGACACCGTCGAGGCTGAGCAACACCCGCGCGACTTCCGCAGGCTCCACACGGTAGCCGCGCACTTTGACCTGATCGTCGGCACGACCGATGAACTCCAGCGCCTGTTCGCGATTGCGCCGGACCCGGTCGCCACTGCGGTACACCCGCGCGCCGGGGTTCCCAAACGGATCAGGCAGGAAACGCTCAGCGGTGAGCCCCGGCTGATTCAGGTAGCCAAGGGCAACGCTATCGCCACCGATGTACAACTCACCGGCAACCTGATCGGCCACCGGGTTGAGCACATCGTCGAGCACATAGACATGGGCACCGGCCAGCGCTGTGCCGATTGGAACACTGCGCGCCTGCGCGGCGAGCTCTTCGACCTCATGGGTCAGCACGCCCACGGTGGTTTCGCTCGGGCCATAGTGATTGATCAGGCGACAGCCCGGTTTAAGTTGCTGCACACGCTCGACCAGCGCCGGCGAACAGGCTTCGCCGCCGACGATCAGTGCGTGTTCCGGCAGCACATCGGCAGGCTTGGCCGCCTGCAACAGCGCGGCGAGATGCCCGGGAACGATTTTCAGCACGCCAACGCGATGACGGGCCATGTATTCGGCAAAGCGGTCCGGGTCGAAGCCGAGTTCTTCCGGCAGTACATGCAGCAGTCGGCCCGAGCACAACGCGCCGAACAGCACGGTGAAGCCAAGGTCGGCGGCGATGGTCGAGACCAGCGCCATGCTCGCCTCCGGCGCCGGCGCCAGACGTTCGAGTACGCCGCGCACATAACTACCCAGTGCGCCGTGGCTGACCAGCACGCCCTTGGGTTGCCCGGTGGAACCGGAGGTGTGAATCACGTAGGCCGGCGACTGCGCATGCAGCGTCAGCTCAGGCGCGGACGTCGGCAGCGAGTGCCATTGCCCCGGTGCAAACTCCAGACCCTGACAGCCCTCACCCGCCAGTTCGCTGAGCCGTGCGTCGCCTTCAGCGCCGATCAGCGCCCGCGCCTGCGCCTGCGCAGCACCGAGCATCTGTTGCAGGCGCGCGCTTGGCGCCTTGACGTCGAGCGGCATGTACACCGCGCCAGCCTTGAGAATCGCCAACAGGCAAGTCAGCCAGTCCAGCGAACGTTCCAGCAGCACCGCCACCGGGTCGCCGACATCGACGCCCTGCGCACGCAAATAATGGGCGAGACGATTGGCCTCCTCATCCAGCGCCTGGAAAGTCACCGTTTGCTTGAGATCCCGAGCGGCCAACGCCTGCGGCTGCCGGGCCACTTCACGCGCCCAGTGCTGCAACACCGTCAACGCCGGTTCGCGTTGGCTGGCAAGCGCAGCAGGCCGTGGCGTCGCCACCATGTGCAATGGCGCCTGCGGCGAGTCGAGCAACTGGGTAAACAGATCCAGCAACATCGGCACAAAACCGGCGACCGTTTCCGCCCGATAGAGATCGCTGGCGTAGGTCATCTGGCCGTGGATCAGCGCGCCGTCGTCGGTGATATCCAAGGCCAGATCGAAGTGCGTGCCGTCCTTGGCCAGCGGGTATTCGCTGACGGTCAGGCCGGGCAAGGCCATCGAGCGTTGTTTCTGCATGCCGACGTTCTGGTTGAACTTGGCCTGGAACAGCGGGTTGTGGCCCAGGGTGCGTTCGGCGACCAATTCGTCGACGAGTTGCTCGAACGGCAACTCCTGATGTGCCTGTGCGCCGAACGCCGCTTCACGCACCTGCGCGAGCAAATCGGCGAAACTGCCGCGCTCATCGACCTGGCAACGCAGCACCTGGGTGTTGACGAAGAAACCGATCAGTCCCTCGACTTCGGCGCGGCCACGGTTGGCATTCGGCACGCCGACACGAATGTCGCGCTCGCCGGCCAGACGCGAAAGGAACAGCGAGAACCCGGCCAGCACCAGCATGAACAGGCTGATGCCCTGGCTGCGCGCAAAAACGTTGAGCTGTTGCGACAGGTCGGTGCCGAAATCAAAGCTCAGGGTCTGTCCTGCAAAGCTTTGCGTCAGCGGTCGGGCAAAGTCCGCTGCCACTTCCAGCAGCGGATGTTCGTCGCCCAATTGCTGACGCCAGTAGTCGAGCTGGCGCTCGCCCTCGCCGGCCTCCAGCCAGCGCCGCTGCCAGATCGCATAGTCGGCGTACTGCAACGGCAGCGCCGGCAATTGCGGCTCGCGCTGCAGGCTGAACGCCTGATAGCACTGCACGAATTCCTTGACCATGACGTCCATCGACCAGCCATCGGAGACGATGTGATGCATGCTCACCACCAGCACGAACTCATCGTCGGCCAAAGCAAACAGGCTGGCGCGCAACAGCGGGCCGTGGCGCAGATCGAACGGTTGCGCGGTGACGTCTTGCACGTGTTGCGCGAGCAGTTCTTCGCGCTCTTGCGCGGCGGTACCGGTCAGATCGAAGCGTTGCAGCGCAATACTTTGCTGCTCGAGAATCAGCTGATGCGCTTGATCGCCGTCGGTGTGAAACACCGTGCGCAACACTTCATGGCGCGCCAGCAGATGGTCGAACGAGCGGCTCAGGGCCGACTCATCCAGCCGGCCTTTCAGACGCAAGCCAGCGGCCATATTGTATGCGGCGCTGTGCGGTTCCAGTTGCCACAGGAACAGCAGACGCTGCTGCGCAAACGACAGGGGAATCTGCGCACAGTCGTGGCGGCTGACCGGCAGCGGCAACAGGCTGAAATCCTTGCCCTCCTCGCGCAATTTGGCCAGAAACAGCCGACGCTGTTCCAGCGGCAGGCCGACGAACCTTTTTGCAATACGTTCCGCCATCGTGCCGCTCATACTTCTTCTCCTTGCAAAGCATTCATGAACTGATCCAGGTCGGACCAGTCGTCGTCGCCGCTCACCTCGGCCAGTTGCCCGAGCACCTCGGCCAGATCCGCCAGCAGCGGTTTTTCGAACAGGCTGCGCAGCGGCAGCACCACGCCCATCTGCTCCTTGACCCGGGCAATCACCTGCGCGGCCAGCAACGAATGGCCGCCCAGTTCAAAAAAGTGATCGTCCAGGCCCACACGCGGCACGTGCAGCACCTCGGCCCAGACCTGCGCCAGACACTGCTCGGCCGGCGATTGCGGAGCGCGGTAATCGCCCTGCAACTGCGCCGGATCCGGCGTCGGCAAGGCCTTGCGGTCGAGCTTGCCGCTCGGCGTCAGCGGCAGGTTCGCCAGCAACAGCAGATGCCCCGGCACCATGTAATCCGGCAGGCTGGCTTGCAGCGCAGCGCGGGTCTGCTGACGGAATGCCGCTTGCGTCGCCGCGCTGGCGAGCACCGCAGGTTCTGTCACCACGTAAGCGACCAGTTGCGCACCGCCGGCGAATGGCACCGCCAGCACCACTGCCTCGCGAACGCCCGGAGATTGCTGCAGGCGCGATTCGATCTCGCCCAGTTCGATGCGGAAGCCGCGAATCTTCACCTGATGATCGACCCGGCCGACATATTCCAGCGCGCCATCGCCGCGCAGCCGCGCACGGTCGCCGGTGCGGTACAGGCGCTGGCCATCGGCGAAAGGGTCGGCGATGAACCGCTCGGCGCTGAGGCTCGGCTGACGGTGATAACCGCGCGCCAGCCCCGGCCCACCGATGTACAACTCGCCCACCGCACCTTGCGGCAGCAGGTTCAGATCATCGTCGAGCACGTACAGACGCCGCGCTGCCAGTGCGTGGCCGATCGGCATGCCGCGCCACGACACGTCTTGGGCGGTCAGCGCGGTGCAGTCATGAATCGTCGAGACCACCGTGCCCTCGGTCGGGCCGTAGGTGTTGAGCAGGCGCACATGGCCGAGCCCGGCCTGTTGCCACAAGCGCAAACCGTCCACCGCCATGGCTTCGCCGCCAACGTGAATCTGCCGCAGTGCGCCGAAACTTGCCGGGGGTTTCGCCGCGTATTCCTGCACCAGCCAATACCAATAAGCCGCCGGCAGGTCGGCCAGAGTGATGCCCTGATCGTGGATGACCTGATGCAAAGTCGCGCTGTCCCACAACGGCGCGTCGCGCATGACCACGCTGGCGCCGTGGCACAGCGGTGGGAAAAACTGCTCGACGAAGCCATCAAAACTGCTGGTGGCGAATTGCAGAACCCGGTCGCCTTCGCGCAGATCGCTGTAGTCGATGGCGCGGGCGATGAACTCGCTGAGCGCGCCATGACTGACCGCCACGCCTTTCGGCCGCCCGGTGGAGCCAGAGGTGTAGATCACGTAAGCGAGGTTGTCAGCCTCGACCGTGACCGGCAGGTTGTCGCTCTGCTCGCTGTCGGGCAATTGCTCCAGACACAGGCACTCGATGCCATCCAGTGGCGGCAGCTTGGCGAGGCTTTGCTGATCACTGAGCAACAGTTGCAAACCACTGTCAGCGAGCACATGGCGCAAGCGTTCGGCCGGGGTTTGCGGATCCAGCGGTACATAGGCACCGCCAGCCTTGAGCACCGCCAGCAGCGCCACAGCCAGTTCCAGTGAACGTCCCAGCGCGACGCCGACCAGCACGTCCGGGCCGACACCCTGTGCGCGTAATTGATGGGCCAAGCGATTGCTGCGGCTGTTGAGTTCGTCGTAGCTGAATGCCGGTGCAGGGGCAGTGGCCAACAGCACCGCCGGCGCTTGCGCAGTCCGTGCGACTTGCGCTTCGAACAGGCTTTGCACGCTAGTGAAACGAGGCGCTGGCGCGGTGGCCTGGATCAACCCGTGGCGTTCGCTGTCGGCGAGCATCGCCACCTCGCCGATCAACTGCTGCGGGTCGCGGCACACCGACTGGAGAATGTTGCGCCAATGCCCGGCCAGCGCGGCGATGGTTGAGGCATCAAAAATATCCGTGGCGTAAGTGAAGGCAGCAAACAGTTGCTCGCCCTCCTCGCGGGTGTCGAGCATCAGGTCACTGGTGGCCGCGTGTTGCCGAGCGCTGCCGGCCAGTTGTTCTTCGCTCAGATAACCCACGCGCAAGCCTGAAGCGAGTTGCGCCTGGTGCAAATCGGTGACCAGCGGCTGGTGGTTGAACATCACTTGAAACAGCGGATTGTGGCTCTGGCTGCGCGCCGGTTGCAGGGCTTCGATCAAGGCGTCGAACGGCAGGTCCTGATGGGCCTGGGCGCCGAGGGCGGCCTGGCGCAGGTTCTGCAGCAACTCGGTGAACGGCGTTTGTGCGGTGACCACGCTGCGCAGGATCTGCGTGTTGACGAAGAAGCCGATCAGCCCTTCGGTTTCACTGCGGGTGCGGTTGGCAATCAGCCCGCCGACACGAATATCGGTCTGGCCGCTGTAGCGATGCAACACGGTCTTGAACGCTGCCAGCAACACCACGAACAAGGTCACGCCCTGACGCTGGGCAAGGTTTTTCAGCTCTTCGCGCAGGGCAGCGTCGATCACCGTTTCCAGGCGTGCGCCCTGATGGCTGGACTGCGCCGGATAGGCCCGATCGGTGGGCAACTCCAGCACGGGATGTTCGTCGCCCAGTTGCGTGCGCCAGTAGTCCAGTTGCCGCTCGCGCTCACCGGCCTCCAGCCAGCTGCGCTGCCACAGCGCATAGTCGCGGTAATGCACGGTCAAGGGCGCCAGCGTCGGTTCACGCCCGGCCACCAACGCGTCGTAAGTGCGCATGAATTCGTCGATCAGAATGTTCATCGACCAGCCGTCGGCGATGATGTGATGCAGGGTCAGCAGCAACACATGTTCCTGCGCGGCCAGGCGCAACAGCCGCAGACTCAGCAGCGGGCCGTTCTGCAGGTCGAAGGCCTGGGTCGCCTCGGCCATCATGTGCTGCTGAGCCAGCGGCCAGCGCTTGGCTTGGGGCAACTCGCTCAGGTCAGTCACGGGTAGTTTCAGTTGCTTAGGTTCGGCCACACGCTGGAAGGCCCGCTCGCCGTCCTGGCCGAAGGTGGTGCGCAAACATTCGTGGCGCGCCGCCAAACGGCTGAAGGCTTGCTCCAATGCTTCGACTTGCAGATCGCCATCCAGACGCACCGCCATCGGCAGGTTGTAGGCTGCGCTGCTCGACTCCAGTTGCCAGAGAAACCACATGCGCTGCTGCGCGTAAGACAGGCCATCACGCTCGGCGATGCCGTCGCAGGCGGTAATGGGCAGCTGCGCAAAATCGATGCCCTCGCGGGCCATGCCGGCGAGGAACAGACGGCGTTTGTCCTGGGGCAATTCGATAAAGCGGCGGGCTAGTTTCTGTGCGTCTGCGGCATTCATGCGTGGAGTCCTTGCTGATCGGCGGCGTGACCTGGAGACCCGGTCGTATCAACAAGAACGAATGGCCCGCGCAATGATTTAGCGCGCCAGCGGCAATCACGGCCCGACGGTACAAAGGCCAGACAGACAAATGCCGAAGCCGGTACAGGCCCGGATTCGGCATTTGAGTTGAAGGGGTGCGAACAGGTCAGCGCACGTCCTGCGAATGCCCCTCGGCCATCGCCACGATGACTTTGCGCGGCCCTTCGAACGGTGAGCGCGCGTGCGCCGAAAGCATGTTGTCGAGCATCAGCACATCGCCCTCCTGCCAGGGAAAACTGATCGCACAGTCGTCGAGCACCGCACGAATCTGCGCCAGCACTTCGTCTTCGATCGGCGAGCCGTCGCCGTAGTAGACGTTACGTGGCAGGTCTTCTTCGTCAACGATATCGAGCAGACTTTCGCGCACGTCCGCTGGCAGGTTGGAGATGTGAAACAGGTGCGCCTGATTGAACCAGACGTGGTCGCCGGTCACCGGGTGCACCGCCACCGCCTGACAGGTCTGCCGCGTGCGCAGCTCACCGTCGTCCTTCCATTCGCAGACAATGCCGTGGGCCTTGCAGTAGGCCTCGACGACTTCACGGTCTTCGGTGTTGAACACGTCTTCCCACGCCACATCGAGGCCATTGCCGAAGTTGCGCACGTACATCAGGCCTTTGCTGACGAACCGCTCGCGGATCGCCACGGGGATGCGCCGGTACACTTCGCGGCTGTCGGCAATCGGCGTCTCGCCGCCGGACCTGGCGGCGATCATGCTGTAGAACCAGATCTTCATCGGCCAGTCGCGGGAATAGGCCTGTTCGTTGTGCAGCGGAATGCTCTGGTGCGCCGGGTATTCGGTGGAGGTGTACACGCCTTGGGTGACGTTGGTACGCGGCGTCGAGCCGAACTCGTAGTTCAGCAGCGGATGGCCGAAATTCGCGGCGAACTGGCGGAACTGCTCGGCGCCATCGAGGCGAAAACCGCGAAATAGCACGCCACCGTCGCGCAGCAAATGCTCGTCGACCAAGGCCTTCAATTCATCGAATACCGCCAACAGATCGGTGTCGGCATCGCCCGCCTCGACCAACAGCGGCAAACGTCCGCGCTGCGGCAGCAACGGCCGCACGGAAAACCCCAGAGCAACAGCCATGACTGGCCTCCTGAAAATGATAGATGAGGCGCGTCTCAGAACGCCGGTTGCACGGCCTGCGCAAGGCGTCGGTGATGCACTTCCAGATGGCTCTTGATCGTGCGAATGACCCGCGCTTCATGTTCATGAATGAAGAAATGCCCGCCGGTCATCATATCCACCGAGAAACTGCCCAGGGTCTCCTTGCTCCAGCCGATCAGCTGTTCGGTGGTGGCGCGGTCTTCCTTGCCACCGAGCACGTGCACCGGGCAATTGAGCGGGGGCCGCTCGGCAGGCGTAAAGCGGCCGCACATCATGAAATCGGCGCGCAGCACCGGCAGGGTCAGGCTCATCAATTCCTCATTGGCGAGGATTTCTTCGCTGGTGCCCTGAAAGGTGCGCAACTGTTCGATGAGCTCTGCATCGCTGCGCGGTTCGGCAAAGCCGCGGTCGTAATCGCTACGCATGGACGGTGCGGCGGTGCCGGAGGCGAACAGCGCCAGCGGCTCCGGCACACCCGACTCGCGAAAGGCATGGGCCAGTTCGCAGGCGAGCAACGCACCGAGGCTATGCCCGAACAACGCATAAGGGCCTTGCAGCCCCGGCTTGTGCTCGCGCGCCAGTTGCCGCGCCAGTGCGCGCATGTCGGTTTGCAGGGGCTCATCGAACCGCGCGCCACGCCCCGGCAGTTCCACCGGTTGCAATTGCAGCCACGTTGGCAGTTGACGCCGCCAGCGGCTGTAAACCATGGCGCTGGCGCCCGAATAGGGCAGGCACAGCAATGTCAGCTTGGTCACCGCGCTTTCCTTGAAAAATGTGTCTGCAAGAAAGACGGATCACTGGCCGGACAAATTAGTCGCCCGGCCGCTAAATTCCGCCGCCAGCCGCTCGTTGCCTGTTCAGGAAAAAAACAACAATCGCGAGGGAATCACCGTGGACCTGCAGAGCATTCTGGGCAAGTTGTTCGCCAACGCCGGCGCGGTCGGCATCGAGGGGGTTTTCCAGTTCATTTTCAGCGCGCAACAGGCGTACTGGTATGACATCAAGTCCAGCCGGCGCACGGAAGCCGGGCGCCACCCGCGTCCGGACGTGACCATCGAAGTCGCTGAAAAGGATTTTCTCGGGATCATGGCCGGCGTGGTCAACGTCGAGGAACTGTTCGCCAGCGGGCGCCTGAAGATCGGCGGCAACATGGGCCTGGCGACGATGTTGCCGCAAATTATCGACCACGCCCGCCAGGGTGGCGGCACGGTGGAAAAGGTCGACATGAACAAGCGCTACCCGACGCCACCGCGCTTCAGCGAAAAGCTCACTGCCGCGCTGCCTCGCCAGACCAGCGTCGAACGTCGCACACGCGCCGAGTTGAGCCGGCACGAATTCGAAACCCGGTATCTGCCCAACGGCATTCCGTTGGTGATCAGCAATGCCCTGCACGACTGGCCACTGTTCAGCCTGAGCCGCGAGGAGTCGCTGGTGCATTTCGCCGAACTGCAGGGCATCACCCGTCATGGCGATTACGTGAAGAAGACCTTTTCCACCGAGCGTGATTTCCGCTCGACCTCGATGGCCGAGTTCATCGCCTCACTGGACAGCCCGGCAGTCAAAGGCGCGGACGGCGAGCCGCCGGCGTACATGGGCAACAACATCCTGCCCGCGCAGTTGTTGCAGCAGATCCAGTACCCGCCCTACTTCGACACGTCGCTGTTCATTCCGCCACGTATCTGGATCGGCCCCAAGGGCACGCTGACGCCATTGCACCGCGATGATACCGACAACCTCTTCGCCCAGGTTTGGGGGCAGAAAAAATTCACCCTTGCCGCGCCGCATCACCGCGAGGCACTGGGCACCTGGTCGACCGCGCCCAAGGGTGGCCTGGATGGCTGCGATTTCAACCCCGATGCGCCGGACTATGAACGCTTCCCGGCAGCGCGGGAGGTGGCGTTTTTGCAGGTGACACTGGAGGCTGGGGATCTGCTGTTCCTGCCCGAGGGCTGGTTCCATCAGGTGGAGTCGGTGTCGACGTCGCTATCCGTCAACTTCTGGGTCAACTCAGGACGCGGCTGGTAACCCCATTTCCTGTAGGAGCGTAGGAGCTGACGAGTGCAACGAGGCTGCGATCTTTTGATCTTGATCTTGATCTTCAAAATCCAAAGTCAAAGTCAAAGTCAAAGTCAAAGTCAAAGTCAAAGTCAAAGTCAAAAGATCGCAGCCTCGTTGCACTCGTCAGCTCCTACAACAGGATTTTTATTTCAAGTGACGGAAACTTTGAAACGCGGAAATCAGCACCACCGCCCCCGCCGCAATCGCCAGCCAGAATCCGCTGCGCGCGCCAAACGCATCGACCAGCGCGCCGGAACCGGCGGCGCCGATCGCCACGCCGATGCTCAGTCCGGTCACCAGCCAGGTCAGGCCTTCGGTCAGTTTGGCCGGCGGCACGATGCGTTCGATCAACGCCATTGCCACAATCAGCGTCGGCGAAAAGAACAGCCCGGCGATAAATACCGCGATCGACAAGCCAAGGATGTTGCTCGCCAAAAGCAGCGGCAGCGTGGTCACCGCCGTCGCCACGCCGCCGTAGAGAAACAGGCGCGGCAATGGCAGTTTCGAACGCATCGCACCGAAGGCGATGCCGGCCAGGCATGAGCCGATCGCGTACACCGACAAAACAATACTCGCCGCTGCCGGCTGGCCCTGATGTTGAGCGAAAGCGACGCTGACCACATCGATGACTCCGACGATCACGCCCATCGCCAGCATCAACGCCAGCAGCCATTGCACGTCGGTCGAGCGAATGATCGAGCCCTGATGCTGCGACTCCTGCGCGTGCACCGGTGGTTCGGTGCTGCGCTGGGCGACAAACGCCGTCACGCCGATGGCCAGGGCCAACAGCGCCGCCAGCGGCCCGGCCTCGGGAAACACCGCGACCGACAGGCCCACCGACAGCGGCGGCCCGACGATAAAACACACTTCGTCAAGCACCGACTCCAGCGCATACGCCGTCTGCAATTGCGGCTGGCCACGATAGATCTCGGTCCAGCGCGCCCGCACCATCGCCGACATGCTCGGCATGCACCCGGCCAGCGCGGCGAAGACGAACAACGTCCAGTCCGGCGCCTGCACACGCGTGCACAGCAGCAACATCAATAACCCGCCGCCACCGGTCAGCGCTGCGATCGGCAGCACCCGCCCCTGCCCGTAACGGTCCACCAACCGCGATACCTGCGGCGCGCAAAACGCCGTGGCCAAGGCAAACGTCGCCGCCACCGCACCCGCCAGCGCATAACCGCCGTTCAACTGCGCAAGCATGGTGATCAGGCCGATGCCGGTCATGGAAATCGGCATGCGCGCCAGCATCCCGGCCAGCACAAACGCACGGGCACCGGGGGCGGTGAACAATTCGCGATAGGGGTTTGCCATCGATTGCAGCCTCATCAGGGGCGGCCAAGTTGCCATAGCCTTGAATGCCGTGGAAGCGCGCAATTGTTAGCGGTCTGTGAAGGCCCCTTCGCTCGCACATTCGAAATGCCGTCCCCTGTGGGAGCGAGCCTGCTCGCGAAGGGGCCAGCGCAATCACCGCTTCCAGCAAATGAACTCTCAGCGTCTGCCATCAGTCAGCTACTTAAGTCTCTGGAACCAAGGCGCGAATCGTCATGCAGATTTCCCTCGCTCATCAGGTGGCGCTGGTCACGGGCGCCAGCTCCGGCATCGGCCATGCCGCCGCCAAGGCACTCGCTGCGGCCGGCGCTGCGGTCGTGATCAACTACAACAGCAGCGCCGAACCCGCCGAAGAACTGGCTGCACAGATCAACGCCGAAGGCGGCAAGGCCCTCGCCATCGGCGCGGATGTTTCAAAAGAAGAAGATGTCGAGCGGCTGTTCGCCGAGACCGTCGAAGCCTTCGGCTCGCTGGATATTCTGGTGGCCAATTCCGGCCTGCAAAAAGACGCTGCCGCCGTGGACATGACGCTCGACGACTGGAACACGGTGATCGGCGTCAACCTCACCGGGCAGTTCCTCTGCGCACGGGCGGCGTTGCGGATTTTCCAGCGTCAGGGCTTGCGCGAAGGCGTGTCGCGCGCGGCGGGCAAGATCATTCACATGAGTTCGGTGCACCAGCGCATTCCATGGGCCGGGCATGTCAATTACGCGGCGTCCAAGGGCGGCGTCGATCAATTGATGCAGAGCCTCGCTCAGGAAGTCAGCCACCAGCGCATCCGTATCAACAGCATCGCGCCCGGTGCGATCAGCACGGCCATCAACACAGAAGCCACTGAAGGCGCGGCCGGCGACAAACTTCTTGAGCTGATTCCCTACGGGCGCATTGGCGATGTCGAGGACGTTGCCAACGCAGTGGTTTTCCTCGCTTCCGACCTGTCCGATTACATCGTCGGCACCACCCTGTTCATCGATGGCGGGATGAGCCTCTATCCGGAGTTTCGCGGCAATGGCTGAGCCTGAAATGGAACAACAAAGTCCCATCGGTGCCCACGGCATCATCGGCGACATGCGCAGCGCCGCACTGGTTAACGACAAGGGCAGCGTGGATTTTTTCTGCTGGCCGGAGTTCGACAGCCCGACGATCTTCTGCTCGCTGCTCGATACCCCTGAAGCAGGGATTTTCCAGCTCGCGCCAGACTTGCCGGATGCGCGCCGCGAACAGATTTACCTGCCCGACACCAACGTCTTGCAGACCCGCTGGCTGAGCGAACACGCGGTGGTGGAAATCACCGATCTGCTGCCCATCGGTGATGATGTCGACGCCCTGCCCCTGCTGATGCGCCGGGTGCGCGTGGTCAGCGGCTCGGCGACGTTCAACCTGCGTTGCGCGGTGCGCCACGACTACGGTCGCGCCGACACCCGGGCAGAGATGGACGTCAAGGACGTGACGTTCCACGCCGCTGGCCAGCCGTCGATACGCCTTGCCTCGGATCAGGCGCTGCAAATCGACGCGCAAGCCGCCGTCGCGCAGTTCACCCTCGAGCACAACGAAACCGCCGCATTCATGCTCGGCGGCAGCGACGACCCACGCTTTGCCGAAGGCGCCGCCGAATTGTGCATGCAGCGCACCCTCAAATACTGGCGGGGCTGGATCGGCCAATCCAACTATCGCGGGCGCTGGCGGGAAATGGTCAACCGCTCCGCCCTCGCCCTGAAACTGCTGACCTCACGCCGCCACGGTGCGATCCTTGCCGCCGCCACCTTCGGCCTGCCGGAAACTCCCGGCGGCGAGCGCAATTGGGACTATCGCTACACATGGATCCGCGATGCCTCGTTCACCGTTTACGCGTTCATGCGCCTGGGTTTTGTCGACGAGGCCAACCATTACATGCAGTGGCTGCGCGGACGGGTCAGCGATTGCTGCGGCAAACCGATGAAACTCAACATCCTCTATGCCATCGACGGCCAGCAGGAATTGCCGGAAACCGAACTCGCGCACCTGTCCGGTCACGGCGGCGCGCAACCGGTGCGCATCGGTAATGGCGCTTATGACCAAATCCAGCTCGACATCTTCGGTGAGCTGATGGACGCCGTGTATCTGGTCAACAAGTACGGCGACGCGATTTCCCACGAAGGCTGGCGGCACGTCGGCGAGGTGGTCGATCAGGTCTGCGAGACCTGGCAGAGCGAAGATGTCGGCATCTGGGAAATGCGCGGTGAGACCCATCACTTCCTGCACTCGCGGCTGATGTGCTGGGTGGCGCTGGACCGGGCGATCCGTCTGGCCTCCAAGCGTTCGCTGCCGGCGCCGTTCGCCCGTTGGGATAACACCCGGCAAGCGATCTACACCGACATCTGGGACAACTTCTGGAACGAAGAACGCGGGCATTTCGTTCAGTACAAGGGTGGTACCGCACTGGATGGCTCGATGCTGCTGATGCCGCTGGTGCGCTTCGTCAGCGCCAAGGATCCGCGCTGGCTGTCGACCCTCGAAGCGATCGAAAAAACCCTGGTGCGCGACGGCATGGTCTATCGCTATCGCAACGAAGACGCCAACATCGATGGCCTCAGTGGCACCGAAGGCGCGTTCGCCGCGTGTTCGTTCTGGTACGTCGAATGCCTGGCCCGCGCCGGCCAGGTGGAAAAAGCCCACCTGGAGTTCGAGCAATTGCTGCGATATGCCAACCCGCTTGGGCTGTACGCCGAAGAGTTCGACAGCCATGGCCGGCATCTGGGCAACACGCCGCAAGCGCTGACGCATCTGGCGTTGATCAGTGCAGCGAGTTTTCTCGATCGCAAATTGAGTGGCGAAAAGAGCTCCTGGCAGCCATAGCGGTGAGCGCTTTTTCGCCAGCGCTTGTCAGACCGATCTCTGATCGACAGGTATGTTTCCACAACGGGCCTGCATGCCAGACAACTGGCTCAGGCCCATATTCATGGTGAAACCTGCGCAGCGGTGACCCGCAGTCCGTTCGCAGGTCCAGAGTGTCTGAATACGATTCAAACGGAGTGGTTCGTCATGATCGAGAGCGTTCTTACCCCAACCCTGACCATTGCCTACGAACAGCACGGTCCGAACAACGGCGCCCCGGTGATTCTGCTCCACGGCTTCCCCTATTCCCCGCGCGCCTTCGACGAAGTCGCCCCGGCGCTGGCCGCGCGAGGCTACCGCGTCATCGTGCCGTACTTGCGCGGTTACGGGCCGACCCGGTTCAACAGTGCGCAAACCCTGCGCTCCGGCCAGCAAGCTGCGATGGCGCAGGACTTGCTCGATCTGATGGATGCGCTGGGTATCGAACAGGCCATGCTTTGTGGGTATGACTGGGGCGGTCGAGCGGCGTGTATTGTCGCGGCGTTGTTTCCGGCGCGAGTGCGCGGGCTGGTCAGCGGCGACGGCTACCTCGTGCAGGACATCGCCCATGCGAAACAGCCGTTGGACCCCGAAGACGAGCATCGGCTCTGGTATCAGTACTATTTCCACACGCCGCGTGGCGTCGAGGGCCTTAAGCAGAATCGCCGGGAGTTGTGTCAGCTGCTTTGGCGGCTGTGGTCGCCGACATGGGCGCGTAAGGACGAACGCTACCCGCTGACCGCTGACGCTTTTGATAATCCTGATTTTGTCGACGTGGTGATTCATTCCTATCGGCATCGCTTCGGATACGCCCCGGGCGATCCAGCGATGGAGTGGATGGAGGAAGCGCTGGCCACACAGCCGGTGATCAGCGTGCCGAGCATTTCGCTGTGCGGTGGCGATGATGGCGTCGGCCCGCCTTCGCTGATTGATGAAGATGCCGAGCATTTCAGCGGCTTCTATGAGCGGCGCGTGCTGGCGGGTGTCGGCCACAACATTCCCGAAGAAGCGCCGCAGGAAACCCTCAAGGCGATACTGGATCTGCTGCAACGCTGACCGAAAACCGCTCCCGATAAGCCTGCGGTGTCACGCCAATCGCTCGCAGAAAACTGCGCCGCAACGTCTCTTCACTGCCAAACCCGCAATTGGCGGCGATGCGTTTCACCGGCAGGCCGGTATCGCTGAGCAGTCGGCGGGCGGTTTCGACGCGGATCAATTCGATCGCCCGCGCCGGGGTCTGGCCGGTGTCGGCGCGGTAGTGGCGGATGAAGCTGCGTTCGCTCATGCCGGCCTGTTCGGCGAGGGTCGGGATGCCGAGGTCGCAGGTCAGGTTTTCGGCGATCCAGGCGTGCAGTTCATCGAAGCGGTTGCCCTGTTGTTGCAGCGCCAGCGTCACGCTGAATTGCGACTGCCCGCCCGGGCGTTTCAGGAAGACGACCAAGTGCCGGGCGACGTCGAGGGCGATGTCGCGGCCGAGGTCTTCTTCGACCATGGCCAACGCCAGATCGATGCCTGCCGTGACCCCGGCAGAAGTCCATACCGGGCCGTCGTTGATGAAAATCGGATTGGCTTCGACGCGCAGATTCGGATGCTGCGCGGCCAGTTGCTCGCAGCGCGTCCAGTGGGTGACCACGCGGCGACCATCGAGCCAGCCGCTGGCCGCGAGTAGAAAGGCCCCGGTGCATACCGAAGCCACGCGCCGGCAATGAGTGCCGTGCTCGCGCACCCAGTCGACCAGTTGCGAGTCTTCGGCGGCGGGATAAATGCCCCAGCCACCGGCGATGATCAGGGTGTCGCTGGGCGTTTGTGGCAACGGCTCGGCGAGCACCGCCAACCCCGCCGATGACATCACCGCCCCGCCGCCGCTGGCGATCACGCTCGGCGCATAGGGCGTCGGCAAACCGCGCTGGCGGGCCAGATCGTTGGCCGAGGCGAACACCTGCAACGGCCCGGTGACATCGAGAATCTGCATATTGGCAAACGCGAGGACGTGAATGGCTTTGGGCATTTGGCGTAATTCGTGGGGTGATTGGCGTATGCGCCAGAACCTACGCGCCTACAGTGCAGTCGTCCACTTCTTTCAACGGAGCAAGAACGATGACGCTGCAGATCGGTTTTCTGTTATTCCCGCAGGTCCAGCAACTCGACCTCACCGGCCCTTATGACGTACTCGCCTCGTTGCCCGGCGTGCAGGTGCACCTGATCTGGAAGGACCTGATGCCGGTGACGGCCAGCACCGGCCTGCTGCTGAAACCGACTACGACCTTTGAGGATTGCCCGGATCTGGACGTAATCTGCGTGCCCGGCGGCAGTGGTGTCGGACCGTTGATGGAAGACCAGCAGACCCTGGACTTCATCAAGCGCCAGGCCGCCCAGGCACGTTACGTAACCTCGGTGTGCACCGGCTCGCTGGTGCTCGGCGCTGCTGGTCTACTGAAGGGCAAGCGCGCGACTACGCACTGGGCCTATCACGAGTTGCTGCCGACGCTGGGCGCGGTTGCGGTGAAGGATCGGGTGGTACGCGACGGCAATCTGTTTACCGGTGGCGGAATTACCGCTGGCATCGATTTCGCCTTGGTGCTGGCGGCGGAACTGGTCGATGCCGACACGGCGCAACTGGTGCAGTTGCAACTGGAATATGCCCCGGCACCGCCGTTCAACGCTGGGAGCCCGGACGTGGCGCCGAGCGCGGTGGTCGATGAGGCGCGGTTGCGCGCGGCGCCTTCGTTGAAGTTGCGTACCGAGATTACCGAGCGCGCGGCGGCCAAACTGGGCCTGCGCTGATATCCCAGCCAATCACAACCCTTGTATGAGCTGCCGCAGGCTGCGATCTTTTGACCTGATCGTTCCCACGCTCTGCGTGGGAATGCAGCCGGGGACGCTCCGCGTCCCACAGGCTCAAGATCGCAGCCTTCGGCAGCTCCTACACGTCGATCCCAAGTTATTCGTCGCGCTTCTCACTCTCCTTCACTTGTCCCACTTCCCTCGCCCGTGTAGAAAGCCCCTTCCAGAAATCTCGCACAAGGACTTTCCATGAAGGCGCTGCCCTGGCTTTATCTCGCGCTGCTCGGCCTCGGTTATGGATTGGCCCTGAGTTACGGCCAGCTCGGTTGGCTGGCGTTGATCTCCGTAGGGCTTTTGCTGTTCGCCGCATTCGCCGTGCGTCAGCAAGAGGTGCCGGTCGCGCGTTGGCTCGGCCATGGCCTGTTCATCGTTCTGGCCGTGGCACTGGCGATGCACTGGCTGCCGGGCTTCGCCAACGGCCGAGTAATCAATCCGCAACGGTTCACTGACAACGCCGTGCCGTTCGCGATGTACCTCAATCTCGACAAACCGCTGGTGGGCTTCTGGCTGCTGCTGGTCTGTCCATGGATCGTCGCGCGGCGTTCGTTGCGCCTGACGGTCTATGCCACCGCCCTCGCCCTGACGCTGTGCGTGATTCTCGCCCTCGGCGGCGCATTGTTGCTCGGCGTAATCGCCTGGGCGCCGAAGTGGCCGGATCAGGCCTGGCTGTGGGTGCTGAACAATCTGCTGCTGGTGACGCTGGTCGAGGAAGCGCTGTTTCGCGGCTATATACAGGGCGGGCTGAGCCGTCGCTTCAAGCACCTGCCCTACGGCGACAACCTCGCGCTGCTGTTGGCCTCGCTGCTGTTTGGGCTGGTGCATGCGGGTGCTGGCTGGACCTGGGTGTTGCTGGCGGGACTGGCCGGGGTCGGCTATGGTCTGGCCTACCGTTTCGGCGGACTGGGCGCGGCGATCGCCACCCATTTCGGCCTGAACCTGTTGCACTTCGGCCTGTTCACCTATCCGATGCTGGCCAGTTGACGCAAGCGCGGTTTTGCGACGGCGTACTTAAATCTGAAAAAAAACTTCAATAAAAACCTGTCGGCGCCGACAACCATTCAAAGCCTTGCGGATTGAAAAACCATGCGTAACAACCAGCCCATTACACAACGCGAGCGGACCTTTCCAGCTCAGCAACGGTTGATTTCCACCACCGATGCCAAGGGCGTGATCACCTACTGCAACGACGACTTTGTCGAGATCAGCGGGTTTTCGCGGGAGGAACTGATCCGGGCGCCGCACAATCTGGTCCGTCACCCTGACGTGCCGTCGGCGGTGTTCTCGCACATGTGGGGCACACTGAAACAAGGCTTGCCATGGATGGGCATCGTCAAGAATCGCTGCAAATCCGGTGACCACTATTGGGTTAACGCCTATGTAACACCGGTGTTCGAAGGCAATCAGGTGATCGGTTACGAGTCGGTGCGCGTCAAGCCCACCGCCGAACAGATCCGCCGCGCCGAAGCGCTCTACCAACGCATCAACCAGGGCAAGTCGGCGATTCCTTCGACGGACAAATGGCTGCCGCTCCTGCAGGACTGGCTGCCGTTCATTCTGGTCAGCCAGCTGAGCTTCATGATCGGCGCGACGCTGAACTCGCATTGGGGCTTCGCTCTCGCCGCCGGTCTCTCGGTGCCGCTGGGCCTGATGGGCCTGCAGTGGCAGCAACGCGGGCTCAAGCGCCTGCTGCGCCTGGCCGAACAGACCACCTCCGACCCGCTGATCGCGCAGATGTACACCGACAGCCGTGGCGCGCAGGCGCGTCTGGAAATGTCGATCCTCAGCCAGGAAGCACGCCTGAAAACCTGCCTGACCCGCTTGCAGGACACCGCCGAGCACTTGACCGATCAGGCCAAGCAGTCCGACGCCCTGGCGCACAACAGCTCGACCGGTCTGGAACGCCAGCGCGTGGAAACCGAACAGGTCGCCACCGCCGTCAACCAGATGGCCGCCACCACCCAGGAAGTCGCCAGCCACGTACAGCGCACCGCTGACGCCACCCAGGAAGCCAACCGCCTGACCGGCCGCGGCCGCGACATCGCCGGCGAAACCCGCGAAGCGATCCAGCGCCTGTCGGTGGTCGTCGGCGAAACCGGCCTGACCGTGACGCAACTGGCCAAGGACAGCGACGAAATCGGCGGCGTGGTCGACGTGATCAAAGGCATCGCCGACCAGACCAACCTGCTCGCCCTCAACGCCGCCATCGAGGCTGCGCGTGCCGGCGAAATGGGCCGAGGTTTTGCGGTCGTGGCTGACGAAGTCCGTCAACTGGCGCAACGCACCAGCGAATCCACCGGGCAGATCCATGCCCTGATCGCCAAGTTGCAACAGACCGCCTCCAGCGCCGTGCAGACCATGGAAGCCGGCCATCGCCAGGCTGAAGAAGGCGTGGCGCGGGTACTGGAAGCGGATCAGGCCCTGGTCGGCATCAGCGAAGCCGTGGCCAACATCACCGACATGACAACGCAGATTGCTGCTGCGACCGAGGAGCAAAGTGCGGTGGCTGAAGAGATCAGCCGTAACATCAGCAATATCTCGGAACTGGCGGATCAGACCTCGGAACAGGCGCATAACTCGGCGTTGCTGAGTGAAGAGCTGACGAAGACGGCAAACACCCAGTATTCGTTGGTGGCGCGGTTTAACCGCTGATTGGATGGCTGGAATGAAAAAACCCGGATGGCGTGAGCTTTCCGGGTTTTTTGTTGCTTGCTGAAAATGACGGTGTCCGGTAGAGCGCTTTCGCGAGCGGGCTCGCTCCCACATTGGATGAGGTACAGCCGTGAGGAATTGGTCGGCTCGAAGACCGCCATCGCGAACAGGCTCACTCCTAAATTGGATCTGCGGTGATCACAGATTACGTGCCCGACACCAATCCCCTGTGGGAGCGAGCCTGCTCGCGAAGAGGCCATAAAAGCCAGCGAAATTACTGAGGCAACTTCAGCTTATCCAGCAGTCGATTGACCAACAGTTCGTTGAGCATGATCACCTGTTGCAGCGCCAGCAGTGGTTTGCGTTCCGGGCCGCCTATCGAGTTGGCGATGTTACCGGCCATGGCATGGGCGTATGAAAGCGACTCGCAGGCCTCGACCAACAGGGTTTCGTCATCCAGCGTGGGGTCCACGACATAGATCGGGCGATATTTTGGAGAGCTTGGTGGAGCGGCCAGATCTTCGGGTTTGAGGTAGTAATCGAGGGCGCGGTCGGTGGCTTCCTGGATTTTTTGCGGGTCGAGGGCGCGGTCGTGGGGGGGTGGCGGGTTGGGGGTTACTTTGAACATGGGCGTACTCCGGTTTCGAATATTGGGAGCCAACACCCTCGCTACCAAACGAAGGGTGGTGGCCATACGCAGGTTGGTAGACCGGTCGAAACAGGAAACCCGGCGCTCACAAAGGAGCCCCACGCATGCCCACCATAAAAGTCGAGCCCCGCAACGGGACTGCATACGGTGACGCTATACAACGGTTTCGACGCGGGCTACCAAACCCCATCACTGTTTTTCAGTGACAAACAAACGATATAGCCCGGCGCCTAGCCGCGTAAGCCGGCGGATTCTGGCGTAGGCGTAGGCAATAGCGCAAGAAGTTGTAGCCGGGATGGCGTAACGGATCGTGTAGTTTAAACGTGGCTATTTGATGATGTTTAAGTGCAGGGATTGCCTCTGACAGGCAGGTGGTTTGAGGTCGTCTGGAAGGGAGCTTTCGCGAGCAGGCTCGCTCCCACATTTGGATCGGGTACATCAGTGGGGGATTGGTCGACTTGGAGGCTGCCATCGCTGGCAAGCCAGCTCCCACAGGGATTGAGTCCGGCCGGTAGATAGTGGTCGGCTGTCAGGCCGCCTTCGCGAGCAAGCTCGCTCCCACAGAAAAGCAAAACAGCGCAGCTGCCCGCGGCAAAGCCGCACCACTCAACAATGAGCGTTAGCTCGAGTGCTCTCCCACAGGGATTGAGTCCGGCCGGTGGATAATGGTCGGCTGTCATGCCGCCTTCGCGAGCAAGCTCGCTCCCACAGAAAAGCAAAGCAGCGCAGCTGCCCGCGGCGAAGCCGCCCCACTCAACAATGAGCGCAAGCTCGAGTACCGCTTTTGATCTTGATCCACCGGCGACGTCGGAAGGCTGAGTGGAGGGATTGATCCGGGGGTGGGAGCGTAGCGACCGTCTGGCGCAGCCAGACACAGCGGAAGGAGGTGCAGCGGAGCAAACCGGAGCCGCTGCGCCCGGATCAGTCCCGGAGCGAAGGAACCCGAGCCTGCGAGGGCCGAACGTAGGAGCTAGCGTTTTTTGCTTACTTTTTTAGGCGCTTGTAAAAAAGTAAGTCGCCGTCAGGCGAAACCGCCAGCCGCAGCTCCCGAAGCAACGGATATGCCCCCAAGAGCAAGATCAAAAGCTAACCCCCTCACCCCAACCCTCCCGAAACGTCGGACCGCCCCCAAGGGGGCGAGGGGGAAAGGGAGCCGATCTCCATGGAAAACAGAATCTCGGTCAACCCTTGAGAAACCCGGATACTTTCTGCGCGGCGTTAGCCAAATGCTGTTCATGCGTAAACCCGGAAACCTTCAGCGGCTTTAAATCATGATCCCCCGCCACCAACCAAAACACCTCAATCCCCGGCGCTAACGAATACCCCTCAACCGCCTCGCGATTCCCCAGAGCATCCCGCTCCCCCTGCACAATCAACGTCCGCGTGCGCAACGAAGCCAAATGCTCAACCCGAGGCTTCTCCGGCTTCCCCACCGCATAAAACGGATACCCCAGACATACCAACGCATCCACCCCCAGCTCATCCGCCACCAGACTCGCCATCCGCCCGCCCATCGACTTGCCGCCAACAGCCAAAACCCCAGCGACATGACGCCGCACAACCGCAAACACCTCCCGCCAGCAATCCTGCAACTTGCCAGCAGGATTCGGCGGCCGCTTCACCCCATCCACCCGCCGCTGCGCCATATACGGAAACTCAAACCGCAACACGTTGACCCCAAGCCCGGCAAGGCGCCCAGCCATGTCGTTCATCCACTCGCTATCCATCGGCGCCCCCGCCCCGTGGGCCAGAATCAGCGTTGCTGAAGCCTCACCAACAGCGGCATCCCACAACCATCCATGATCGAGCACACACTGCGCCCATTGATCCCCGTCAATACTGGCCTTGTGCTGTTTGTCCATGCTTGCCTCGCTTTTAGTCTGCCTATAACTCCAGGCGAAGGATTCGCGCCGTTTGCGCGCTCACTTCGGCTGAACCGTGGATGGGGAACCATGAACACTTCTATCAGTACCGCCTACAACTACAAGGTGGTCCGCCAATTCGCCATTATGACGGTGGTGTGGGGCATCGTCGGCATGGGCCTCGGGGTTTTTCTCGCGGCGCAATTGGTCTGGCCGGAACTCAACTTCAATTTGCCCTGGACCAGTTTCGGCCGTCTGCGCCCGCTGCACACCAACGCGGTGATCTTCGCCTTCGGTGGCTGCGCGCTTTTCGCCAGCTCTTTCTATTCGGTGCAACGCACCTGCCAGACGCAATTGTTCGCGCCGAAAATCGCCGCGTTCTGCTTCTGGGGCTGGCAACTGGTGATCCTGCTGGCGGCGATCAGCCTGCCGCTGGGTTACACCAGTTCCAAGGAATACGCCGAGCTGGAATGGCCGATCGACATCCTGATCACCATCGTCTGGGTCGCCTACGCGATCGTGTTCTTCGGCACGATCATGCAGCGCAAGACCAAGCACATCTATGTGGGCAACTGGTTCTTCGGCGCGTTCATCATCACCGTGGCGATCCTCCACATCGTCAACAACCTCGAGTTGCCGGTGAGTTTCACCAAGTCCTACTCGGTGTACGCCGGTGCAACCGACGCCATGGTGCAATGGTGGTATGGCCACAACGCTGTGGGCTTTTTCCTCACCGCCGGCTTCCTCGGCATGATGTATTACTTCGTGCCGAAACAGGCCGAGCGTCCGGTGTATTCCTATCGCCTGTCGATCGTGCACTTTTGGGCCTTGATCACCCTGTACATCTGGGCCGGCCCGCACCACTTGCACTACACCGCGCTGCCGGACTGGGCGCAATCGCTGGGCATGGTGATGTCGCTGATCCTGCTGGCACCGAGCTGGGGCGGCATGATCAACGGCATGATGACCCTCTCGGGCGCCTGGCATAAGTTGCGCAGCGACCCGATCCTGCGTTTCCTCGTGGTGTCGCTGGCGTTCTACGGCATGTCGACCTTCGAAGGTCCGATGATGGCGATCAAGACGGTAAACGCCCTCTCCCACTACACCGACTGGACCATCGGCCACGTACACGCCGGCGCCCTCGGCTGGGTGGCGATGATTTCGATCGGCGCGCTGTACCACATGATCCCGAAAATCTTCGGCAAGGCGCAGATGCACAGCGTTGGCCTGATCAACGCGCATTTCTGGCTGGCGACCATCGGCACCGTGCTCTACATCGCCTCGATGTGGGTCAACGGCATCGCCCAGGGCCTGATGTGGCGCGCAGTGAACGAGGACGGCACGCTGACCTACTCCTTCGTCGAAACCCTGGTGGCCAGCCATCCGGGCTTTGTCGTGCGGCTGATCGGCGGGGCGATTTTCTTAAGCGGCATGTTGCTGATGGCTTACAACACCTGGCGCACCGTGCGGGCCTCGCAGCCTGCTGATGTCGTCGCTGCCGCGCAGATGGCCTGAGGAGTCCGCCATGAAACACGAAACGATTGAAAAGAACGTCGGCCTGCTGATGCTGCTGATGGTGTTCGCCGTGAGCATCGGCGGCCTGACCCAGATCGTCCCGCTGTTCTTCCAGGACGTCACCAACAAACCGGTGGAAGGCATGAAGCCCTACACCGCGCTGCAACTGGAAGGTCGCGACATCTACATCCGCGAAGGCTGCGTCGGTTGCCACTCGCAGATGATCCGCCCGTTCCGCGCCGAAACCGAACGCTACGGGCACTACTCGGTTGCGGGCGAAAGCGTTTGGGATCACCCGTTCCTGTGGGGCTCGAAACGTACCGGTCCGGACCTCGCCCGGGTCGGCGCGCGTTACTCGGATGACTGGCACCGCGCGCACTTGTACAACCCGCGCAACGTTGTGCCGGAATCAAAGATGCCGGCCTATCCGTGGCTGGTCACCCAAGCGGTCGACAGCAGCCACACCGAAACCAAGCTGAAAACCATGCGCACCCTCGGCGTGCCGTACACCGACGACGACATCAGCGGCGCGGTCGCCAGCCTCAAGGGCAAGACCGAAATGGACGCCCTCGTTTCCTATCTGCAAGTGCTCGGCACTGCGATCAAGAGCAAGAGGTGAGCCATGGTCATTGAAATGAGTGCAGGCCTGATCCGCGGCCTCGGCACGGTCGTGGTGTTCGTCGCCTTCGTCGGTTTGACCTTGTGGGTATTCAACCGCAAGCGCACGCCGGAATTCGCCGAAGCGCGCCTGCTGCCGTTCGCCGACGAACCACTACCCGAAACAATTTCAGCCCCTGAAACAAGGAGTACCCGGCCATGACCACCTTCTGGAGTACGTGGATCTGCGTACTGACCATTGGCAGCCTGATCGGCCTGACCTGGCTGCTGATCGGCACCCGTCGGGGCGAGACCAAGGGCAGCGTCGACCAGACCATGGGCCACAGCTTCGACGGCATCGAGGAATACGACAACCCGCTGCCGCAGTGGTGGTTCATGCTGTTCGCCGGCACGCTGGTGTTCTCGGTGGGCTATCTGATTCTGTATCCGGGCCTGGGCAACTGGAAAGGCATCCTGCCCGGTTACGAGGATGGCTGGACCGGCGTGCATGAGTGGGAAAAGGAAATGAACAAGGCGGACGCCCGGTTCGGGCCGATCTTCGCCAAATTCGCCGCCATGCCCCTGGAAGAAGTGGCCAAGGATCCGCAGGCGCTGAAAATGGGCGGTCGTCTGTTCGCCTCCAATTGCTCGGTGTGCCACGGCTCGGATGCCAAGGGCGCGTTCGGCTTCCCTAACCTTGCTGACAGCGACTGGCGCTGGGGCGGCGATGCCGAGACGATCAAGACCACCATCATGGGTGGGCGGATGGCGGCAATGCCGGCCTGGGGCGAAGTGCTCGGTGAGGCCGGGGTGAAAAACGTTGCCGCTTATGTGCGCCACGAACTGGCCGGCCTGCCGCTACCTGCCGACAGCAAGGCGGATCTGCAAGCCGGGCAGCAAGCCTTCAGCACCACTTGCGTGGCTTGCCACGGCGCAACTGGCCAAGGCACCCCTGCCATGGGCGCACCGAATCTTACTCACCCGGCCGGCTTCATTTATGGCACCAGCCTGACCCAACTGGAACAGACCATTCGCCATGGTCGTCAGGGGCATATGCCAGCGCAGAACGAATTGCTGGGCAACGATAAAGTGCAATTGCTTGCCGCTTATGTGTACAGCCTGAGCAACGGATTGAACACAGAAAAACTGATAACTGAAGACAACAAGAAATAGCGATTGCGCACACCACTGCCGCAGCTTTCTCGCTGCGGCAGTTTCCCGCCCCTTTGCGACGCATTGTCGCACCCCTCGGATCCTCTCCTTTCGGAACCCCGGATTCGGGTCTACGCTTCATCGAAGCGGACCGGCTGAAGTCGGTTTCCAGATCAATCCCGAACGATGCGCGCCGTGAACCGGCTGATGGATTCGCCGCAAACGCAGGTAGATAACGGCTGTTGCGCCGGTTGCCCGCAATTCCCCGATCACGACCCGTGAACGGGCACCGTTGATGGCGATCCGGATTGCGGGCTTTTTACGCGCACTGCGACATTTTGTCAGAGGCCATTTTTGACCCTACGCGGCGCATGGAAAGGCCGCAGAATCAGCGTTGGAAAGCATTGACCCAGGTCATGGCGCGTTGCAATGACCCCCTGCTTTATACATACTTGCGGCCGATTTTATCCCTATAAAAATACCCAAACCGTGGAACCTTAGAATGAGCACAGCAATCAGTCCGACTGCTTATAACTATAAGGTAGTCCGCCAGTTCGCCATCATGACGGTGGTCTGGGGGATCCTTGGCATGGGGCTCGGTGTCTTCATTGCCTCGCAACTGGTCTGGCCGGAACTGAACTTCGGTCTGCCGTGGACGAGCTTTGGACGCCTGCGCCCGTTGCACACAAACCTGGTGATTTTCGCCTTCGGCGGTTGTGCACTGTTTGCCACTTCCTACTATGTCGTGCAGCGAACCTGCCAGACGCGACTGATTTCCGACAGCCTCGCGGCCTTCACCTTCTGGGGCTGGCAAGCGGTCATCGTCGGCGCAATCATTACCTTGCCGCTGGGTTACACCACCACCAAGGAATACGCCGAACTGGAATGGCCGATCGCGATTCTGCTGGCGATTGTCTGGGTCACTTACGGTCTGGTGTTCTTCGGCACCATCACCAAGCGCAAAACCAAGCACATCTACGTCGGCAACTGGTTCTACGGCGCGTTCATTGTCGTCACCGCGATGCTGCACATCGTCAACCACATGTCGCTGCCGGTCAGCCTGTTCAAGTCGTATTCGGCCTACTCCGGTGCCACTGACGCGATGATCCAGTGGTGGTACGGCCACAACGCGGTGGGTTTCTTCCTGACCACCGGTTTCCTCGGGATGATGTACTACTTCGTGCCGAAACAGGCCGAACGCCCGATCTACTCCTATCGTCTGTCGATCGTGCACTTCTGGGCGCTGATCACCCTGTATATCTGGGCCGGCCCGCACCACCTGCACTACACCGCCCTGCCGGACTGGGCACAATCGCTGGGCATGGCGATGTCGATCATCCTCCTGGCGCCAAGCTGGGGCGGCATGATCAACGGCATGATGACCCTGTCGGGCGCCTGGCATAAGTTGCGCACCGACCCGATCCTACGCTTCCTCGTGGTATCGCTGGCGTTCTACGGCATGTCGACCTTCGAAGGGCCGATGATGGCGATCAAGACCGTCAACTCGCTCTCGCACTACACCGACTGGACCATCGGCCACGTACACGCCGGCGCCCTCGGTTGGGTAGCAATGATCTCGATCGGCGCGATCTACCACATGATCCCGAAACTGTTCGGCCGGGCGCAGATGCACAGCACCGGGCTGATCAATGCGCACTTCTGGCTCGCCACTATCGGCACCGTGCTCTACATCGCGTCGATGTGGGTCAACGGCATCACCCAGGGCCTGATGTGGCGTGCAATCAACGATGACGGCACCCTCACCTACTCGTTCGTCGAAGCGCTGCAGGCCAGCCACCCGGGCTTCATCGTCCGCGCGCTGGGCGGTGCTTTCTTTGCCAGCGGCATGCTGCTGATGGCTTACAACGTGTACCGCACCGTACGTGCGTCGGATCCGGTTGAAGCCGAAGCCGCCGCCAAGATTGCCGTCGTTGGAGCTCACTGATGAAGCATGAAGCTGTCGAGAAGAATATTGGCCTGCTGGCCTTCTTCATGGTCATCGCCGTCAGCGTCGGTGGCCTGACCCAAATTGTTCCGCTGTTCTTCCAGGACGTCACCAACAAGCCGGTCGAGGGCATGAAGCCGCGCTCGGCGCTGGAACTGGAAGGCCGCGACGTGTACATCGCCAACGGTTGTGTCGGCTGCCACTCGCAGATGATCCGCCCGTTCCGCGCTGAAACCGAACGCTATGGCCACTATTCGGTTGCCGGTGAAAGCGTCTGGGACCACCCGTTCCTGTGGGGTTCCAAACGTACCGGTCCGGACCTGGCCCGTGTGGGCGGTCGTTACTCCGATGACTGGCAACGTGCGCACTTGTACAACCCGCGCAACGTGGTCCCCGAGTCGAAAATGCCGGCTTACCCGTTCCTCGTGGAAAACAAGCTCGACGGCAAGGAAACCGCGAAAAAAATGGAAGTCTTGCGCACCCTCGGCGTGCCTTACACCGACGAAGACATCGCCGGTGCACAGGATGCCGTGAAGGGCAAAACCGAAATGGACGCGCTGGTGGCCTATCTGCAAGGCCTGGGCACCATCATCAAAAGCAAACGGTGAATCTGATGGATATCGGGATGATTCGAGGCCTGGGCACCGTGGTCGTGATGGTGGCTTTCATCGGTCTGGCCTTGTGGGTGTTCAGCCCCAAGCGCAAGTCGGAATTTGAAGACGCGACCATGCTGCCTTTTGCCGATGATCCCGAAGCCATCAAGCACGTCGAGCAAGCTTCTAGGAGTAACAAAGAATGACTACATTCTGGAGTCTGTACGTCACAGTCCTCAGTCTCGGTACGATCTTCGCCTTGACCTGGCTGCTACTGTCGACCCGCAAGGGCCAGCGCAGCGAACAGACGGACGAGACGGTCGGCCACTCCTTCGACGGGATCGAGGAGTACGACAACCCGCTGCCGAAATGGTGGTTCATGCTGTTCGTCGGCACCATCATTTTTGCCCTGGGTTATCTGGTGCTGTACCCGGGCCTGGGCAACTGGAAAGGTCTGCTGCCGGGCTACAACTATCTGGATACCGAGAAGCAGACCGCTTTCGCCAACGGCCAGACCGGCTGGACCGGCGTCCACGAATGGGAAAAGGAAATGGCCCGTTCGGACGCTCGCTTCGGTCCGATCTTCGCCAAGTTCGCGGCGATGCCGATCGAAGAAGTTGCCAAGGATCCGCAAGCACTGAAAATGGGCGGCCGTCTGTTCGCGTCCAACTGCTCGGTGTGCCACGGTTCCGACGCCAAGGGTGCCTATGGCTTCCCTAACCTGACCGACGCCGACTGGCGCTGGGGCGGTGAGCCGGAAACCATCAAGACCACCATCATGGGCGGTCGCCACGCGGTGATGCCGGCGTGGGCTGAAGTGATCGGCGAGCAAGGCGTGGCCGATGTGGCTGCCTACGTGGTCACCAACCTCGATGGCCGTAAATTGCCGGAAGGCACCAAGGCCGACCCGGCCAACGGTCAGAAACTCTTCGCCGCCAACTGCGTCGCCTGCCACGGCCCTGCCGGTAAAGGCACCCCGGCCATGGGCGCGCCTGACCTGACACACCCGGGCGCATTCATCTACGGCTCGAGCTTCGCGCAACTGCAGCAGACCATCCGCTACGGCCGTCAGGGCCAGATGCCGGCGCAGGAACAACTGCAGGGCAACGACAAGGTGCACCTGCTGGCGGCGTATGTTTACAGCCTGTCCCATGGTGAAAAAGCGCCGGAGGCAAAGGCTGAGTAAAGCCAACGCTTGAAGCAAAAAAGGCCCCGCCAATGAGAATTGGCGGGGCCTTTTTGCATCCTGGCATTCATGACTCGAAACGGTTGCTCAATGGATCTGAGCTGATAAACACGGTGCCCTTATGAAAATGACAAACCGATCGTCCTCGACCCGCCTTTCCGATTGCAGGGGAAATCTCAAGGTAGTAACGTTCCTACATCAGAATTTCTGGAGGCCAAACATGATGGCCATCACCACTATTTCAAGCCGCGAGTTCAACCAGGACACCAGTGCAGCCAAAAAAGCCACGCATCAAGGTCCAGTGATCATTACTGACCGAGGCAGGCCTGCCCACGTGTTGCTCAGCATCGAGGAGTACCAGAAACTGACGGGTTGCCAGACCAGCATCGTTGAGCTACTGGCGATGCCGGATGCGCTTGAAATCGAATTCGAACCCGAGCGCGCCGTCATCACTCCTCGCAGCGTGGACCTTTCCTGATGTTTCTGCTGGATACCAATGTAGTTTCCGAGTTGCGGAAGAACCAAGCCGACAGGCATGTGGTGAAATGGGCAAACAGCATTTCCCCAGCCAGCCTGTATCTATCCGCAATCACTGTGCTGGAACTGGAAACGGGCGTCCTGCGTATCGAACGTCGTGACCCTTCACAAGGCCCACTGCTGCGCAACTGGCTGGAACATCACGTCAAACCGGCGTTCTCTGGCAGAATCCTGCCGGTCGATAGCAGCGTCGCCATCCGGTGCGCACGATTGCACGTTCCCGACCGCAGCAATGAATGCGACGCCTTGATCGCCGCCACCGCGCTTGTACACGGGCTTACGCTGGTAACTCGCAACATTGCGGACTTCCAACACAGCGGCGTCAAACTGATCAACCCATGGATCGCTGCCAACACCTGATTGATGAATACCCCGCCCTATCAGCGGCGGGGCTTTTGTCAGGGGCGTTGGGCGAAGACTGAATGCACCACAGTGGTGTCGATCAACGTTCGATTGCGCCATTGGTTGTTCTTCACCAGGTACACCTGGAGTTGCTTGCGATCCTCAGTGAAACTGGCAATCAGATAGGTTTGCTGAGAGGTACTGCCACTCAGGTACATGGGCACGTTACCTTGTTGATAGGCATCACCTCCGTCCTCGTGCAAATGGCCGGCAAAAATCGCCGTCACTCGATATTTGTTAACCATGTCGTAGAAGCGTTTCTGTTGCGCCTGGGTTCCCATGTGGTTCAACGGTTTATGCATGTTGATGATGATGGCGTAGCCCGACGCTCGCGCCAGCCTGAGATCCGTCTCGAGCCAGTCCAGTGCATCGTTGATTTCGAACGTCGTCGGATTCAATGGATGAGCAATCCGGGCGGTATAGGTCGGTTCGTTGTTGAGCTGAACCATATGCACTTCGCCGATATTTTTCGAATAGGCGAGACTGCCCGAATAGGTCTTGCTCAGAAAGCCACTGGTAATCTTCAGATCGAAGTTATCGACCTTACCTTCATGATGCTCTTTGAACTCGACGATACTTCCTGCCGCACAGCTATTGCTAAAGCAATCATCGACATTGTTTTCATAGTCGTGATTACCAAGCCCGTAGAGATATTCGCCCTTGAAATGTTTATCCAGCAGATCCTTCATGAACGAGCGCTGCCAGCCATGCCCGAATGCGGTTATATCACCATTGATCATCAAGGGAACCTGCGCTTGAGAGCCGTGCAGATTTCTGAATTCGGCAATGCTCGCAAGTTGGGTTTCCACCAGCCATTTCGAGCGCTCCTTGAATTCGGAATCGGATTCGGGTATGCGGCGATCGGTCTTGTCCGTCCACGGATATTGAGTATCCGAAGCAAACACCATGTGTTTCGGCATGTCAGTAGTGGCCTGAGCGGTAATAGCCGAAGCTAACATCCAGGCACCCACAAAGATGCTCTTGAGATTATTCAAATTCATGCTTTAAATTCCATTTAAGTTAACTATCAATACGCAAAAGAATTTCGCGAGAGCAAAACTTAGGCGAACACAGCTAAAACTTCAAAGCATTCATAAACAACAATCAAGTTTATATGTTTCAGACCCAACAACTTGCAACAGGCAGCCAATTCAATCTATGGCTCTTGTAGCCGAAGTGGCAACGACGGACGGTTTGTCGTTCAACTTGCGACATCGACGGTTGTTGCTTGAACAAGCGATTGAAAAGATGAACTAGCCGCTTCGGCAAAACCGTCCATACTCAACAAGTCAATTGATCTGCGTCAGGCTTTTGCGCAATCGCTACACCATCCGCATTTTTTACCCAACGCGACCAAAGGTCGCACCCTTGAGCCAGAGCGGCAGGCGTATCATCACGCTACTGCAACAGCCCTTTTTGACTTCGGTTGGCACGTATCGACCGAGGCATTTTTCCACTGCCGTGGGATGCAATGATGAGCAATCAGATTCCGGTAAACGACGTCACGCCGCCGAGCAAGAACGCGAACAACAGCGTCGACCTTTATGCCTCACGAGAAAAAATCTACACCCGTGCCTTCACCGGCCTGTTCCGCAATCTGCGGATGCTCGGCGGTGCGGCGTTGTTTCTGCTGTATTTCGGCACGGTGTGGCTGAACTGGGGCGGTCATCAGGCGGTGTGGTGGAACCTGCCCGAGCGCAAGTTCTTCATTTTCGGCGCGACCTTCTGGCCACAGGATTTCATCCTGCTCTCGGGCCTGTTGATCATTGCCGCGTTCGGCCTGTTCTTCATCACTGTCTATGCCGGGCGCGTCTGGTGCGGTTATACCTGCCCGCAGAGCGTGTGGACGTGGATTTTCATGTGGTGCGAAAAGGTCACCGAAGGCGACCGCAACCAGCGCATAAAGCTCGACAAGGCGCCGATGAGCGCCAACAAATTCCTGCGCAAACTGGCCAAGCATTCGCTGTGGCTGCTGATCGGTTTTGTCACCGGCATGACCTTTGTCGGCTACTTTTCGCCGATCCGCGAACTGGTCATCGAGTTCTTCACCGGTCAGGCTGATGGCTGGTCGTATTTCTGGGTCGGTTTTTTCACCCTCGCCACGTACGGCAATGCCGGTTGGTTGCGTGAGCAGGTGTGCATCTACATGTGCCCGTATGCGCGCTTCCAGAGCGTGATGTTCGACAAGGACACGCTGATCGTTTCCTACGATCCGCGCCGTGGCGAAAGCCGTGGGCCGCGCAAGAAAGGCATCGACTACAAGGCGCTGGGGCTGGGCGATTGCATCGACTGCACGATGTGCGTGCAGGTCTGCCCGACCGGTATCGACATCCGCGATGGCCTGCAGATCGAGTGCATCGGCTGCGCTGCGTGCATCGACGCTTGCGACAGCATCATGGACAAGATGGATTACCCGCGCGGGCTGATCAGCTACACCACCGAGCACAACCTCTCCGGGCAGAAAACCCATAAACTGCGTCCGCGCCTGATCGGTTACGCCGTGGTGCTGCTGGCGATGATCAGCCTGTTGGTCGCTGCGTTCTTCATGCGTTCGCTGGTCGGCTTCGACGTCAGCAAAGACCGCGTGCTGTACCGCGAAAACGCCGAAGGCCGGATCGAAAACGTCTACAGCCTGAAGATCATGAACAAGGATCAGCGCGACCACACTTACCTGCTGCAAGCCGAGGGCCTGCCGGACCTGCGCCTGCAAGGCAAGCGCGAGATCAAGGTGGCCGCCGGCGATATCGTCAGCATGCCGGTCGAGTTGTCGAGCGCACCGGAACAACTGCCATCGAGCACCAACGAGGTGAAATTCATCCTCAAGGACGCCGATGACAACAGCGTCCACGTTGAAGCCAAGAGCCGATTCATCGGCCCACAAATCCGTTGAGAGAATTTTGAACATGCCCGCTGCAAACGCCGCAAGTCCCTGGTACAAGCACCTCTGGCCGTGGATCATCATCGCGATTCTGGCCTGCTCGGTGGCCTTGACCCTGTCGATGGTGACCATCGCGGTGAACAACCCGGACAATCTGGTCAACGACAACTATTACGAAGCGGGCAAAGGCATCAACCGTTCACTGGATCGCGAGCTGCTGGCGCAAACCCTGAAGCTGCGTGCAGCGGTGCATCTGGATGACGTGACCGGGGAAGTCGATCTGCGCTTGAACGGTGACAGCCAGCCGCAAACCCTGGAACTGAACCTGATCTCGCCGACCCAGCCGGAGAAGGATCGCAAGATTGTTTTGACCCGCAGTGGCAGCGAGAGCGGGCGCTACATCGGCCAGTTAAGCGACAAGGTTGAAGGGCGACGGTTTGTCGAGTTGCTTGGCAGCCAGGATGAGCACGTGTGGCGCATGTTTGAAGAAGAACTGGTCAGCCATGACAAGGAACTGCTGCTGGGTGACGAGCCATTGCAGGGTGCGGAAGACCTGAAAAAATAAGCCTTTTACTCTGATCGTTCCCACGCTCTGCGTGGGAACGCAGCCAGGGACGCTCCGCGTCCCAGCCGAAGCGGACGCGGAGCGTCCGGGGAGGCATTCCCACGCGGAGCGTGGGAACGATCATCGGAACGCGCACCATGACCAGCCCAACCCCCTGCTACCACTGCGCCCTGCCCGTCCCGTCCGGCAGCCGCTTCACCGCCGTCGTCCTCGGGCAGGCCCGGGAGTTCTGCTGCCCGGGCTGCCAGGCGGTGGCCGAAGCCATTGTCGCCGGGGGGCTGGAAAGTTATTACCAGCATCGCAGCGAAGCGTCGGCCAATCCCGAAGCGCTGCCGGTGCAACTGAGCGATGAACTGGCGCTGTACGACCGCGCCGACGTGCAGCAACCCTTCGTGCGCCACGAAGGCGATCTGGCCGAAACCACCCTGTTGATGGAAGGCATCAGTTGCGCCGCCTGCGGCTGGCTGATCGAGAAACACCTGCGCACCCTGCCCGCCGTCGCCGAAGCGCGGTTGAACCTGTCCAACCATCGCCTGCACGTACGCTGGGCCGATGCACAACTGCCGCTGAGCCAGATCCTCGCCGAGCTGCGCCACATTGGTTACGCTGCTCACCCCTATCAGGCCGACCGCGCCAGCGAACAACTGGCCAGCGAGAATCGCCTGGCCCTGCGCCAGCTCGGCGTCGCCGGTCTGCTGTGGTTTCAGGCGATGATGGCGACCATGGCCACCTGGCCGGAATTCAACATCGACCTCAGTCCCGAGCTGCACACGATCCTGCGCTGGGTCGCGCTGTTTCTCACCACACCCATCGTGTTCTACAGCTGCGCGCCGTTCTTCAAAGGCGCGATGCGCGATTTGCGTACGCGCCACCTGACCATGGACGTTTCTGTTTCACTGGCGATCGGCAGCGCTTACATCGCCGGGATCTGGACATCGATCACCGGGGTCGGCGAGCTGTACTTCGATGCGGTCGGCATGTTCGCGCTGTTTTTGCTCGCCGGGCGTTATCTGGAACGCCGCGCCCGCGAACGCACCGCTGCCGCCACTGCGCAACTGGTCAACCTGTTGCCGGCCTCGTGCCTGCGCCTGGATAGCGATGGCCAGAGCGAACGCATCCTGCTCAGCGAGTTGCGCGTGGGCGAGCGGATACTGGTGCAGCCGGGCTCGATTCTGCCGGCCGACGGCAAGATCATCGATGGCCAGTCGAGCATCGACGAATCGCTGCTGACCGGCGAATACCTGCCACAGCCGCGCACGCTCGGTGATGCGGTCACTGCGGGCACGCTCAACGTCGAAGGCGCATTGACCGTCGAAGTGCAGGCGCTGGGACAGGACACGCGTCTCTCCGCGATCGTGCGCCTTCTCGATCGCGCTCAGGCGGAGAAACCGCGTCTGGCGGAAATCGCCGACCGCGCCGCGCAATGGTTTTTGCTGTTGTCGCTGATCGCGGCGGCAGTGATCGGCCTGCTGTGGTGGCAGCTGGACTCAGCGCGGGCGTTCTGGATCGTTCTCGCCATGCTGGTGGCGACCTGTCCGTGCGCGCTGTCGCTGGCGACGCCGACCGCCCTCACCGCCGCCACCGGCACCCTGCACAAACTCGGCCTGCTGCTGACCCGCGGTCATGTGCTGGAAGGCTTGAACCAGATCGACACGGTGATCTTCGACAAGACCGGCACGCTCACCGAAGGCCGGCTGGTGCTGCGCTCGATTCGCCCGCTCGGCGCGCTCGACAGCGAGCAATGCCTGAGCCTTGCCGCTGCGCTGGAAAACCGCTCGGAACACCCGATCGCCCGCGCTTTCGGGCGTGCGCCGCTGGCCGCTGAGGACGTACACAGCACACCGGGGCTGGGCCTGGAAGGCGTGGTCGGTGAGCAACGCTTGCGCATCGGTCAGGCCGAATTTGCCTGCGCCCTGAGCGGCGCGGCACTGCCGTCAATGCCTGATGAAGCCGGACAATGGTTGCTGCTCGCCGACACGCACGGACCGCTGGCGTGGCTGGTGCTCGATGATCGCCTGCGTGACGACGCTCCCGCCCTGCTCGCGGCTTGCAAAGCGCGGGGCTGGCGCACCTTGCTGTTGTCCGGCGACAGTTCGCCGATGGTCGCCAGTGTCGCCGCCGAACTGGGCATCGACGAGGCCCGTGGCGGCTTGCGCCCCGATGACAAACTGCAAGTGCTGCAACAACTGCACAAGGAAGGGCGCAAGGTGCTAATGCTCGGTGACGGCGTCAACGACGTGCCGGTGCTGGCTGCGGCCGATATCAGCGTGGCCATGGGCTCGGCCACCGACCTGGCGAAAACCAGCGCCGATGCAGTGTTGCTGTCCAATCGCCTCGACGCCTTGGTACAGGCCTTCGCGCTGGCGCGACGCACGCGCCGGGTAATCATCGAAAACCTGCTGTGGGCAGCGCTGTACAATGGCCTCATGTTGCCGTTCGCCGCCCTCGGCTGGATCACTCCGGTGTGGGCGGCGGTCGGCATGTCGATCAGTTCGCTGACCGTGGTGCTCAACGCCCTGCGCCTGACTCGTCTGCCGAGCGCGCCGGCCGCCGGCAGCCCGACCCAAACCCGCCCGCTGCCGGCCTGAGCCGCGCGGGCCTGGAGTTACCGATGCCAGCTCTCTACGTGATGATTCCCGCTGCCTTGCTCATCGTCGCCATCGCCGTGTACATCTTCTTCTGGGCGGTGGACAGCGGTCAGTACGACGACCTCGACGGCCCGGCGCACAGCATCCTTTTTGACGATCAGGACCCCAACCACACCGCTGCGGTGGACGAAGCCAACGCTGGCAAACCGGACGACAAGGCGCCACCCCATGCTTGAACTGGCGCCGCTGCTGGTCTCGGCGCTGATCCTCGGCCTGCTTGGTGGCGGCCATTGTCTGGGCATGTGCGGCGGTCTGATGGGCGCGCTGACCCTGGCGATTCCCAAGGAGCAGCGCAGCCGGCGCTTTCGTCTGTTGCTGGCGTATAACCTCGGGCGGATTCTCAGTTACGCCACGGCGGGACTGCTCATCGGCCTGGCCGGCTGGGCAGTCGCCAACAGCCCGGCGGCGCTGTTCATGCGCGTACTGGCCGGGTTGCTGCTGATCGCCATGGGCTTGTACCTCGCCGGTTGGTGGAGCGGGCTCACCCGTATCGAAGCGCTCGGGCGTGGCTTATGGCGTTTTATTCAACCGGTGGCGAATCGCTTGCTGCCGGTTTCCAGCCTGCCGCGTGCCTTGCTGCTCGGTGCGCTGTGGGGCTGGCTGCCGTGCGGGCTGGTTTACAGCACCTTGCTGTGGAGCGCGAGTCAGGGCAATGCTCTGGACAGTGCATTGCTGATGCTCGCTTTCGGCCTCGGCACCTGGCCGGTGCTGCTGGCCACTGGGCTGGCGGCTGAACGGGTGACGGCGATCTTGCGCAAACGCAGCGTGCGCATGGCGGGGGGCTTGCTGGTGATTCTGTTTGGCTTATGGACCCTTCCCGGCCCGCATCAGCATTGGCTTATGGGCCATTAAATGTGTGGGGCGGCCTTCGCGAGCAGGCTCGCTCCCACGGGTCTTGAGTACGCTGCAAATCCAATGTGGGAGCGAGCCTGCTCGCGATGACGCCCGCATGAACAACGCAAATCCCCGCCGTTGATGCAAATCAAGATGCCCTGTAACGCCCTCCCCTAGACTCGCCACACTGCCAGCCTATCCGGGGGAATGCCCGCATGCTCGACGCCATTCGTTGGGACTCTGATCTGATCCGCCGCTACGATCTGGCGGGGCCACGCTACACCTCGTACCCGACCGCCGTGCAATTTCACGGTCAGGTCGGCACTTTCGACCTGTTCCACGCCCTGCGCGACAGCCGCAAGGCGCAGCGGCCGCTGTCGCTGTACGTGCATGTGCCGTTCTGCGCGAACATTTGTTACTACTGCGCTTGCAACAAGGTCATCACCAAGGATCGCGGCCGTGCGCAACCGTATCTGCAACGGCTTGAGCAGGAAATCCAGTTGGTCGCCTGCCACCTCGACCCGGCGCAAACCGTCGAGCAACTGCATTTCGGTGGCGGCACACCGACCTTTCTCAGCCACGACGAGTTGCGCCAGCTGATGGCGCACCTGCGCAAGCATTTCAATTTGCTCAACGATGATTCGGGCGATTACGGCATTGAAATCGACCCGCGCGAGGCTGACTGGTCAACCATGGGCCTGCTGCGCGAACTGGGTTTCAACCGGGTCAGCATTGGCCTGCAGGATCTTGACCCGGCGGTGCAGCGCGCAGTCAATCGCCTGCAAAGCCTGGAAGAAACCCGCGCGGTGATCGATGCGGCGCGAACCCTGCAATTTCGTTCGATCAATATCGATCTGATTTATGGCCTGCCCAAGCAGACACCCGACAATTTCGCCCGCACCGTCGAGGAAGTGATCAGCCTGCAACCGGATCGTCTTTCGGTTTTCAACTACGCACACCTGCCAGAACGCTTCATGCCGCAACGGCGGATCAACAGTAGCGACTTGCCGAGCCCGGCGCACAAACTGGAAATGCTCCAGCGCACCATCGAGCAACTGACCGCTGCCGGCTACCGTTACATCGGCATGGACCACTTCGCCCTGCCTGATGACGAACTGGCCATCGCTCAGGAAGAGCAGACTCTGCAACGCAATTTCCAGGGTTACACCACCCACGGCCATTGCGACCTGATTGGTCTGGGCGTGTCGGCGATCAGCCAGATCGGCGATCTGTACTGCCAGAACAGCAGCGACCTCACGGCCTATCAGAACAGCCTGGCCAGCGCGCAGCTGGCGACCAGTCGCGGCCTGGTGTGCAACGCTGACGACCGCTTGCGCCGCGCAGTGATTCAGCAACTGATCTGCAATTTCAAACTTGAATTCGCCGAGATCGAGCAGCAGTTCAACATCGATTTTCAAGGCTACTTCGGCGCGCTGTGGCCGCAGTTGCAAGGCATGGCCGAGGATGGCCTGATCAGGCTTGAGCGCGAGCACATCGAGGTGCTGCCGGCGGGTCGATTGCTGGTTCGCTCGGTGTGCATGGTTTTCGATGCGTACCTGGAGCAGCAGAACCGCCAGCGTTTCTCGCGAGTGATTTAAGGCTTGGTCAGCAACGAGCCGACCTTGAGGTTCTGATCAGGGTTGAGCGCCGACTGGTTCATGACTTTCGACAAGGAAAGGTTGGCGGTGATCAGGCCGCTGTTGAGGGCGGCTATGGCGCCCCGTAATGCGGCGAGCTTGTTGATCTTTTCCTCGTTGGAGAGGGTTCTGTCTGACATGACCGCCGCCATGCGCGCTTTTTTCTCGATGATTTCTTTTTGGATCTTGCGAATCATCTTCAGCAACTGCTGGATGTTCTCCGGCAAGCCACTGTTGTCGATGTCACTGTTTTCGCCGCCGACAGCGGCGGATTTGGCGATGGCCGCGCCGGACAGCGACACTTTGACGCCCTCGACCAAGGTCGGGGTTGCCGTATTCGACAAGGCGTCGTCGCGGTCGATTGCAGCGTCGGGAGCGGTTACCTCCGGCGAAGCAGCAATGCCGCTGCTACCGGGGCTTAGCGTGCCAATGGCGGTCATCGGGGCCTTCCTTGGATGAGTACTGATAGTGGGTTATCGGCCGGCGGTGCTGCGGCTTTATGTCTGTAGGACAACGCCGCCGCGTGCTGGCCTGAATGTCCTCCCGTGGGTTACCCTTACGGCTTATGTGTGTTTTCCCACAAGGATTGAAGAAATGTCCGAGCCAGTCAAACTGCGCGCTCACAACCAGGCCCACTGCAAGGATTGCAGCCTGGCCCCGCTCTGCCTGCCACTTTCTCTGAATCTGGAAGACATGGATGCGCTCGACGAAATCGTTAAACGCGGCCGCCCGCTGAAGAAGGGCGAGTTCCTGTTCCGCCAGGGCGACACCTTTGATTCCGTTTATGCAGTCCGCTCCGGCGCGCTGAAGACCTTCAGCCTGAGCGATGCCGGCGAAGAGCAACTGACCGGCTTCCACCTGCCAAGCGAACTGGTTGGCCTGTCGGGCATGGACACCGAAAAACACCCGGTCTCGGCCCAGGCGCTGGAAACCACTTCGGTCTGCGAGATTCCCTTCGAACGCCTCGACGAACTCGCGCTGCAATTACCACAACTGCGCCGCCAGTTGATGCGGGTGATGAGCCGCGAGATTCGTGACGACCAGCAAATGATGCTGCTGCTGTCGAAGAAGACCGCCGACGAGCGCATCGCCACTTTTCTGGTCAACCTGTCGGCCCGCTTCCGCGCTCGCGGCTTCTCGGCCAACCAGTTCCGCCTGAGCATGTCGCGCAATGAAATCGGCAATTACCTGGGCCTGGCGGTGGAAACCGTGTCGCGGGTGTTCACCCGTTTCCAGCAGAACGAGCTGATCGCCGCCGAGGGCAAAGAGATTCACATCCTCGACCCGATCCAGCTGTGTGCGCTGGCCGGCGGCTCGATCGAAGGCTGATCACGACCCGCGGTTGAGCGAATCGTTTCAGCCGCGGGTATACTGCGCCGTTTGCAGCCCTGCCAGGACACCCCGATGGTCTTCGACTCCTTCGACATCAAATCCCTGATCCGCCCCGTGATCGACTTCCCGAAACCGGGCGTGATCTTTCGCGACATCACCCCGCTGTTCCAGTCGCCGACGGCCCTGCGCCTGGTGATGGACAGCTTCGCCCACCGCTACGTCGAAGCCGACTTCACCCACATTGGCGCAATGGATGCCCGTGGTTTTCTGATCGGTTCGGTACTGGCCTATCAGTTGAACAAGCCGCTGGTGCTATTCCGCAAGCAAGGCAAACTGCCGGCGGACGTGCTCGCCGAAGGTTATGCGACCGAATACGGCGAAGCGTTCCTGGAAGTGCACGCCGACAGCCTGTGTGAAGGCGATTCGGTGGTGATGTTCGATGACCTGATCGCCACCGGCGGCACGCTGATCGCAGCGGCCAACCTGATTCGCCGCATGGGCGCGCGGGTGCATGAAGCGGCGGCGATCATTGACCTGCCAGAGCTGCAAGGTTCGCAGCGCTTGCAGGATATGGGCATCCCGACGTTCTGCCTGACGCAGTTTGCTTTGACCGATAAATAAGCAGCGTCTGACAGGCAGCTTTCGCGAGCAGGCTCGCTCCCACAGGGCAATGCATTACAACTGTGGGAGCGAGCCTGGTCGCGAAGGGGCCGGCAGCTACACCGCAAGATTTAAAGCCCCATCTGCTTGCTGATGATTTCGTTCATCACTTCCCGCGTCCCGCCGCCAATCGACAGAATGCGGTTATCCCGATACAGCCGCTCCACCAGGCTTTCACGCATGTAACCGAGCCCGCCAAGAATCTGCACGGCTTCGGTGGTGATCCGGTCCGAGGTGTCGGTGGCGAAGTTCTTCGCCATGGAAATCTCCTTGATCACACTCTGCCCCGCCGCCATTTTCGCCGCTTGCCGGTAAGTGAACTCCCGCGACACTTCCAGCGCCGTGGCCATTTCGGCGAGGCGATGCTTGATCACCTGAAACTTGCCGATGGGTTTGCCGAACGCCTCACGCTCGCGCGCCCACTTCAGGCTCTCCTCCAGCGCCAATTGCGCCGTCATGTTGGCCATCAGCGCCAGCGCCAGGCGTTCGCTCTGAAAATTGCCCATGATGCAGGCGAAGCCCATGTTCTCGGCGCCGATGAGGTTTCCTACAGGCACGCGGCAGTCATCGAAGAACAATTCAGCGGTGTCCGACGCCCACCAGCCCATTTTCTTCAATTGCCGACCGACACTGAAACCCGGCGTGCCCTTCTCGATCAGCAACAGGCTGATACCGCCGAACCCCGGCGCACCGGTACGCACCGCGACGGTGTAGAAATCCGCGCGCACACCGCTGGTGATGAAAGTTTTGCTGCCACTGACCCGATAGAAGTCACCATCACGCACGGCGCGGGTTTGCAGGTTGGCGACGTCGGAGCCGCCACTGGGCTCGGTCACCGCCAAGGCGCTGATCTTTTCGCCGCTGAGCACTTGGGGGACGACCCGCTCTCGCACCTCAGGCCGCGCCCATTTGACGATCGGTGGCAGACCGATATCCAGCGAACCCAGCCCCGCCACCAGGCCACCAGAGCCACAGCGCATCAGTTCTTCACTGGCGGCGACCTTGGCGAACAGATCGCCTTCATGGCTGCCGCCAAGCGCTTCGGGATAGCCGATACCGAGAATGCCCGCCGCACCGGCCTTGAGGTACAGGTCACGGGGAAAGCTTTCGGCTTCTTCCCACTGATCGATGTCCGGCAGGATCTCGCGTTCGACAAAACGTCTGACGCTGTCGCGGACCAATTGATGGCTGGGGTCGAAGTATTCCTGAAAGGCAGGCATGGGCGAGCTCCACGGAAGGGTTCGCCGACGTTAACCGAGCGCTTGCTTGGTTATCAATGAAATTGTGTGAATCAGATGGACCGCGGCGCACCATTCGCGAGCAGGCTCGCTCCCACAGGGGATTTGTGAACGACACAAAACCAATGTGGGAGCGAGCTTGCTCGCGAAGGCGTCAGTTCAGACGCCGCAAATTCAGAGGGAAATCGGTTTACGCCCGGCAAACGAATGCGCCAGCGTGCCGCCGTCGACCAGCTCCAGCTCACCGCCCAGCGGCACGCCGTGGGCAATCCGCGAGGCGACCAGGCCTTTGTGGTTGAGCAACTGCGCGATGTAGTGCGCCGTCGCCTCGCCTTCCACGGTCGGGTTGGTGGCGAGGATGACTTCGGCAAAGGTCCCCGCCTCTTCAATCCGCGCCATCAGTTGCGGAATCCCGATCGCTTCAGGCCCCAGGCCATCCAGCGGCGACAAGTGCCCCTTGAGCACGAAATAGCGGCCACGGAAGCCGGTCTGCTCCACCGCATAAACGTCCATCGGCCCTTCGACTACGCAAAGCAGCGTGTCATCGCGGCGCGGGTCGGCACATTGCGGGCAGAGGTCGTCTTCGGTCAGCGTGCGGCACTGGCGGCAATGGCCGACGCCTTCCATGGCCTGGCTCAAGGCCTGAGCCAGACGGGTGCCGCCGCTGCGATCACGTTCGAGCAACTGCAACGCCATGCGCTGAGCGGTTTTCTGACCCACGCCCGGCAAGGTGCGCAGAGCGTCGATCAGTTGGCGAATCAAAGGGCTGAAGCTCATGGGTAAACAGTCCGACTAAACAACGAGACGCGGTTTATACCCGCGCCTCTGGCCAGCGTCAAATCCTCAGTCCTGGGCGACCCGGACCACCAGTTTGCCGAAGTTGCGCCCTTCCAGCAGACCGATGAACGCCTCGGGCGCCTGCTCCAGGCCTTCGACCACGTCCTCGCGGAATTTCACCTTGCCGTCGCGTACCCACGGCACCATGTGGCTGATGAATTCCGGCTGACGATCACCGTAATCGTCGAAGACGATGAAGCCCTGAATCCGCACACGTTTGGTGAGCAAAGTGCGTTGCAGCATCGGCAAACGATCCGGGCCGGCCGGCGCCTCGGCGGCGTTGTAGCCGGCGATCAGGCCGCACAACGGGATGCGCGCCTTGGGATTGAGCAATGGCATGACGGCATCGAAGACATGGCCGCCGACGTTCTCGTAATAGATGTCGATGCCGTTGGGACAGGCCTTGGCCAGTTGCTCGGCGAAGTCATCGGCCTTGTGGTCGATGCAGGCATCAAAACCCAGCTCCTCGACCACGTATTTGCACTTCTCGGCACCACCGGCCACGCCGACCGCGCGCAGGCCTTTGATCTTCGCCACTTGCCCGACCACCGAGCCGACGGCACCGGACGCCGCAGCCACTACCAGGGTTTCGCCCTCTTTCGGCTGGCCGATGTCCATCAGGCCCATGTAGGCGGTCATGCCCGGCATGCCCAGCACCCCGAGGGCCATCGACGGGCTCGGCAGGCCGGCCGGGATCGGCATGATGTTACGGCCGTCGCTGATGCTGTGGCTCTGCCAACCGGTGGCGCCAACCACCAGATCACCTACGTGGAATTTCGGATGATTGGACTGCTCGACCCGGCTGACCGCACCACCGGTCATGACTTCGCCGATTTGCACTGGCGCAGCGTAGGACGGTGCGTCGCTCATACGTCCGCGCATGTACGGGTCAAGCGACAGGTACAGGGTTTTCAGCAATACCTGACCGTCCTGCAGGTCCGGCAGCGCCTCGCGCTCGAGACGGAAATTCTCCGGGGTCGGCGCGCCGCTCGGGCGCGAGGCGAGGACGAAGCGTTGATTGAGGGTGAGAGGGTCGGACATGTCAGCGTCTCCTGTGAATGGGGAATTCGGTATATAGGGAGCAGACCTTGGTAGCGGTGGTGTGTTCGATGTTTCTGCAGTTTTGCCCGAGGCTCGCTCCCACTGATCGTTCCCACGCTCTGCGTGGGAATGCAGCCCGGGACGCTCCGCGTCCCAATCGCAAGCTGGAACGCGGAGCGTCCCCAGAGGCATTCCCACGCAGAGCGCAGGAACGATCCGCGCCGCGCAGAAACAAAAATGCCAGGCACGACGCCTGGCATTTTGTGTAGCTCATCTGCCGCCCAAAGGCGAATCAGAATGGCAGTTTCATACCCGCTGGCAGGTTCATGCCGGCGGTCATGCTGCCCATTTTTTCCTGGCTGTTGGCTTCGATCTTGCGCACGGCGTCGTTGACGGCGGCAGCGACCACGGCTTCCAGCATCTCTTTGTCGTCTTCGCTCAGGCCTTCGACCAGGCTTGGGTCGATGCTCACGCTTTTAACGTCGTGACGACCGGTCATCACCACGGTGACCATGTCGCCGCCGGCCTTGCCGGTGACTTCGGCGTTGGCCAGTTCTTCCTGCATCTTGGCCATTTTTTCCTGCATCTGCTGCGCCTGCTTCATCAGGCCGGCCATGCCACCTTTCATCATGGGAATCACCTCAAACGTACTTGGATAAAACAGCGCCCGGCCATCTTGGCCGAGCACCTTCAGTTATTAGCCTTGGGTGACCAAGGCGTCGACAGGTTCAATAGTATCGCTTCGCACCACCGCGCCGAACTGCTGAACCATCTGCTGGATGAACGGATCACCGTGGATCGATTCCTCCGCCTCACGCTGGCGATTGGCGCGGCGGCGCGAGGCGGCCTGGGCCGGGGTTTCCTGCTCAGGCTTGATCAGCTCGATGGTCAGCGTCAGCGTGCGCCCGTGGAACTGGTTCAACGCGTCGTTGAGACGACGCTGTTGCGTGGCGTTGAACAGGGCGCTGTGGGCCGGGTCAAGGTGCATCAGCCAGTGGTCGCCGTCGACCGCAATCAACGTGCAGTTGGCGGCGATGCTGCCGGTCATGCCGGAAATCGGCAGTTTCGGGAACAGCTCCAGCCATTGCAGGGCCAGACCGGTGGCCGGTGCGGCGGCAGGTTCCGGCTCGGGCTCAGGCTCCGGATCGGCGGCGTGTTCGCTGGCCAGTTCGTCGAGGTAGCTGTAGGCCGAATCCATATCCGGCTCGATGTAGTCTTCATCCAGCGGCGGTTCGTCGTCCATGTCCATGCCCGGCGTAGCGGCATCGACGTCGGCGACGGACGGCTCGGGAATCGGCGCGGCGGCCCACTCCGGCGCATCCGGCACCACGCTGTCCGGGGTCGGCAGCGGCATCGGCGGCAGCTCGGGCTGCTCGCCAGCGGTTTCCAGCACTGGTTCGACGGCGGGTTGCTGAACGGGCGCAGGCTCGGCCTCGGCTTCCACCGGGTCGTTCCACGGCAGATCGACCGCGGCTTCGACGGCAACTGGCTCAGGCTCCGGTTGTGCTTCGACAACCGCAGCCAAAGGTTCTGGCTCGGCAACCGGCGCCGCTACCGGTGCGGGCGCAGGTGTGGGCGCAACAGCCGCAGCGACCACCGGCGCAGGCTTCGGCGCGGCAGCCACTGAGTTCGCGGAATCAACTGTGGCCTGGCTGATCCCCACTGGCTTTAGCGGTTGCCTCGGTGCGTCCGCCGTATCCGCCGGGCGGAACGCGAGCATCCGCAGCAAGACCATCTCGAAACCGCCGCGCGGGTCCGGCGCCAGCGGCAAATCGCGGCGACCAATCAGGCCCATCTGGTAATAGAACTGCACGTCTTCGGCCGGCAACGCCTGGGCCAGGGCTAATACGCGATCACGGTCGCCGTGGCCATTGTCGACGCCTTCAGGCAGCGCCTGAGCGATGGCCACGCGGTGCAGCACGTTAAGAATTTCCGAGAGCACGCCGTTCCAGTCCGGACCTTGCTCGGCCAAGTGACGCACGGCTTCGAGCAGCGCCTTGGCATCGCCTTCGATCAGCGCATGCAGCACGTCATAGACCTGACCGTGATCCAGCGTGCCGAGCATGGCCCGCACGTCGGTCGCGAGGACCTTGCCTTCACCGAACGCGATGGCCTGATCGGTCAGGCTCATGGCGTCACGCATCGAGCCATCAGCAGCGCGGCCGAGCAGCCACAGTGCATCGTCTTCGAACGGCACGTTTTCTGCGGTCAGCACGTGGGTCAAATGCTCGACCACACGCTCGGGCGTCATGTTCTTCAGGGAGAATTGCAGGCAGCGCGAAAGAATCGTTGCTGGAAGTTTCTGCGGATCGGTGGTCGCCAGGATGAACTTGACGTAGGGCGGCGGCTCTTCGAGGGTTTTCAACAGCGCATTGAAGGAATGGCTGGAAAGCATGTGCACTTCGTCGATCAGGTAGACCTTGAAGCGCCCACGGCTTGGCGCGTACTGCACGTTATCGAGCAGTTCGCGGGTGTCTTCGACCTTGGTGCGGCTGGCGGCGTCGATCTCGATCAGGTCGACAAAACGGCCTTCATCGATCTCGCGGCACACCGAACACTCGCCGCAGGGACTGGAGGTGATACCTGTCTCGCAGTTCAGGCACTTGGCAATAATCCGCGCGATGGTGGTCTTGCCGACCCCGCGCGTCCCGGTGAACAGGTAGGCGTGGTGCAGCCGTTGGCTGTCCAAGGCATTGATCAGAGCCTTGAGCACATGGGTCTGGCCGACCATTTCGCGGAACGAGCGTGGACGCCATTTACGTGCAAGAACCTGATAACTCATCGAAAACCGTCGCAGCGAAGGAAGCAGAAGCGGCTAATGCTAGCGGAGCAAGGGCAAAATTGCATCCGGTGTCCTCGTCTAATATGGCTAAGCTGCATCAGCAGAGGCTTTTATCAGCTCGGGATGGGGAATTACCGGAGCGTCTATGCGGTGGGCCGTGGCGGCATTGCTGGGTATCAGCCTCAACGCGATGGCAGCGCAAGCGCCGTTGCGCTTCGCCGTGCCGGACAGTTGGGCGATGCCGATGGTGCAACTGCAAGGCGGCAGACCGACCCAGGGCATCCTGCATGACGTCCTGCTCAGCCTGGCGACCCAGGTCGGCGCGCCAGCGCAATTCGTCGTCCTGCCGCGCGCGCGGGTACAGAGCGCCATGGAGCACGGCGACATCGACGTGCGCTGCTATGCCGCACAGTCGTGGCTGCCGAATCAGTCCGGCGATTACATCTGGAGCGTGCCATTGTGGTTCCAGCGCGACCTGCTGGTCAGCCGCAAGGAGCAACCGGCGCAGATCGATCCCGCCCAACTGCCGCGCCAGGCCATCGGCACCGTCCTCGGTTACAGCTACCCTACCCTGCAACCGCTGTTCGACGCCGACCAGTTGCAACGCGAAGACGCGCGCAATCAGGAACAGGTACTGGAAAAGCTCCTAGCCGGGCGATATCGCTATGCGGTGAGCAATCAGTGGACGCTGGACTGGATCAATCAGCGCCTGCTGCCGGAGCAGCAGCTGCAAGGGGTCGCGGTGCTGCAAGAACAGAATATCGGCTGCTATGTGAGGAACGACCCGAACGTGCCGGTGCAGCGGATCCTGCGCACGTTGCTGCGGATGAAAATGTCCGGCGAGATCGACGACATAATCCGGTTGTACACCGGCGCCTCTTCAACCACACCCTAACCGCCTGTGGGAGCGAGCCTGCTCGCGAAAGCGGTATGTCAGGCGACACAGCTGTTGAACACGCCGACGCCTTCGCGAGCAGGCTCGCTCCCACAGGGTTGGCCGGGTCAATAGCCGTGCGATTCGCGGAATTTCGGCTCACGGCTGTGGTGATAATCGATCCACTCGACCACGTCGTAAGGCAGATAGAGCTGCTGCCGGGCACGGGACACGGCGATGTACACGGCGCAGATGCGCTGATCGAACTCGTAGGCATCCTTGAATTTCTCGTTACTGAGCAACGTCCGGGTCAACAGCACGCGCCTGAACTCCATGCCGCCAGCCCGCTCGGCCATCATCAACAGACAGGCCTTGCCCGGCTCGATGATCTTTTGGCTCAGTCGCGTCAGGTCGGCAATCATGAAGCCGTTTTGCAGTTGCGCTTCGATCCACAAAAACGCCTCGTCGAAACGGTTGGCCTCACGCACCATCTGCCAATCAGCCATGTCGCTGAAATACGGGTGCGGTCCTTTCTCGCTGGACCCGGCGTTATAGAAATCACGACGGAACAGCTCAATGGCGGTGGTCATGAAATGCTTGATGTCGTCCTGCGCTTCCCGGTCGGGGAAACTGAAGGCGCAACTGGAGTCGTGCAGATGGATGGCCCACATCATCGTGTCCCACGGTGAAGCGGTCAGCACCACGCAACCTTCGGGCGGCACGAAGGCTTGCGGGTAGTACTCGATATCGACGTCGGCGTGACGAGCGCCTTCGAACGGCACTTTGCTCTTGTGCGTATGGCGCGAGATCAGCGGATTGACCAGGCGCTCGACATTGCGCCCCGAGCGCACCGAATAGCAGATATCGCTCTGACGAACTTCACGCTTGCGCTTGGGCGCCTCGCCCGTGGCCTGCTGATACTCATCGCCGAGGGTGATCAGCACCTGCTGCCCGCGCTCGATGATTTGCAGCAGCGACGCCGGCACATCCTGGCTTTCGTCGATGATCACATGGGTGTAGCGCGGCGGGACGCGGCAACCGGCGAGACTGGCGCGTTTGATCATGAGCAACGTGGGAAAACCGCTCTGGCTGGCCCAGGCCGGATTGGCTTCCAGATACACCCACAGGCGACTGGAGTATTCCAGCAGCGCCTGCGAGTCAGCGCCGGTCAAGGGCTGCTGAAAATGCGGCAGGTGCCTGGCGGACAGCGTGTGATCTCTTGAGGTGCAGTACAGCTTGAGCACGCGCAGACAAACCTCGAGGGTGCCCGGCCCGTCGTGGTGGCGAAAGCCGAAGATATTCAGCTCCTGCGCCAGCGCCTGCTTGCTCGGGAGACGCGCCTGCGCTCTGGCCATAGGCAACCGGGGACCGAGCAGCTGAGCCTGGGCGAAATCGAAAAAGGTCTGGCCAATTTCCGTGTCGTGGACCTGAACGATGTGCTTGCGCAGCGTCGCCAGTTTCGCCGGGGTGCGCGCCAGTACCAGAGTGCGTTTCGAGCGCAGGCACTCGATCAGCGCGCTGAGCATGTAGCTCTTGCCGATGCCGGCATAACCCTGCACGTGCAGGTCTTCGTCGAGGTTGGCTCGGAAGGTTCGCAGCAGTTTGTCCTGCGCCGCGCTTAACCAGTGCTCCCGCTCGCGGGGGGTGACCATCTGCTGGCGGAACGGGTTGTTCTGTTGCTGGTGGCGGACTTTGTAGTCCACATCCCATTGCCCGCCGGGCAACAGAAATGCCTGCGCGGCGACTTCATCGGCCATGAGAAAGCGCAAGTTCAGACCTTTGAGCGCATTGAGGCCGAAATACAATTTGCGCGAATCGAACAGACGCCGCGCCTCTGCAAGCAGTCCTGCCGATCCGGTGCGCCGAGAGGTGACAGACCAGTCAATGAGTCTGGCGAGGATCTTCTCCGCTGCGCTGGCGCTCAAATCCTGTTCCGTGGCCTGGGCGAGGTTTTGGATGACCAGCACTGCCGCCAGTTCCGGGTCGCTCAGGCTGGCGAGTGTCGCGTCACCCTCGGGCTGCAATAGCGCCGTACACGCATCATGGGTGATGGGCAGAAATACCGGGGTGGCCAAATCAAAATGTTCCGGGTGCATACAACCTCGCCGCCTGGGCTTTAATACAACACCAGATCAGTCCTGGTCATTCTCGTCGTGCATTTCATGGGACTGCGGCAAGTTTCCCTCACTGCCGGACTCGGGGCTGATCCGCAGCTCGAAGGAGTAACTGCCGAGCGTGCCGGACATGCCGCGTCGTTCATCGCCGCTGGCCACCGCCCCCGCATCGATCTGCGCCTGCACTTCGTAGAGCGCCATTTCCAGCAGTTTGCGCAGGTGTTCAGGGTTTTGCGCGCTGGCGTGCAGTTGCAGGTCGTACTGGCCGGCCACCGATTCAGCGAGGGCCGGCTGGTCCTGCACCGCGAGCGGCTGCGCAGTTTCTTCAGCCGCATTGAACACGGTCGAAGCCGCCAGAATCGCAGCGTGCTCCTCATCCATCAGGTCAAGTACTCGCGACAGCTCCAGCGTGCGTTCGGGCTGATCCTGCATCTGCGTTTTGACTTCCAGACGCCGCATCTGCCATTCGCGCAGTTTTTCACGAGTCAGATCGTCGATTTCACCCACTTGCCTTACCTCTCAATGCTAAGCGAGGGAGTATGCCACTGTTCGCTGTCGACAGCCGCACGGGCACCGGGACGCTGCGCGGCTGATCCGCACGTTTCCGATGGCGGGTCAACGCCACTAGCCAAATCGCAGGCATAAAAAAACCGCAGTGGGCGAAACCCATGCAGTTCTCTTTGAATTCTCGGTAGGTTCGTTAAGGTGGTGCCCCCACCAGCCACACCCCGGCACACAATGTTCCCGCTGTGGCTGCTTCCTTCCGGATCTGACCAGGTTCACGGGTAATCGTTGCGGGGGGACCGATGGGGTCACCATAACGACGCTTGCCTGTCGGCGAGCCGCGCCATTGTACCTGTCTGAGATGAACTTACAACCGTTGGTTGCAGATAAAAAACCTGAACGGCTTCAAGGACATAAACATCACGGCCTGCGACACCTACAAGGCCAGCACCTCATCCGCCCTGCCGCCCGCCTGCTGGATCACCAGATGAATGAAGTGCAACTTGGCGATCGCCGCCGCCGGCAGTACGAACGGGTAGAAATCCGGCTGGCCCATGCTGCGCGACAGTTCGTTGAGCATGCCGGCCAGTTCGATCCACGCATTGACGAACGACAGGAATGCCGTGCCGCCGGGGTGCTCCGGATCGTACAGGGTGCTGGTGGGAAATGGCTGATAGTCGAAGTCCATTTCCCGCGCGCTCATGCCGAAGCCCAGCGCCGTGTCGACCGCATCCATCATGTGCAGGTAATGCGCCCAGGTTTCCGCCCAGTCTTCCCACGGGTGCATGGTCGCGTAGGCACTGACGTAGTGCTGCGGCCAGTCCAGCGGCGCGCCTTGCTGGTAATGCCGGTCCAGCGCCTCGGCGTAACTGGCGCGCTCGTCGCCGAACAGATTGCGGAACGCGTCCAGCCAAGGGCCGTTGGCGATGAGGCGATCCCAGTAGTAGTGGCCGACCTCATGGCGAAAATGCCCGAGCAGCGTGCGGTAAGGTTCGTGCATCGCCGCCCTGACCTGCTCACGGTGAGCGTCGTCGGCCTCTTTGATATCGAGGGTGATAAGGCCATTGGCGTGGCCGGTCATCGGCGCGTTGCCTTCCAGGTCGACACCGATGAAGTCGAACGCCAGCCCGGTTTCTTCATCGGTGATTTTCGGGATGACCGGCAAGCCGAGGGTGATCAGTTGCGCGACCAGTCGACGCTTGGCGATTTCGACCTTGCGCCAGCGTTCGGGATTTTCCGCGACGGACAAGTCGGGAATGGTGCGATTGAGGCTGCAAGCGATGCACAAGGTGTCGTGATCATTGGCCGGCAGCAGCCAATTGCACGCGGCGGGCATGTCGAGGTTGGCGCAGCGGCGGAACAGTCCGGCGTCGGGATCGGCGTCGAGCGTCCAGGTGCCTTCTTCCGGCCCCGGCTGCAGCGAGGTCAGGCGACTTTCTTCAGGTTGATAGCCGAGCAAGGCGTTACAGGCCAGGCACTGACTGTTGCGAAAGAACAGCGACTGGCCGCAACGGCACGGCCAGACTTTGCTGTTGCGCGAGGATCCGGCCACGAACGGCGCGATGATGCGGGAACTGAGCTGCTCGAAAAAACGGTGCATGGCGATCTCTCCCTGGGACTGGCCAAGACTAGATCATCCTGAAGACAACATCGTTCCCACCCATAACCGCGCGCTCGGGTGATGGCACCAGTGTGGTGAGGGGATTTATCCCCGCTGGGTTGCGAAGCGACCCCCAAAACCATACAACGCGGTTAATCAGGTATACCGAGTCGTATGGTTTTGCGACGACGGTGTCGCCGAACGGGGATAAATCCCCTCGCCACAGGTGTCCATCCGGAGAGGGATAAATCCCCTCGCCACAGGTGTCCATCCGGACAGGGGTAAATCCCCTCACCACAGGGGTTCATCCGGTCAGACAGGGACGCCGTGGCTTTTGAGGAAGGCGATAAACGCTTCTTCGTCCATGACCTTCACCCCCAGTTCGTTGGCCTTGGTCAGTTTCGAGCCGGCACCCGGGCCTGCGACCACGCAATGGGTTTTCGCCGACACCGAACCGGCGACCTTGGCACCCAGGCTTTCCAGATGATCCTTGGCCACATCCCGGCTCATCAACTCGACCTTGCCGGTCAGCACCCAGGTTTCGCCGGACAGCGGCAGACCTTCGACAACTTTTTTCTCGCTCTGCCAATGCATTCCGAAATCGCGCAGCTGCTGCTCGGACCGCTCGGCCAGTTGCCGATGCTCAGGCGAGACGAAGAACTCGCGCACCGAGTTGGCCTGCTTCTCGGGCAATGCCTGGCGCATGTCCAGCCAGTCAGCGTTCATCACCGCTTCCAGCGAACCGAAGCGATCGGCGAGTTTCTGCGCACCACCGGGGCCGACGAAGGGAATATGCAGTTTGTCGAGCAAGCCGCCCAGGGTGGTACTGGCGGCGAATTCGGCGCCCAACTCGCCTTGATCCTGAATCTGCAAACCATGGCCGAGCAATTCGCTGATGACCTGCTGGTTGTGCGCATCCTCAAAGAAACTGTGGATCTCGTGCGCCACTTCCAGGCCGACATCCGGCAGGTAGGTCAGCACATGCGGTAAGGCCTGTTGCACGCGCTCCAGCGAACCCAGCGAGCGCGCCAGCACCTTCGCTGTCTCTTCGCCGACATCGGGAATGCCGAGGGCGTAGATGAAACGTGCCAGGCTCGGTTGCTTGCTGTCTTCGATGGCTTTGAGAAGCTTGTTGCTCGATACCTCGGCGAAGCCTTCCAGATCGACGATGTCGTCGAACTTCAGCGCATACAGATCGGCCGGCGAACTGACCAGACCTTCGTCGACCAGTTGCTCGACGCTCTTGTCGCCCAAGCCTTCGATGTCCATGGCCCGGCGCGAGACGAAGTGAATGATCGCCTGCTTCAATTGCGCGCCACAGGCCAGTCGGCCGACGCAGCGATACACCGCACCTTCGCTGAAGGTTTCCTTGCCCTTGCTGCGCTTGACCAGTTGCGTGCGCTCAACGTGGGAGCCGCACACCGGGCAGCTTTCAGGAATGGCCACCGGGCGCGCGTCATCGGGGCGACGCTCGATGACTACCTGCACCACTTGCGGAATCACATCACCGGCGCGGCGAATGATCACCGTGTCGCCGATCATCAGGCCCAGCCGCGCGACTTCGTCCATGTTGTGCAACGTGGCGTTGGCCACGGTGACGCCGGCGACCTTCACCGGTTTCAGACGCGCCACCGGAGTCACCGCACCGGTGCGGCCGACCTGGAACTCCACGTCGAGCAGCTCGGTAAGTTCTTCCATCGCCGGGAATTTGTGTGCGATCGCCCAGCGCGGCTCGCGCGCACGAAAGCCCAGTTCACGCTGGTCGGCGATGCTGTTGACCTTGAACACCACGCCATCGATTTCATAGGCCAGCGAGTTACGGCGCTCGCCGATGTCGCGGTAATACTCCAGGCACTCATCAATGCCCTTGGCCAGCTTCAGTTCGTGACTGATCGGCATGCCCCACTTCTGCAACTGCTTGAGGTTACCGATGTGGGTGTCGGCGATATCGTGAGACACCTGACCGATGCCATAGCAGCAGAATTCCAGCGGACGATTGGCGGTAATCTTCGAATCGAGCTGGCGCAGGCTGCCTGCTGCCGCGTTGCGCGGGTTGGCGAAGGTCTTGCCGCCGATTTCCAGTTGCGAAGCATTGAGGCGCTCGAAACCGGCCTTGGACATGAACACTTCACCGCGCACTTCCAGCGTCGCCGGCCAGCCTTCGCCGTGCAACTTCAGCGGAATATTGCGCACGGTGCGCACGTTGACGCTGATGTCTTCGCCCGTAGTGCCATCGCCCCGGGTGGCGCCGCGCACCAGCAGACCGTCCTGATACAGCAGGCTGACCGCCAGGCCATCGAGCTTCGGCTCGCAGCTGTATTCCACCGCCGCGCCGCCACCAAACAGATCGCCGGCCGGCACGTCGAGGCCTTCGTTGACGCGGCGATCGAACTCGCGCATGTCGGATTCTTCGAAAGCGTTGCCGAGGCTGAGCATCGGAATTTCGTGACGCACCTGAGTGAACGCGGTCAACGCCATGCTGCCGACGCGCTGGGTCGGCGAGTCGCTGGTGATCAGCTCCGGGTTGGCCGCTTCCAGCGCCTTGAGCTCGTGGAACAAGCGGTCGTACTCGGCATCGGGAATGCTCGGCTCGTCGAGAACGTGATAACGATAGTTGTGCTGATCCAGCTCAGCGCGCAGCTCTAGAATGCGGGTTTTGGCGGCGGTCATGGGTGTTCTCTCATAAAGCAAAAGAGCAGCCGAGGCTGCTCAATTATTTTGCCGATCGTCTTGTTAAACAGGAACGACCTTTTGTATCAACGCTTCTGGGTCAAAGCGCGGCGTTCGAATTCGACGATGCGCTGACGGTAGTGTTCGATCGTCTGCGCGGTCAGCACGCTGCGCTGATCGTCTTTCAGTTCGCCGTTCAGTTCCTGGGACAGCTTGCGGGCTGCCGCGACCATCACGTCGAAAGCCTGCTTCGGATGACGCGGGCCTGGCAGACCGAGGAAGAAGCTCACCGCCGGGGTGCTGAAATGGTCGATGTCGTCCAGATCAAAAATGCCCGGCTTGACAGCGTTGGCCATGGAGAACAGTACTTCGCCGTTGCCGGCCATGCTTTCGTGGCGGTGGAAAATGTCCATCTCGCCGAAACGCAGACCGCTTTCGAGAATGTTCTGCAGCAGCGCCGGGCCTTTGAAGCCGGCCGGGTCGCGGCAGATCACGCTGATCACCAGGACTTCTTCGGCTTGTGGCTGATCTTTTTCCGCCACGGCCGCTGCAGGCTTGCTGTCTTCGGCGAAATCGTCATCGCGGCTGCTGAAGCTCGGGCCGCCGTCCAGATCGAGGTCGAGGTTCAAGTCGCCCTGCGCCGGGCCGTTGCTGCCGCGCTTGCCACGTTTCGAAGCGGATTCACGCGGCTCGCGGGCTTCGCGGTTGGGCATGCTCACCGACGGCAGATCGTGCTCGTCCAGTTGCGGCTCTTTGTGCGTGTCCAGGACGCGGGCCGGGCCCAACAGCTCGGCGCTGGTGTCCTCGTCCGGCAGATTGGACAGGCTCCGGTCGAGACGGAATTTCAGCTTTCCCTTGCCGCCGCGCATACGGCGCCAGCCATCGAAAAGAATACCGGCTATCACAATGATGCCGATGACGATCAGCCACTCGCGCAGACCGATTTCCATGTAATCCCGTGCCTCTATAAAAAATGCTGAAAAATAAGGGGTTTACACTGCGTAAACCGCTTTAAAACGTGGCGCCAACTCTATGTTCTGACAGGCGTTTTGCCCACGTATACGAAAAATTGACATTAAACTAGCACGACCAAAGACAACTTTACACCGTCTGTCTCATTTGGCTTGCGCGAATATGTCGATTGGCCATTCAGCCGGTGTCAGTAAAAAGTCCTACAGACCTCCAAAACTATTCCGACACCACACCGACTCAGGCATCCACCATCGCCATCGCCTCCTCGACATCCACCGCCACCAGTCGCGAACAGCCCGGTTCATGCATCGTCACACCCATCAACTGCTCGGCCATTTCCATGGCGATCTTGTTGTGGGTGATGTAGATGAACTGCACGGTCTGCGACATCTCTTTGACCAGGCGTGCGTAGCGTCCAACGTTAGCGTCATCCAGTGGCGCGTCAACCTCATCGAGCATGCAGAACGGCGCCGGGTTCAACTTGAAGATGGCAAAAACCAGGGCCAGTGCAGTCAGGGCTTTTTCGCCGCCGGAGAGCAAATGGATGGTGCTGTTCTTCTTCCCGGGCGGCTGCGCCATGATCGTCACCCCTGTATCGAGTAGATCTTCGCCCGTCAGTTCCAAATACGCGCGCCCGCCACCGAAAACTTTCGGGAAAAGTGCCTGCAAACCACCGTTGATCTGATCAAAGGTATCTTTGAAACGGTTGCGGGTTTCCTTATCGATTTTGCGGATGACGTTTTCCAGGGTCTCCAGCGCCTCGACCAGATCGGCGTCCTGCGCATCCAGATAACGTTTACGCTCCGATTGTTGCGTGTATTCATCGATGGCCGCGAGGTTGATCGCACCCAGGCGCTGAATCCGAGCGTTGATGCGTTCGAGTTCTTCTTCGGCTTCGCGTTCACTGGCTTGTGCGGTCAATGTGGCGAGCACGCCGTTGAGATCGTAGCCATCTTCGAGCAATTGATCCTGCAAAGCCTTGCGCCGTACGGTCAGCGCCTGCCATTCCATGCGTTGCTGTTCGAGCTGGCCGCGAATCAACTGCGATTGCTGCTCGGCCTGGGTGCGGCGTTTTTCCGCGTCGCGCAATTCACGATCGGCGTCTTCCAGGGCGATCTGCGCGGTCTTGAGCTCTTCATCGACGGTCATGCGCTTGTCGAGCAGTTCTTCAAGTTTCAGACGCAGCTCTTCCAGCGGCGCCTCGCCCTCCTCCAGATTCAGACTCAACTGTTCGCGCTTTTCAGTCAGGCGCTCGGCCTGCATCTCCAGACGCTCCAGCGCCTGGCGCGTGGAGTCATGCTGGGCGCGCAACGAGCCGAGACGCACGGCCAATTGGTGGGCATGATCCTTGTGCTGCCGCGCTTCCTGACGCACGCGATCAAGGCGCTCGCGCAGGCTGTCGCGCTGGGCCAGCAGCAACTCGCGCTGCTCGGTGTCGAGCGCCATGGAATCCAGCGCTTCCTGCAAATTCATGCGCGCTTCGCCGACCTGTTCGTGCTCAAGCTCGCGCTGTTCGGCGAGTTCGACCAGTTCTTCATCGAGACGGGTGCGGCGCAATGTCAGTTGCTCGGCCTTGGCCTTGCCGGCGGACAACTGCGCTTTCAGTTCGCCTTGCTGGCGCGCTTCGTCCTGCAGCAAGCGGCGCAGATGTTCGCGGCCGTTTTCCTGCTGGCGCTGTTGCGCGCGCAGGGTTTGCAGGCGGGTCTCCATGGCCTCGACCGTGGCTTCACGCTCTTCGCGTTCAAGCTGCAAGTCTTCGATTTCCTGGCCACGGGCGAGCATGCCGCTTTCCGCTTCGCTGGCGCGACGTACACGCAAGAAGTGCCGAGCGACCCAATAGCCATCGCGACTGATCAGGCTCTGCCCGGCGCTCAACTGGCCGCGCAAGGCCAGCGCCTGTTCAAGGCTGTCGACCGGTTTGACCTGACCAAGCCACGGCGACAGATCGATCTGCGCCTCGACTTTGTCCAGCAGACTGCCGGCCACCCGCACGCCATCGCTGGCCGGGCTGAGCAGGCGCAGATCGCCCTGGGTGAATCCGGACAGATCAAAACCGCTGAAATCGTCGACCAGCACCGCTTGCAGATCGGCGCCGAGCACGGTTTCCACCGCCAGCTCCCAACCGGCCTCGACCTTCAGGCCTTCGGCCAGGCGCGGACGCTCGGCGAGATTGTGTTCCTTCAACCATTCGGCGGTGCCGGTGCCCGGATCGAGCGCGGCCTGCTGCAAGGCTTCCAGCGACGCCAGACGCCCATTGAGCCGCTGCAGATCGCCCTGCGCCTGCTGCTGCGCGCTCAGCGCCTGCTGCAATTCCTGACGCAGTTGTTCGAGCTTTTCGACCTGTGCTTCTTCGCTGGTCTGTAAATCTTCGAGGGTCGCTTCGGACTCGGCGAGCTGCTCGTTGAGCGCCATGATCGCCGCGTCTTCCGGGTCGGCGGACAGCAACGCACGTTCTTCGGCGAGGCGTTTCTGCCGATCGGCCAGACGCTCCATGCTGCTTTCCAGCTGCTGAATCCGCGATTGCTGGACTTCAGCCTGACGGCGCGGTTCGGCAGCGGTCAGGTTGAAAGCATCCCACTGCTCCTGCCAGCCGTGCATGGTGGTTTCGGCTTCTTCGAGGGCCGCAGCGGCTTCCTCGGCGGCGGCGCTGGTGACTTCCTGTTCTGGCGTGAGCATGTCCAGCTCTTCGCCGAGGGTCAGCAACAGCGTGCGGTCGTGGCCCAGGTGCGACTCGGTTTCCAGACGAGCGCGCTCGGCTTCTTTCAGATCGTCCTGCAACTGGCGCAACCGCTGCTGGCCATGCTGAATGCTCTGCTCGACCCGGGCGATGTCGCCGCCGACCGAATAGAAGCGGCCCTGCACCAGATTGAAGCGCTCGGACAGGTCGTGGTGACCGTCGCGCAGGCGCTCGATGGCCGCATCAGCGTTACGCTGTTCAGCGACCAGCGCTTCGAAGCTGACTTCCTGATTGCCGATGATCGACTCGCGCTGGCCGACCTGCTCGTTAAGATCCTGCCAGCGCAGGGCCGACAGTTGCGCCTTGAGCTGACGCTCTTCGGCCTTGAGTTCCTGATACTTTTTCGCCGCCTCGGCCTGACGGTGCAGACGTTCGAGCTGGCGCTCCAGCTCTTCGCGCAGGTCGGTCAGGCGGGCGAGGTTCTCGTGGGTGCGGCGGATGCGGTTTTCAGTCTCGCGGCGACGCTCCTTGTACTTGGAGATGCCGGCGGCTTCTTCGATGAAATTGCGCAGGTCTTCGGGCTTGGATTCGATCAGCTTGGAGATCATCCCCTGTTCGATGATCGAGTAGCTGCGCGGGCCGAGGCCGGTGCCGAGGAAGATATCGGTGATGTCGCGCCGACGGCATTTGGTGCCGTTGAGGTAATAAGTGGTCTGGCTGTCGCGGGTGACTTTGCGGCGGATGGAAATCTCCGCGTAGGCGGCGTATTCGCCGAGCAGCGTGCCGTCTGAGTTGTCGAACACCAGTTCGATACTGGCCTGGCTCACCGGTTTGCGGCTGGTCGAACCGTTGAAGATGACGTCGGTCATCGACTCGCCACGGAGGTTCTTCGCCGAACTTTCGCCCATCACCCAGCGCACGGCGTCGATGATGTTCGACTTGCCGCAACCGTTCGGCCCGACGACCGCCGCCATGTTACTGGGGAAGTTCACCGTGGTCGGGTCGACGAAGGATTTGAACCCCGCCAGTTTGATGCACTTCAGCCGCACGCTCAGGCAACCGTCAGCGCAGACACCACCAGATCGCAGCTGCGCTGGGCATACGCCGTGAGCACGATGCGGATCTGCGGCAAATCACGGGCGAGTACGGCGGCGAGCAAGCGTTCGAACAGTTCGAGGAATTCGCTCATTTCCGCCTTGCGCTGTTCGAGGGCGAGGAAATACGCGCGGCTCATCGCCGGCTGGAGGTTCTCGACGGTTTCTTGCAGGTACGGATTGTTGGCAAACGGATAGGCGGCGCGCATCACCGCGAAGCTGTCATCGACGAAGCTGCGGATATCGCCGCGTTCGTAATTGGCGGTCAGGCGCTGCTGGATCTGCACGAACGGCGCCATGTCCGACTGCACTTGCCAGCCATTGGCCACCGAATTGCCTAGCAGGATATACAGCTCGCTCATCAGCGTGCACAGGCTCTGCACCTTGTGCGGCGTCAGCTCGGTAACGTGGGCGCCACGACGCGGCAGGATCGCGATCAGGTGACGGCGCTCGAGGATCAGCAAGGCTTCGCGGACCGAACCGCGGCTGACGTTGAGCGCCAGCGTGACCTTCTGTTCCTGGATGCGCTCTCCCGGCTTCATTTCGCCACGAATGATGCGTTCGGCGAGGTGGTGAGCGATTTGCTCGGCGAGGCTGTCCGGCGCCTTGAACGTCATGGTTGTCCTTCAAACTCTATCGATCTGCACAAGCGGCGCAGTGTAGCGCAAATGCGCGGTCATGGCGGAGTGCCCACTCAGCGGTTTTTGGCACGAATCCCGCAAAAAAGCGCAGTGACCGATGAAGGTCAATACTGAATAGACACGCTGTTGATCGACGAAACGGATTTTCCTGACCTTTAAGTCAGAAAACCATTGACCGAAAAGTCAGACCTGCTAAATTCGGTTCACGTCGGTTAACAACAATAATGAGTCTGCGAGGCCTTCCGTGATCCAGTTTTTACTTAACCAGGAACTCCGTAGCGAGCACGCCCTGGACCCGAATCTGACTGTGCTCAATTACCTGCGTGAACATGTGGGCAAGCCCGGCACCAAAGAAGGTTGCGCCAGCGGCGACTGCGGCGCCTGCACCGTGGTGGTTGGCGAGTTGCAGACCGATGACACGGGGCGTGAACATATTCGCTATCGCAGCCTCAACTCGTGCCTGACCTTCGTTTCGTCGTTGCACGGCAAACAACTGATCAGCGTCGAAGACCTCAAGCACAAGGGCGAACTGCACAGCGTGCAGAAAGCCATGGTGGAGTGCCACGGTTCGCAGTGCGGCTTCTGCACCCCCGGTTTTGTGATGTCGTTGTTCGCCCTGCAAAAGAACAGCGATGCGCCGGATCAGGCCAAGGCTCACGAAGCGCTGGCCGGCAACCTCTGCCGCTGCACTGGCTACCGGCCGATTCTCGCCGCTGCCGAACAATCCTGCTGCGCCAAGCCAGCGGATCAGTTCGACGCCCGTGAAGCCGAAACCATTGCCCGCCTCAAGGCCATCGCGCCGACCGATATCGGTGAACTCAACAGCGGTGACAAACGCTGCCTGGTGCCGCTGACCGTCGCTGACCTGGCCGACCTCTACGACGCTTATCCGCAAGCGCGGCTGCTCGCCGGCGGCACCGATCTGGCGCTGGAAGTCACCCAGTTCCACCGCACTCTGCCGGTGATGATCTACGTCGGCAACGTCGCCGAAATGAAGCGCATCGAAACCTTCGATGACCGCATCGAAATCGGCGCCGCCACCGCCCTTTCCGACTGCTACGAGGCGTTGAATGCCGAGTACCCGGACTTCGGCGAACTGCTGCACCGCTTCGCCTCATTGCAGATCCGCAATCAGGGCACCCTCGGCGGCAACATCGGTAACGCCTCGCCGATCGGTGACTCGCCACCGCTGCTGATCGCCCTCGGCGCGCAGATCGTGCTGTGCAAAGGCGAAACCCGCCGCACCTTGAACCTGGAAGATTACTTCATCGACTATCGCGTCACCGCGCGCCAGGAAAGCGAGTTCATCGAAAAAATCATCGTCCCGCGCGCCAGCGCCGAGCAGTTGTTCCGCGCCTATAAAGTGTCGAAGCGCCTGGACGACGACATCTCCGCCGTCTGTGCTGCGTTCAATCTGCGCGTGGAAAACGGTGTGATCAGCGACGCCCGGGTGGCCTTCGGCGGTATGGCGGCAATCCCCAAACGCGCCGCGCATTGCGAAGCCGTGCTGCAAGGTGCGCCGTTCAACAACGCCGTGATCGAACGTGCCTGCGCCGCGCTGGCCGGGGATTTCACACCGCTCTCGGACTTCCGCGCCAGCAAGGAATATCGCCTGCTCAGCGCGCAAAACCTGCTGCGCAAATACTTCATCGAACTGCAAACACCGCACATCGAGACTCGGGTGACCGCTTATGTCTAACCATCACGCCGTAGAGAAGACCCAGGCTGAATTGGCCGAATTGTTCGCCAAGGATCTGACCACCGGTGTCGGCCGCAGCGTCAAGCACGACAGCGCCGCCAAGCATGTGTCCGGTGAAGCGCAGTACATCGATGATCGCCTGGAATTTCCCAACCAGCTGCACCTGTATGCACGCCTGTCGGACCGCGCCCACGCGAAAATCCTCAGCATCGACACGTCGCCGTGCTACGCCTTCGAAGGCGTGCGCATCGTCATCACCCACGAAGACGTGCCGGGCCTGAAGGACATCGGCCCGCTGATGCCGGGTGACCCGCTGCTGGCCATCGATGACGTGCAGTTCGTCGGCCAGCCAGTGCTGGCAGTCGCGGCGAAAGATCTGGAGACCGCGCGCAAAGCAGCGATGGCCGCAATCATCGAATACGAAGACCTCGAACCGGTGCTCGACGTCGTCGAAGCCCTGCGCAAGCGCCATTTCGTGCTCGACAGCCACACCCATCAGCGCGGCGATTCGGCTTCGGCGCTGGCCACGGCTGAACACCGTATTCAGGGCACGCTGCACATCGGCGGCCAGGAGCACTTCTATCTGGAGACGCAAATCTCCTCGGTGATGCCTACCGAAGATGGCGGGATGATCGTCTACTGCTCGACGCAGAACCCGACCGAAGTGCAAAAACTGGTCGCCGAAGTGCTCGACGTGTCGATGAACAAGATCGTTGTCGACATGCGCCGCATGGGCGGTGGTTTCGGTGGCAAGGAAACCCAGGCCGCGAGCCCGGCGTGCCTGTGCGCGGTGGTCGCGCACCTCACCGGCCAACCGACCAAGATGCGCCTGCCGCGCGTCGAAGACATGCTGATGACCGGCAAGCGCCACCCGTTCTACGTTGAGTACGACGTCGGTTTCGACAGCAGCGGCCGTCTGCACGGGATCAACATGGAGCTGGCCGGCAACTGCGGCTGCTCGCCGGACTTGTCTGCTTCGATCGTTGACCGGGCGATGTTCCACTCGGACAACTCCTACTATCTCGGCGATGCCACCATCAACGGTCACCGTTGCAAGACCAACACCGCCTCGAACACTGCTTATCGCGGCTTCGGCGGCCCGCAAGGCATGGTCGCCATCGAAGAAGTGATGGACGCGATTGCCCGGCATCTGAAGCTCGACCCGCTGGCGGTGCGCAAGGCCAACTACTACGGCAAGACCGAGCGCAACGTCACCCACTACTACCAGACCGTCGAGCACAACATGCTCGAGGAAATGACCGCCGAGCTGGAAGAAAGCAGCCAGTACCACGAACGCCGCGAAGCGATCCGTCGCTACAACGCCAACAGCCCGATCCTCAAAAAGGGCCTGGCGCTGACCCCGGTGAAATTCGGTATTTCCTTCACCGCGAGCTTCTTGAATCAGGCTGGTGCGCTGATCCACATCTACACCGACGGCAGCATCCACCTGAACCACGGCGGTACGGAAATGGGTCAGGGCCTGAATACCAAAGTCGCCCAGGTCGTGGCGGAAGTGTTCCAGGTCGAAATCGATCGTGTGCAGATCACTGCGACCAACACCGACAAAGTGCCGAATACCTCGCCGACCGCTGCCTCCAGCGGCGCCGACCTGAACGGCAAAGCCGCGCAGAACGCAGCACAGACCATCAAGCAACGCCTGGTCGAATTCGCCGCGCGGCACTACAAGGTCAGCGAAGAAGACGTCGAATTCCGCAACGGCCACGTGCGGGTGCGCGAGCAGATTCTGACCTTCGAAGCGCTGATCCAGCAGGCGTATTTCAATCAGGTCTCGCTGTCCAGCACCGGCTTCTACAAGACTCCGAAAATCTACTACGACCGCAGTCAGGCCCGTGGGCGTCCGTTCTATTACTTCGCTTTCGGCGCAGCCTGCTGCGAAGTGATCGTCGATACCCTGACCGGCGAGTACAAGATGCTGCGCACCGACATCCTGCATGACGTCGGCGCCTCGCTGAACCCGTCGATCGACATCGGTCAGGTCGAGGGCGGTTTCGTCCAGGGCATGGGCTGGCTGACCATGGAAGAGCTGGTCTGGAACAACAAGGGCAAGCTGATGACCAACGGCCCGGCCAGCTACAAGATCCCGGCGGTGGCGGACATGCCGCTGGATCTGCGGGTGAAACTGGTGGAAAACCGCAAGAACCCGGAAGACACGGTGTTCCATTCCAAAGCCGTCGGTGAACCGCCGTTCATGCTCGGCATCGCCGCGTGGTGCGCAATCAAGGACGCGGTGGCGAGCCTCGGGGATTATCAGCATCAGCCGAAAATCGACGCGCCAGCCACGCCGGAGCGGGTGTTGTGGGGCTGTGAGCAGATGCGCCAGCTTAAAGCGGTGAAGGCTGTCGAAGCTGAAACCGCGGTTGTTTGATGATCGTTCCCACGCTCTGCGTGGGAATGCAGCCCGCGACGCTCTGCGTCGCATCCTGAACAGCGGACGCGGAGCGTCCAGTGATGCATTCCCACGCAGAGCGTGGGAACGATCTGAGAGGTGTGTATGTACAACTGGATCGACGCCCTCGCCGACCTGCAGAATCAGGGCGAGCCCTGTGTGCTGGTGACGATCATCGAAGAACTCGGTTCGACGCCACGCAACGCCGGCTCGAAAATGGTCGTCAGCGCCGACCGCCTGTTCGACACCATCGGTGGCGGGCATCTGGAATTCAAAGCCATGCAGATCGCCCGCGAGATGCTCGCCAGCGGTAAGCAGGACACCCATCTGGAGCGCTTCAGCCTCGGTGCCAGCCTCGGCCAGTGTTGCGGCGGCGCCACGGTGTTGCTGTTCGAACCGATGGGCCAGGTCCAGGCGCAGATTGCCGTGTTCGGTGCAGGCCACGTCGGTCGCGCCCTCGTGCCGCTGCTGGCCAGCCTGCCCTGCCGGGTGCGCTGGATCGATTCGCGCGAGGCCGAGTTCCCTGAACACATCCCCCACGGCGTGCGTAAAATCGTCAGCGAAGAGCCGGTGGATGAAGTCGATGACCTGCCCGCCGGCAGCTACTGCATCGTCATGACCCACAATCATCAGCTCGATCTGGAGCTGACCGCGGCGATTCTCAAGCGCAACGATTTCACCTGGTTCGGCCTGATCGGTTCGAAAACCAAACGCGCCAAGTTCGAACATCGCCTGCGCGATCGTGGTTTCGACCCGAGCGTGGTGCAGCGCATGCGCTGTCCGATGGGCATCGGCGAAGTCAAAGGCAAACTGCCTGTGGAAATCGCCATCTCCATCGCCGGAGAAATCATCGCCACCTACAACGCCAATTTCGGCCAGCACAGCGCCCGCGCCGAACCGATTGCCCGACTGCTGCCCGCCTCGCGCCGCAGCCAGTCCGCCAAACTCAAAGCCTCAAACTGATTAGAGAACCCTCATGCCTCTGACTCGCAAAGCCTACCGCGCCGCCATCCTGCACAGCATCGCCGACCCTGCCGAAGTCGGCATCGAAGCCTCTTATGAATATTTCGAGGACGGCCTGCTGGTGGTCGACGACGGCAGGATCAGTGCCCTCGGCCACGCCAGCGAACTGCTGCCAACCCTGCCGGCAGATATCGAGATCAACCATTATCAGGATGCGCTGATCACCCCGGGCTTTATCGACACACACATTCACCTGCCGCAGACCGGCATGGTCGGCTCCTACGGCGAGCAATTGCTCGACTGGCTGAACACCTACACCTTTCCCTGCGAAAGCCAGTTTGGCGACAAGGCCCACGCCGACGAAGTGGCGGACATCTTTATCAAGGAACTGCTGCGCAACGGCACCACTACGGCGCTGGTGTTCGGCAGCGTGCATCCGCAATCAGTGAATTCGTTTTTCGAAGCGGCGGAAAAGCTTGATCTGCGCATGATCGCCGGCAAGGTGATGATGGACCGCAATGCCCCGGATTATCTGGTCGATACCGCCGAATCCAGCTACGTCGACAGCAAGGCGCTGATCGAGCGCTGGCACGGCAAGGGTCGCTTGCACTATGCGGTGACGCCGCGCTTCGCCCCCACCAGCACCCCGGAACAACTGACCCTGGCCGGGCAATTGCTGACGGAATACCCGGATCTGTACATGCAGACCCACATCAGCGAAAACCTCAAGGAAATCGAGTGGGTCAAGGAACTGTTCCCGGAGCGCAAGGGCTACCTCGACGTCTACGATCATTTCCAATTGCTCGGCGAACGCTCGGTATTCGCCCACGGCGTGCACCTGTGTGACGAAGAATGCGCGCGACTGGCAGAAACCGGCTCGGCGATCTCGTTCTGCCCGACCTCGAACCTGTTCCTCGGCAGCGGCCTGTTCAACCTGCCGATGGCCGAGAAACACAAGCTCAATGTCGGCCTCGGCACCGACGTCGGCGGCGGTACCAGTTTCTCGCTGCTGCAGACGCTGAACGAAGCGTACAAAGTGATGCAACTGCAAGGCGCGCGCCTGAGTCCGTTCAAATCGTTGTATCTGGCGACCCTCGGTGGTGCGCGGGCGCTGCGCCTGGAAGACAAGATCGGTAACCTGCAACCGGGCTCCGATGCCGACTTCCTGGTGCTGGATTACAACGCCACGCCGCTGCTGAGCTATCGCTTGAAGCAGTCCAATAACATTGCCGAGACGTTGTTTGTGCTGATGACCCTGGGCGATGACCGCACCGTGGCGCAGACGTATGCAGCGGGGGCGCTGGTGCATCAGCGCTAGGTTTTCCTGCACTGATCGTTCCCACGCTCTGCGTGGGAATGCAGCCCGTGACGCTCCGCGTCACTGGACGCGGAGCGTCCCTAGAGGCATTCCCACGCAGAGCGTGGGAACGATCATCCCCGGAGGTGTTTACCCCGGGGGATTTTTATTGCCTGTCAGATCGCCTTCGCGAGCAAGCTCGCTCCCACATGGGAATGCATTTCAAATGTGGGAGCGAGCTTGCTCGCGAAGGGGACGACTCGGTGTCATTTAGAGCTTGGCCGCTGGACGCCCTGGCTTCTTGGTCTGCAACAAATGCGAGAACACCGCATGCAGATCATCCGACGCGCCTTCCTCGTCGAGGTTGAGCTTGCTGTCGATGTGATCCATGTGATGCATCATCAGGTTCACCGCCAGTTCGCCGTCGCGCTTTTCAATGGCGTCGATCAACTGGGTGTGTTCGTCGTACGAACAATGCGAGCGGTTGCCGCTTTCGTACTGGGCGATGATCAATGAAGTCTGCGACACCAGGCTGCGCTGGAAGCTGATCAACGGTGCGTTCATCGCCGCTTCGGCAAGTTTCAAGTGGAATTCACCCGATAGACGAATACCGGCACCACGATCGCCACGGGAGAAGCTGTCGCGCTCGTCGTTGACCATCTGCCGCAGTTCGGAGATCTGCTCGGCCGTGGCGTGCTGAACCGCCAGTTCAGTGATCGCCCGCTCGACCAGACGCCGAGCGAGGAACACTTGACGCGCCTCTTCAACGCTCGGGCTGGCGACCACGGCACCACGATTGGGCCGCAACAGCACCACGCCTTCATGGGCCAGACGCGACAGCGCGCGGCGAATGATGGTGCGGCTGACCCCGAAGATTTCCCCCAGCGCTTCTTCGCTCAACTTGGTACCGGGCGCCAGACGCTGCTCGAGGATGGCCTCGAAGATATGCGCGTAGACAATATCGTCCTGGGTTCCGCTGCGGCCGGCTTTGCCTGCTCGCGGTTGTTTCTTGAGGGGTTGCAACTGTTCGTTCATGGGCACTCGAGTCGGGAAAACTGCGGCGAATAGACCGTGACTGTAATACGGCACAGTAGGTCGCTGGCAAGTATCGCGTAAAAAACAGCGCGATTGTACACAATGAATGGTGGCAACACGACTGTACGGCTGTTTGCGCCTGCGGCTGTATTGCAACGCTGGGTTACGTTTGAGTTTAGGCTTGATCGCAGAATCCGCCTTCTACGCACAATCCCCTTATGTAGGAGCTGCCGAAGGCTGCGATCTCTTGATCTTGCTTCTTAAAATCAAAGTCAAAAGATCGCAGCCTTCGGCAGCTCCTACAGGGGGATGTGTTGTGGCGGACATCTCCATTGGTATAAGGAACACCGCCGTCATGACCGACGCCACCCACGCCCGCCTGCGCCCTCTGGCCGACACCTCGCCTTCCGCCATCGTCGCCGGTTTCATCGCGATGATGACCGGTTACACCAGTTCGCTGGTGCTGATGTTCCAGGCCGGGCAAGCGGCCGGCCTGAGCAGCGGGCAGATTTCCTCGTGGATCTGGGCGATTTCGATCGGCATGGCTGTGTGTTCGATCGGCCTGTCGCTGCGCTATCGCACACCGATCACCATCGCCTGGTCGACCCCCGGCGCGGCGTTGCTGATCACCAGTCTGGGCGGCGTCGGTTACGGCGAGGCGATCGGCGCCTACATCACGTGCGCGGTGCTGGTGACGATCTGCGGCCTGACCGGCAGCTTCGAACGGCTGGTAAAAAAGATCCCGGCCTCTCTGGCGGCGGCTCTGCTGGCAGGGATTCTGTTCAAGATCGGCAGCGAAATCTTCGTCGCCGCGCAACACCGTACCGGGCTGGTGCTGGGAATGTTCTTCACTTATCTGCTGGTCAAGCGCCTGTCACCACGCTATGCGGTGCTCGCGGCGCTGCTGATCGGCACTGCGCTGTCGGGCTTCATGGGGCTGCTGGATTTCAGCGGCTTTCACCTGGAGGTCGCCACCCCGGTCTGGACCACGCCGCACTTCTCTCTGGCCGCAACCATCAGCATCGGCATTCCGCTGTTCGTGGTGGCGATGACCTCGCAGAACATGCCCGGCATCGCCGTGCTCCGCGCCGATGGCTATAACGTCCCGGCCTCGCCACTGATCACCACCACCGGCATTGCCTCGCTGCTGTTGGCGCCGTTCGGCTCCCACGGCATCAACCTCGCGGCGATCAGCGCGGCGATCTGCACCGGCCCGCATGCCCATGAAGATCGCAACAAGCGCTACACCGCAGCGGTGTGGTGCGGGGTGTTCTACGGGATTGCCGGGGTCTTCGGCGCGACGTTGGCGGCATTGTTTGCGGCGTTGCCGAAAGAACTGGTGCTGTCGATTGCCGCGCTGGCGTTGTTCGGCTCGATCATCAATGGCTTGAGCATTGCCATGAGCGAGGTGAAGGAACGGGAAGCGGCGTTGATCACCTTCATGGTCACGGCGTCGGGGCTGACGCTATTTTCCATTGGTTCGGCGTTTTGGGGGATTGTCGCGGGGGTTTTGACGCTGGTGATTTTGAATTGGCGCAGAGCTTAAGATCAAAAGCCCCTCACCCTAACCCTCTCCCAAAGGGAGAGGGGACTGACCAAGGTGCTCGGAAGATATACGCCGACGAGGGATACCAAGTCGAACTCACATCCCGAAAAGCCCACAGATCGGCTCCCTCTCCCTCGGGAGAGGGCTGGGGTGAGGGGCGAGTCCACCATCAAATCCAAGCCGTATCACCTAAACACCAGACGAAAAAAAACGGCGACCCTCAGGTCGCCGTTTTTTCAGTATCACTTGGCCGCGTTGATCGGCTTTTCCGGATACCACACGTCCAGCAGCGGGCTGACTTCGTACTTGGTCAGCTCGGAGCGGTCTTTCAGCCAGGCTTCAACGGCAGCGCGCTGCTCTTCGTTGACCGAGCCACGCTTCTGCAGGCACACCAGACCGAAGTCGTCGCCGCCAACATAACCCAGACCGTTGGCTTCCATGGCTTCTTTGATGAATGCTTCGAGGAAAGCGTCAATGGCTTCTTCGGACAAGTCTTCTTTGAAGTCCAGGTTCAGTTCGAAACCCAGCTCTTGAAATTCATCAACGCACAGTTTTTTGCGCAGACGCTGGGAACGGTTAGTCGCCATTGGAACAATCCTCTTAAGTAATAACGGCCGGCACTTTACCAGTTTAAGCCGGCGATTGCCCGACTCTCTGGTCGCTGCGGCCGACCGCCTGTAAAAAAATAAGCGATTGGCCGGTCGCGACACGGCACAAGCTGTTACAGCTTGGGGCATAATGCCGACACTTTCATGACCACTGAGGGCCTTTTCATCCATGTCCTCGTCTTTTTCCCCCTCTTTTGCAGGGTTTTATTGCATATGATCAAATCGTTGCGTCCACTGTTTCTCGCCGGCCTTCTTCTGCCTCTGGCCCTGCCTGTCTCCGCTGCCACCATCAACACTTCCCTCACCCCGAACGTCGAAAAAGCCCTCAAGGCCAGCAAGTTGCAGCCCACTGCGCTGTCGCTGGTGATGGTGCCGCTCGACGGTCCGGGCACGCCGACCGTGTTCAACGCCGACGTCTCGGTCAATCCGGCCTCGACGATGAAACTGGTCACCACCTACGCGGCGCTGGAAATGCTCGGCCCCAACCATCAGTGGAAAACCGAGTTCTACACCGATGGCGACCTGAGCGGCGGCATTCTCAACGGCAACCTCTACCTCAAGGGTGGCGGTGACCCGAAGCTGAACATGGAAAAACTCTGGCTGCTGATGCGTGACCTGCGCGCCAACGGCGTGACCCAGATCACCGGCGATCTGATCCTCGACCGCAACTTTTTCGTGCAGCCGCAATTGCCGGAATTCAACGATGACGGCAACGACGACAACAAGCCGTTCCTGGTCAAACCCGACTCATTGCTGGTCAACCTCAAGGCCCTGCGCTTTGTTGCGCGCAATGACGGTGGCCGCGTACTGATTTCGGTTGAGCCGCCGATTGCCAGCATCCGCATCGAAAACACCGTCAAGGCGCTGCCGTCCAAGCAATGCACCGGCGGCGTGCGCTACAACCCGGTGCCGCAGGCCGATGGCAGCGTGACCGTAACCGTCGGCGGCCAGTTGGGCGAAGGCTGCAGCTCGCAGACTTACCTGTCGCTGCTCGACCACGCGACCTACACGGCTGGCGCCGTGCGGGCGATCTGGAAGGAACTGGGTGGCAGCATCCAGGGCAAGGATCGTCTGGCACCGACGCCGAGCAGCGCCAAACTGCTCGCCCGCGCGTACTCGCCGGATCTGGCCGAGATCATCCGCGACATCAACAAATACAGTAACAACACCATGGCCCAGCAGCTGTTCCTCAGTCTTGGCCAGCGTTTCCGCAACGATGCCGACGGTGATGACGCCCGGGCTGCGCAACGCGTGGTGCGGCAGTGGCTGGCGAAGAAAGGCATCACCGCGCCGCATCTGGTGATGGAGAACGGCTCCGGTCTGTCGCGGGCCGAGCGGGTCAGCGCGCGTGAGATGGCCAACATGCTGCAAGCCGCCTGGCACAGTCCGTACGCCGCCGAGTACATCAGCTCGCTGCCGATTGCCGGCACCGACGGCACCATGCGCAAACGCCTGAAAACCACAGCGATGCGCGGTGAAGCCCACGTCAAGACCGGCACCCTGAACACCGTGCGCGCGATCGCCGGTTTCAGCCGTGATGTGAATGGCAATACCTGGGCGGTGGTAGCGATCCTTAACGACAAGGCCCCGTTCGGCGCCTCGTCGGTGCTCGATCAGGTGCTGCTGGATCTGTACAAACAGCCGAAACTGCCGCAGACCGCTTCGGTGCTGTAAGCGGATTCTGAAAACACCTTCAAACCCTGTGGGAGCGAGCTTGCTCGCGAAGACGTCAGAACAGTCAATACCCATTGACTGTTCGACCGCTTTCGCGAGCAAGCTCGCTCCCACACTGGTTTTGCGCCAGGCTCAGCTCATCTCCCGCTCAACCCGATCCCGGCCATTCTGCTTCGCCGCGTAAACCCCTGAGTCAGCACGCAGCAGCAGCGCATCCGCGCCCTCCCCCGGGCGCCAGCTGGCGATGCCGAAACTCGCGGTGACCAAGCCGACCACATCTACCGGCGCGCTACGCAAACCTTCCCACAACTCCATCGCCAGCATGTAGGCGTGTTCGCCGTCGATGTCCGGGCACAGCACCATGAACTCTTCACCGCCCAAACGGCAGAACACGTCGGTGCGGCGCAGGCGATGGCCGATCCGCTCGCAGACTGCCTGCAGCACGCGGTCGCCGACGGCGTGGCCGAACTGATCGTTGATGCGCTTGAAGTGGTCGATGTCGAGCATGATCACCGACAGCTCACCGCCGCCACGCTCGACCCGGGCCATTTCGGTGGTCAGGCGTTCCTGGAAATAGCGGCGGTTGTGAATGCCGGTCAGCGAGTCGGTGATCGACAACGCGCGCAATTCTTCTTCCACGCGCTTGAGATCGGAGATATCCGAGATATAACCGTGCCACAGCACTCCGCCGCCCGGCAGCTCTTCCGGTGTCGCCTCGCCGCGCACCCAGCGCAGACCGCGCTCGGGCAGTTGCACGCGGTACTCCTCGCGCCAGGGGCTGAGGTTTTCCGCCGATTCGCGGATCGAGCTGCGCACGCGAATCGCATCCTGCGGGTGGATACGACTGAAGATCGCCTCGGAGTCGAGCAGCAGCACATCCGGCTCCAGCTCGTAGATTTCGCGGATGCCATCGCTGGCGTAGATCACGCTGAAGCGTCCGTCGAATTCCATCTTGAATTGGTAGATGCCACCGGGAACATGGGCGCTGAGCTTCTTCAGCAAAGTGTCGCGTGCTGCCAGCACCTCGTGCACTCGCTTGCGTTCGGTGATATCGATGCAGATCGCCAGATGACCGACCCACAGGCCTTGCTCGTCAAGCACCGGGGTGGCGAGCATGTTCACCGGCAGGTGACTGCCATCGCTGCGCACCAGGGTCCATTCGCGTGCCTCGTGGCCGCCGACTTCGCCGCCCTCGACCAGCATCGCGTGGCAAGTCGGAATACTTTTGCCGTAGCGCGCACTCAACTCGGCCGAACGCGCCGCCAGTTCCCGTGGCAAATGCAGGTTCTCCAGGGTCATGCGCCCGACCACTTCGGCGCTGCTGTAGCCGAGCATTTGCTCGGCGCCGGGATTGAAAGTGTTGATCACCCCGCGCAGGTCGGTGGCAATGATCGCGACCTGAGTGGCGGCATTCAGCACGCCGCGCAACTGACCGTGGGTGCCGCGCAGTTCCTGCTCGCGCTCGTGCAACTCCTGGGTGCGCACCTCGACCAGGCGCACCGCGCGCTGGCGCTGGCTGACCAGCACATAAAGCAAGGCGCTGAGCAATGCGCTGAGCAAGCCACCAAGAATGATCACGCTGCCCACCGACGAATGGTTGGCCTGCATGAACGCTTCGCTCGGCAGGATATCGACCTGATAGTCGTGATCGGCCATGCGCAGCAAGCGCGTCGCTGCCAGATCGCCGGGCACCGCCTCGTTGCTCGATTCGAACAGCGCTTCGTGCTGATCCTGGGTCGACAGGTCGAGAATGCGCACCGACAGGTAATCGTGCAGGGCATCGGGCAGTCCGTCGGCGAGCAACTGGCGCATGCTGATCACCGCCATCACATAGCCGAACGGCTGCGATTCTCCGGCGCGACTGACCGGCGCCAGTAGCAACACCCCACGCGCGTAGGAAGGCTCAATCCCGACCAGATGCATCGGTTGCGACACCGCCATGCTGCCGAGCTGGTCGGCGCGTTGCAGGGTTTCGCGGCGCATGGGTTGGGCGAGCAAGTCGTAGCCCAGCGGTGGCGCCAGTCGGCTTTGGGTTTGCGTGTAGAGCACCGGCACGTATTCGTCGCGCGGCGCCGCCAGTTGCAGCTCGCCCTTGGCGTCGAGTTCGCGAATGGTGAAATTGCTCAGGCCTTCGTCACGCACCTGCTGTTCGAACGCGGCCCGTTCGGCACCGCTGACTCGCGGCGCGTAGGTATAGGCTTGGGTGCGCAGCAATAAGGGTCGAGAGTAACCATCGAATTCAGCGCGGGACACCGATTCGGAGTTGGCGAAGAACCGCCGCAGACTATCGAGACGTTGCTCCTGGTCCTGAAAACGTTCGGCGATGCGGCTGTAGCGTTCGTTGGCCAGCAGTTGGAAACGCTGACGCGATTGTTGCTGAAACTGGTTGAAGGTGCCCCATGCGAGCAGCCCGGTGAGAATCCCGCCGGCAAGCAACACCAGCAAAGCGACCAGCCAGGCTGAGACGTCTTCACTGATGAAACCGAGGATTTTCGGGCGCACGGGGTGCAACGGCATAAGCACGACTCACTCCGCCAGATTTGCGGGAAAACCCCATTGGCGGTGTGTGAGTTATAGCTATTAGCCACTAATTTAGCTAGCACCGCTGGATCCACCGAGCCGTTAAAAATCAACGCTCTGTGGATCCAACCAGTGAAAGCGTCAACGAGCCGTGATTTTCCAGGCGCGGTGGATCTTGGTATTGCGGGCGAAATCCGGATCAATGGTCTGCGCACTGATTTCCTCGACCGCATAACGCTCGGCGAGGTTTTCCTCCAACTGGAACTTGCGGAAGTTGTTGGAGAAATACAGCACGCCACCCGGTGCCAGCCGCGCCATCGCCAAGTCGATCAACTGCACCTGATCGCGCTGCACATCGAAGATGCCTTCCATGCGCTTGGAGTTGGAGAACGTCGGCGGGTCGATGAAGATCAGGTCGTACTCGTCGCGGCTGCTTTCCAGCCACGCCATCACATCGCCCTGCTCCAGACGGTTCTTGTCCGAGAAGCCGTTCAGCGACAGGTTGCGCCGCGCCCAGTCCAGATAGGTTTTCGACAGATCGACGCTGGTGGTGCTGCGCGCGCCGCCCTTGGCCGCGTGCACGCTGGCGGTCGCGGTGTAGCAGAACAGATTGAGGAAGCGTTTGCCGGCCGCTTCTTTCTGGATACGCATGCGCATCGGCCGGTGATCGAGGAACAGGCCGGTGTCGAGGTAGTCGGTGAGGTTGACCAGCAACTTCACGCCACCTTCATTGACCTCGACAAACTTGCCCTGCGCCGCCTGACGCTCGTACTGCTTGGTGCCGCTCTGCCGCTCGCGGCGCTTGACCACCACACGGTTCTTGTCGACGTTCAACGCCTGCGGAATGGCCGCCAGCGCATCGAACATGCGCGCCGAGGCTTTTTCCGGGTCGATGGATTTCGGCGCGGCGTATTCCTGAACGTGCACCCAGTCGTGGTACAGGTCGATGGCCATCGCGTATTCCGGCATGTCGGCATCATAGACGCGGTAGCAATCGATGCCTTCGCGCTTGACCCACTTGCCCATCGCCTTGAGATTTTTCTGCAAGCGATTGGCAAACATCTGCCCGCCTTCGCTCAGGCGCGGTTGTTCGATCACTGGCGCCGGGGCTGGCGTCGGCTTGATCGGGTTGCCGTTCTTGTTGAACTTGCGCTCTTGCGGCTCGTCCGGGGTCTGATCGTAAGCCGCTTGCTCGCGCTCGGCCTGACGCTGTTCCGGAGTGCGACGTTCGCCAGTGACGAACTGATCCGGCAGAACCTTGATCAGCAGCAGTTTGCACGGCAGCGCGCCGTTCCAGAACGAATACTGTTTGTGGCTGCGGATACCCATGCGCTTGCCCAGATCCGGGGCGCCGGTGAACACCGCCGCTTCCCAGTTCAGGCAGGCCTGACGCAGACGCTCGCCGAGGTTCTGGTAGAGATACAGCAGGCTGGCTTCGTCACCGAGACGCTCGCCGTACGGCGGGTTGCAGATCACCAGGCCTTTCTGGTTCTGGTCCGGGCGCGGCTCGAAGGTCGCCACTTCGCCCTGGTAGATCTTGATCCACTCGCTGAGGCCGGCACGTTCAACGTTGTTGCGGCCTGGCTGAATCAATCGTGGGTCGGCTTCGTAACCGCGAATCCACAGCGGCGGTTTGGCCAGACCGGCGGCGGCACGCTCGACGGCTTCTTCATGGAGTTTTTTCCACAGTGCCGGCACGTGACCGAGCCACGCGGTAAAGCCCCACTGCTCGCGACGCAGGTTCGGCGCCATGTCGGCGGCGATCATCCCGGCTTCGACGAGGAACGTACCGACACCGCACATCGGGTCAGCCAGTGCGCCGCCTTCGGCAGCAATACGCGGCCAGCCGGAACGGATGAGGATTGCCGCCGCGAGGTTTTCCTTCAGCGGCGCCGCACCCTGCTGCAAGCGATAGCCGCGCTGGTGCAGGCTGTGGCCGGAGAGGTCGAGGGACAGAATCGCTTCGCCGCGATCCAGACGCAGGTGAATGCGCAGGTCCGGGTTGAGTTTGTCGATGGATGGACGATCGCCCTGCGGCGTGCGCAGTTTGTCGACGATGGCGTCTTTGACTTTCAGCGCGCCGAAGTGGGTGTTGTCGATGCCCGAACCGTGGCCGCTGAATTCGACGGCCAGGGTGCCGTCGCTGAGCATGTGATCCTGCCAGTCGATGTCGAGCACGCCGTGGTAGAGGTCTTCGGCGTCCTTCATCGGGAAACGCTTGAGCACCAGCAACACACGGTTGGCCAGACGCGACCAGAGGCACAGACGATAGGCGGTTTCCATGGTCGCCATGCCACGCACGGCGGAGGTGTGCTCGCGCGCTTCTTCAAGGCCAAGCCCGACGGCTTCCTCGATGAGCAGGCCTTCAAGGCCTTTGGGGCAAGTGAGGAAGAGTTCGAAACGATCGGACATGGTAATTCCAGAGCCTTTGGCTAGTGGGCCGGCAACGCATTGCCGACCCGGTTTTCAATCAGGCGCTTTTCTGAAAGAGCGCCCGCGTGGCACGAAGGTGTGCCGTTCCATCCCCGCTGCTCGGGTTAAAAGAGCTTAGATGCCGGGACAGATAAAAAAGTTGGTGCAACAAAAAGACTGAAAGCGACCCTTCGTCGAATATTATCCAAGCGCAAACGTGGGTCATTCTCACTAAAGGACTAACCCCCTGAGTCAGCGGGGCGCCGATCATACCGGGGTTTGCGCATTGAACGTTGAATAAATACGCGGTTACTTATCGCCATAGCATCCTTTACGTTACGTGCTTATGACAAAACGATCATTCCCTCGGTGTGACTCATTGGTTAGAACTGAGCACAGGTTGACGTCGCAACGGCGTCAACACCTTGGCTCGCCACGCCGGCAGCGAGCCGCACGATGGCAGGTTTTTTCTGCCAGACCTCAATTGAGGTCAACGCGACACTACAGTCAACAAGTGAGGGAAACACCCTATGAGAAGACTTAAGCGTGATCCGTTGGAAAGAGCATTTTTGCGCGGATATCAATATGGCGTTGGTGGCAAATCCCGTGAGCTTTGCCCATTTACTCTACCGTCGGTACGTCAAGCCTGGATCAACGGCTGGCGAGAAGGACGCGGCGACAACTGGGACGGTATGACCGGCACTGCGGGAATCCACAGACTCAACGAACTTCACGCCGTCGGCTGACACAGGGCATTTATTCCGACACGACAATCTGAATTTGCAATGAACTAACCACGCACGTCCTTCCCGGACGGCGGGCTACGGCCCAGGGGCTCCTTCGAGGAGCCCTTTTTAATGCCTGCAAAAAGGGTTAACCGGGAGCCACGTGGCGAGGGGATTTATCCCCGCTCGGCTGCGCAGCAGTCGCGAAGTCGGAATTTCAATTTAACTGGCATATCAATGTGCAAGGTTTGGGGCTGCTGGGCAGCCCAGCGGGGATAAATCCCCTCGCCACAAAGGCTCCCACAAGGCCTCCGCAATCCTCAGCGCAACGCGGCGATGGCGTCTACCGATTCACGAATCAGCGCCGGGCCTTTGTAGATGAAGCCCGAATAGATCTGCACCAGGCTCGCGCCAGCGGTAATTTTCTCCGCCGCGTGTTTGCCCTCGGTAATCCCGCCCGCAGCAATGATCGGCAAACGCCCGACCAATTCGCTCGCCAGCACTTTCACGGTATGGGTGCTCTTCTCACGCACCGGCGCACCCGACAGCCCGCCCGCCTCGTCGCCATGCTCCATGCCTTCGACGCCGATACGGCTCAAAGTCGTATTGGTGGCGATCACCGCGTCCATGCCGGTTTCGATCAATGCCTGGGCAACCTGCGCAGTCTCTTCGTCGGTCATGTCCGGCGCGATCTTGATCGCCAGCGGCACATGCTTGCCGTGACGCAGGGCCAGTTCGGCGCGACGGGTGGCCAGATCAGCGAGCAATTGCTTGAGCGAGTCACCGAACTGCAGGCTGCGCAGGCCCGGGGTGTTTGGCGAGCTGACGTTGACGGTGACGTAGCTGGCGTGAGCGTAAACCTTGTCCAGGCAGATCAGGTAATCGTCGACCGCACGCTCGACCGGGGTATCGAAGTTCTTGCCGATATTGATCCCCAGCACGCCCTGGTATTTTGCCGCAGCGACCCGCGCCAGCAGGTTGTCCACACCGAGGTTGTTGAAACCCATGCGGTTGATGATCGCCTCGGCTTCCGGCAGGCGGAAGATTCGTGGTTTCGGGTTACCCGGCTGCGGACGCGGGGTCACGGTGCCGATTTCGACAAAACCGAAACCCAGTTGCGCAAAGCCATCGATGGCCGCGCCGTTCTTGTCCAGACCTGCCGCCAGCCCTACCGGGTTCGGAAACTCCAGCCCCATGACGGTCACCGGCATTTTCGCCGGCGCCTTGCACAGCAAGCCGTTGAGGCCCAAACGTCCACCCGCGCCGATCAGATCCAGCGACAGATCGTGGGAGGTTTCCGGGGAAAGTTTGAACAACAGCTGACGGGCCAGGGTGTACATGGGCGGCAATGACTCGGGCGGCGAAAAGAGGCGGCGATTATAGCCGGGCATCGTCCCCCGGCGCGAGGCGCCTGCGCGAATCAGGCGACTGGCATATGCCTTGCACCACCCCGCTCATCAGTCTGCCGACCAATGACGGCGCGCAGGCCAGGACAATGGCGTCGTCCCCGGGTTTTGCTTGCGCAGAATCCGGGACGACGTTTTTTTTGAGGTAGCGTATGAACGAAACGTCCTTGGGGCCTCTGGCCTGGGTCAATGGCAGCGATGCGCCGGAAAAGAGCGCGATCGATCTAGGCTTCATGGCGCTGAGCGACTGCGCCTCGGTGGTGGTCGCCGCCACTCAGGGCTTCGCCCAGCCCTACGGCCTGACCCTGAACCTCAAGCGTCAGGCGTCATGGGCCAACTTGCGCGACAAGCTGGTCAGCGGCGAACTGGATGCCGCGCACAGCCTGTACGGGCTGATTTATGCGGTGCACCTGGGCATCGGCGGCGTCGCCCCGACCGACATGGCAGTGCTGATGGGCCTGAACCAGAATGGCCAGAGCCTGAACCTGTCCCATGGTTTGCAACAGGCTGGCGTGAACAGTCCTGAAGCGCTCGATCGGCATGTGCACCAAAGCCGCGCAAAACTGACCTTCGCCCAGACCTTCCCCACCGGCACCCATGCGATGTGGCTTTATTACTGGCTGGCGAGCCAGGGCATTCATCCGTTGCAGGACGTCGACAGCGTGGTGGTGCCGCCGCCGCAAATGGTTGCGCACCTGCAAGCCGGGCGCATCGACGGTTTTTGCGTCGGCGAACCGTGGGCGGCCAGCGCCGTGCAGCAGAATCTCGGTTTCACCCTGGCGACCAGCCAGAGCATCTGGCCCGACCACCCGGAAAAAGTCCTCGGCTGCACCCGCGAATTCGTCGAGCAATATCCCAACACCGCGCGGGCGCTGGTCATGGCCATCCTTGAGGCCAGCCGCTTCATCGAAGAGAGCCCGGAAAACCGCCGCAGCACCGCGCAATTGCTCAGCGCCACCGAATACCTCGACACCCCCGCCGCGTGCATCGAGCCGCGTTTCATGGGGGATTACGCCGACGGCCTCGGCAATCGCTGGCAGGATCCGCATGCGCTGCGTTTTCATGGCGATGGCGAGGTCAATCTGCCCTACCTTTCCGACGGCATGTGGTTCATGACCCAGTTCCGTCGCTGGGGTCTGTTGCGCGAGGATCCCGATTATCTGGCCGTCGCCCGCCAGGTTCAGCGCCTGGATTTGTACCGCGAGGCAGCGAGCGCTGTCGGTATTGCGGCTTCGCACGCAGACCTGCGCAGCAGCCAGTTGCTCGATGGCAAGGTCTGGGACGGCAGCGATCCGGCGGGCTATGCGCGCAGTTTCAAACTGCACGCGCTGAACGACGATGCCCCCCTTCTCGCCCGCCGCTGACAGGAGACCGCGAACATGTTGCGCATTCTGCTGATCAACGACACCGCGAAAAAAGTCGGACGCCTGAAAGCGGCGCTGACCGAGGCCGGCTTCGAGGTAATCGACGAGTCCGGCCTGACCATCGACCTGCCGGCGCGCGTCGAAACGGTGCGCCCGGACGTGATCCTGATCGATACCGAGTCACCGAGCCGTGATGTCATGGAGCAAGTGGTGCTGGTCAGCCGCGACCAGCCCCGGCCGATCGTGATGTTTACCGACGAACATGACCCGGGGGTGATGCGTCAGGCGATCAAGTCCGGGGTCAGTGCCTACATCGTCGAAGGCATTCACGCACAACGGTTGCAGCCGATTCTCGACGTGGCGATGGCGCGCTTCGAGAGTGACCAGGCCTTGCGCGCGCAATTGCAGGCCCGTGACCAGCAACTGGCCGAGCGCAAGCGCATTGAACTGGCCAAGGGTTTGCTGATGAAGATGAAGGACTGCAACGAGGAACAGGCCTACACGCTGATGCGCCGCCAGGCGATGAGCCGCCAGCAGAAGCTGATTCAGGTGGCGGAGCAGATCATTGCCATGAGTGAGTTGCTGGGCTGAAGTTTTCGCTGCAAATCAAGAGCCCCTCACCCTAGCCCTCTCCCGGAGGGAGAGGGAACCGACCGCGTTGTCTGGCGCTGTCCGCCGACCTGAACGACCGAGTCGATTATGGATTCACTCGAAATCGTTCAGATCGGCAAATGATGCGGCCATCCCCCGCTCGGTTCCCTCTCCCTCTGGGAGAGGGCTAGGGTGAGGGGCTTTTGCTTTTCAGCTGTTGGCACAAATCTCGCTAAGTAAAACGCACAGGTAACCAACGGCGGTTGCCCCACCTACGACAAAGACGTCGCTCACCCCGTTCGCCCCTCGGCGAATCAGGTAGCGGCGTTTTTGCGTTTTGGCCCCATAGAGCGGGGCCGGTGGTGCGGCCGTGAGGCGCTCCACCTGCTGTGCATGACTCCTTTCGAGACTCTTTTCAGCCGAGGTGCGCGATGAATTCAAGCTTCTGGAAATCCGGCCATACCCCGACCCTGTTCGCGGCCTTCCTGTATTTCGACCTGAGCTTCATGGTCTGGTACCTGCTCGGCCCGCTGGCGGTGCAGATTGCCGCCGACCTGCACCTGACCACCCAGCAACGCGGCCTTGTGGTCGCCACGCCGATTCTGGCCGGCGCGGTGTTGCGCTTCGCCATGGGCATGCTCGCTGATCGCTTGTCGCCGAAGACCGCCGGGCTGATCGGCCAGGTCATCGTCATCTGCGCGCTGTTCGGTGCGTGGAAACTCGGCATCCACAGTTATGAACAGGCGCTGATCCTCGGCCTGTTCCTCGGCATGGCCGGCGCGTCGTTCGCCGTGGCCCTGCCGCTGGCCTCGCAGTGGTACCCGCCAGAGCACCAAGGCAAAGCCATGGGCATCGCCGGTGCGGGCAACTCCGGCACCGTGTTCGCCGCGCTGCTGGCGCCAGTGATTGCCGCCGCGTTCGGCTGGAGCAATGTTTTCGGTTTCGCCCTAATCCCGCTGGTTTTGACCTTGGTGCTGTTCGCCCTGTTGGCAAAAAACGCCCCGCAGCGGCCAAAACCCAAAGCCATGGCCGACTACTTCAAGGCCCTCGGTGATCGCGACAGCTGGTGGTTCATGTTTTTCTACAGCGTCACCTTCGGCGGCTTCATCGGCCTAGCCAGCGCCCTGCCCGGTTACTTCAACGATCAATACGGTCTGAGCCCGGTGACCGCCGGCTATTACACCGCTGCCTGCGTGTTCGGCGGTAGCCTGATGCGGCCATTGGGTGGCGCGCTGGCCGATCGCTTCGGCGGCATCCGCACTTTGCTGGCGATGTATACCGTCGCAGCCATCTGCATCGCAGCGGTGGGCTTCAATCTGCCAAGTTCCTACGCGGCGCTGGCGCTTTTCGTCTGCACCATGCTCGGCTTGGGTGCTGGCAACGGTGCGGTTTTCCAATTGGTGCCGCAGCGTTTTCGTCTGGAGATCGGCGTGATGACCGGGTTGATCGGCATGGCCGGCGGTATCGGCGGCTTCGCCCTCGCCGCCGGTATGGGCGCGATCAAGCAAAGCACCGGCAGTTATCAACTGGCGCTGTGGTTGTTCGCCAGCCTGGGTGTGTTGGCTTGGTTTGGCCTGCACGGCGTCAAGCGTCGCTGGAGAACCACCTGGGGCTCGGCGGCGGTGACAGCGGCGCGGGTCTGAGGCCTCAATGGCCCTGCAACTGAGCTTCGCCGAAGCCAGCGCCACCGGCCCGCGCGCGGAGAATCAGGACGCCCTGCGTTCGGTGACTCCGGCGCCGGCACTGGCGGTGAGCAAGGGTTATCTGTTCGCCATCGCCGACGGCGTCAGCCAGTGCGCCGATGGCGGCCTCGCCGCGCGTTCGACCTTGCAGGCGCTGGCGCAGGACTACTACGCGACGCCGGAAACCTGGAGCGTGGCCCAAGCGCTAGATCGCCTGCTGCTCGCGCAAAATCGCTGGCTGCAGGCCAACGGCGGCGGGCAACCGTTGCTGACCACGGTCAGCGCGCTAGTGATGCGCGGTCGACGCTTCACCCTCGCCCACGTCGGCGATTGCCGGGTCTATCGCTGGCACGCCGAGCGCTTGCAGCGCATCAGCGAGGATCACGTCTGGGAGCAACCGGGCATGCAACACGTGCTCAAGCGTGCGCTCGGGCTCGATCAGCATCTGGTCTTGGATTTCCTCGACGGCGAACTGCGTGAGGGCGAAAGCTTCGTTTTGCTCAGCGACGGCGTCTGGTCGACCCTGGGCGATACCGCAATCGCGGCGATTCTGCGTGATCAAGCGGATCTGCCCAGCGCGGCGCAAACCTTGGTCAACGCCGCGCATCTGGCCGGCAGTCAGGACAATGCCAGTGCCCTGCTGGTGCGCGTCGATGCGCTGGGCGAAGCGAGCATTGGCGATGCGCTGGTGCAATTGCAGCAATGGCCACTGCCGCCAACGCTGAAACCCGGTCAAGCGTTTGAAGGCTGGCAGGTGCAAGGCATCATCGGCCAGAGCCAGCAATCATTGCTGTATCGCGTGCTCGATAGTCAGGGCCAGCCTTGGCTGTTGAAGACCTTGCCGACGCGGCTGGCCGACCATCCGCAAGCCGGGCAGGCGCTGCTGTCGGAAGAATGGTTCCTCAAGCGCGTGGCCGGCCGGCATTTTCCGCAAATCCATGCCTGCACTCAGCGTCAGCATTTGTATTACGTCATGCGCGAATACGCCGGGACGACGCTGGCCGACGTGTTTCAACATAGCGGCCCGTTGCCTTTGGCGCAGTGGCAGGACATCGCCGAACGGCTATTGCGCGCGGTCGGGCTGCTGCATCGGCGGCAGATTCTGCATCGCGACATCAAACCGGAAAACCTGTTGCTGGGGGATGATGGCGAGCTGCGCCTGCTGGATTTCGGCCTGGCTTATTGCCCGGGACTGTCCGAGGACGCGCCGTCGACCCTGCCGGGAACGCCTGGTTTCATCGCCCCGGAAGCGTTTCGCGGCGAACCACCGAGTGCGCAGCAGGATTTGTACTCAGTCGGCGTCACTCTCTATTACCTGCTCACCGGGCATTTCCCCTATGGCGAGATCGAAGCGTTTCAGCGGCCCCGATTCGGCGTGCCGGTGAGTGCCAGTCGCTATCGCCCGGACTTGCCGGAATGGCTGGCGCAAAGTCTGGAACGCGGCGTCGCCGCCGATCCGCAGCAACGCTTCGAAACCGCTGAAGAGTGGCTGCTGGTGCTGGAACAGGGTGAGCGGCAAAGTTTGAGTATGCGGCCCCGGCCTTTACTCGAGCGAGAGCCGTTGAAGGTCTGGCGGACCATGGCGTTGGTGGCGTTGCTGGGGAATGTGGTGCTGCTGGTTTTGTTGTTTCACAGTTGAACCGCGCCGCGCCATTCGCGAGCAAGCTCGCTCCCACAGGGGATTGGTGTCGTTCGCAGACACCTTGTGGGAGCGAGCCTGCTCGCGAAGGCATTCGGCTTCACACCGCATAACCCCAAGAATTAACGCGCCACGAACGAGCAACACGCCTCGATTCGGTGCAAAAAAATCTCCTGTCACAACCCCAATCCCCAATAAATACGCGTCCCCCCGAGTTGGCACAACCACTGCATTACCCTTTTCACCATACATAAAGCCCAACCTTCAACGACGAAGGCTGCGCTTCCCGAGAGAACGGGACCAGGACAAAGGCGTCCTCGCTAGGCAACTAGCGGGACGCCTTTTTTTGTTTGCGCAAAATTTGTCGAGCAAGGCCCGACGGCCCACCAGAGGCCAGCCGCAGCTCCCGGAGAACCTGATGAAAAAACTCAAACTGGTGATGATCGGCAATGGCATGGCCGGGGTGCGTACCCTGGAAGAACTGCTCAAGCTGAGCGACGAGCTCTACGACATCACCGTCTTCGGCGCCGAACCGCACACCAACTACAACCGCATCCTGCTGTCGCCGGTGCTGGCCGGCGAGCAGACGTTCGAAGAGATCGTCCTCAACGACCTCGACTGGTACCTGGAAAACAACATCAAATTGCTGCTCAACCGCAAAGTGGTGGAGATCGACCGGGTCAAGCGCCGGGTAATCGCCGAGGACGGCACCGAGGCCGAGTATGACCGTCTATTGATCGCCACCGGCTCGACCCCGTTCATCCTGCCAATCCCCGGCAACACCTTGCAGGGCGTGATCGGTTACCGCGACATAGCCGACACCCAAGCCATGATCGACACCGCCAAGACCCACAAGCACGCCGTGGTCATCGGCGGCGGCCTGCTCGGCCTCGAAGCGGCCAACGGCCTGATGCTGCGCGGCATGCACGTGACCGTGGTGCACCTCGGCGAATGGCTGCTGGAGCGGCAACTGGACAAGACCAGCGGCCAGCTTCTGCAATCGGCGCTGGAATCCCGTGGCCTGCATTTTCGCCTGTGCGAACAGACCCAAGCCCTGCACGATGCCGGCAATGGCCGGGTCGGTTCGGTGCAGTTCAAGAACGGCGACATCATTCCTGCCGATCTGGTGGTGATGGCCGCCGGCATCCGCCCCAACACCGAACTGGCAGAAAAGGCCGGCATTCCGTGCAATCGCGGGATTCTGGTCAACGACACCCTGCAAACCTACGACCCGCGCATCTACGCAATCGGCGAATGCGCCAGCCATCGCGGCATTGCCTACGGCCTCGTTGCGCCGCTGTTCGAACAAGCCAAGGTCTGCGCCAATCACCTCGCGCAACTGGGTTTCGCTCGCTATCAGGGCTCGGTGACTTCGACCAAATTGAAAGTCACCGGCATCGACCTGTTCTCCGCCGGCGACTTCATGGGCGGCGAAGGCACCGAGACCATCACCCTCTCCGACCCGATCGGCGGCGTGTACAAAAAACTGGTGATCAAGGATGACGTGCTGGTCGGCGCCTGTCTGTACGGCGATACGGCAGATGGCGGTTGGTATTTCCGGCAGATTCGTGAGAATCACGCCATCGGCGAGATCCGCGATCACCTCATGTTCGGCGAAAACGCTTTAGGCGACGTAGGACATCAGGGCCAGGACAAAGCCATGGTCATGGCCGACAGCGCCGAAGTGTGTGGCTGCAACGGTGTGTGCAAGGGCACCATCGTCAAGGCGATTCAGGAACACGGCCTGTTCAGCGTCGATGAAGTGAAGAAACACACCAAGGCTGCCAGCTCCTGCGGTTCCTGCGCCGGTCTGGTCGAGCAAATTCTGATCAATACCGTGGGCGGCGCGGCGGACGTCAAACCGAAGAGCGAAAAAGCCATCTGCGGTTGCAGCGACCTCAACCACGGGCAGATTCGTCACGCGATCCGTCAGGAACACCTGCTGACCATCGCCGAGACCATGAGTTACCTGAACTGGCGCACGCCCAATGGCTGCGCGACCTGTCGCCCGGCGCTCAACTACTACCTGATTTCCACCTGGCCGGGCGAAGCCAAGGACGACCCGCAATCGCGTCTGATCAACGAACGCGCCCACGCCAACATCCAGAAGGACGGCACCTATTCGGTGGTGCCGCGCATGTGGGGCGGCGTGACCAATCCATCGGAACTGCGGCGGATCGCCGATGTGGCCGACAAGTACAACGTGCCGATGGTCAAGGTCACCGGCGGTCAGCGCATCGACTTGCTGGGGATCAAGAAACAGGACCTGCCCGGCGTGTGGAAAGACCTCGACATGCCGTCCGGCCACGCCTACGGCAAATCCATCCGCACCGTGAAAACCTGCGTCGGCAGCGAGTTCTGCCGCTTCGGCACGCAGAACTCGACGCAACTGGGCATCGAACTCGAGCACGACCTGTTCAACATGTGGTCGCCGCACAAAGTGAAGCTGGCGGTGTCCGGTTGCCCACGGAACTGCTCGGAAGCGGGCATCAAGGACGTAGGAATTATCGGCGTCGACTCCGGCTGGGAGATGTACATCGGTGGCAACGGCGGGATCAAGACCGAAGTCGCCGAGTTCTTCGTCAAACTGAAAACTGCCGAGGAAGTCCGCGAATACAACGGCGCATTCCTGCAGCTCTACCGCGAGGAAGCCTTCTACCTCGAACGCACCGTGCATTACCTGCAACGGGTCGGTATGGAGCACATCAAGAAGAACGTGCTCGAAGACGCCGAGCGGCGTAAGGCCCTGAATGAGCGCCTGCAATTCTCCCTGTCGTTCGAACAGGACCCATGGAAAGAGCGCCTGGCGCAGCCGCAACTGAAGAAAGAATTCGACGTGATCCCCGTGAAAAACCTGGAGGTGCCGGCATGAACTGGCTCGATATCTGTGCGCTGGAAGAGATCAACGCCCTCGGTTCGCGGATCATTGCCGGGCCGAAAGGAGACATCGCGATTTTTCGTACAAGCGACGACGAGGTTTTCGCCCTCGATGACCGCTGCCCGCACAAGGGCGGCCCGCTGTCGCAAGGCCTGATCTACGGCAAGCGCGTGGCCTGCCCGCTGCACAACTGGCAGATCGACCTGGAAACCGGCGAAGCTCAGGCGCCAGACATCGGCTGTGCCCATCACCATCCGGCGCGGGTCGAGAATGGCCGGGTGCAACTGGCCCTGCGGGACGCCATCTGATGAACCGCCAGACGACCGCCTCGACCTGCTGTTACTGCGGGGTCGGCTGCGGCGTACTGATCGAGCATGACGGCGAGCGCATCCTCGGCGTCAGCGGCGATCCGGCGCACCCGGCCAACTTCGGCAAACTGTGCAGCAAAGGCTCGACGCTGCACCTGACCGGCGACCTCGCCACCCGCGCCTTGTACCCGGAACTGCGCCTGGGCAAAGGCCTGGCGCGCAGCCGTACTGACTGGGATACCGCCCTCGACCACGCGACCAACGTGTTTGCCGAAACCATCGCCGAACACGGCCCGGACAGCGTGGCGTTCTACATCTCCGGGCAGTTGCTCACCGAGGACTACTACGCCTTCAACAAACTGGCGCGGGCGCTGGTCGGCACCAACAACATCGACAGCAATTCGCGGCTGTGCATGTCCTCGGCGGTGGTCGGCTACAAACGCAGCCTCGGTGCCGATGCGCCGCCGTGCAGTTACGAAGACCTGGAGCTGAGCGACTGCGTGATGATCGTCGGCAGTAACATGGCCTACGCCCATCCGGTACTTTTTCGTCGGCTGGAGGAAGCCAAATCCCGTCGCCCGCAGATGAAAGTCATCGTTATCGACCCGCGTCGCACGGACACCTGCGATTTGGCTGACCTGCACCTGGCGATTCTTCCGGGCACCGATGTCGCCTTGTTCCATGGGATTTTGCATCTGCTGCTGTGGGAAGACTGGATCGATCGCGATTTCATCAAGGCGCACACCGAAGGCCTCGCCGAACTCAAGACGCTGGTGCGCGATTACACCCCGCAGATGGTTTCGCAACTGTGCGGCATCAGCATCGAGCAACTGCAGCAATGCGCAGAATGGGTCGGCACGGCGCCGAGCTTCCTGTCGCTGTGGTGCATGGGCCTGAATCAGTCCACCGCCGGCAGCGCAAAGAACAGCGCGCTGATCAATCTGCACTTGGCCACCGGGCAAATCGGCCGGCCCGGTGCAGGACCTTTCTCCCTGACGGGTCAGCCAAATGCGATGGGCGGGCGGGAAACCGGCAGTCTGTCCAATCTGCTGCCCGGTCACCGCGATGCCGCCAACCCGGAGCATCGCGCCGAGGTGGCGGCGTATTGGGGCGTGGAGAGCTTGCCCGAGGCGCCGGGCCTGAGCGCCATCGAACTGTTCGAAAACCTGCGCAGCGGCAAAATCAGAGCACTGTGGATTGCCTGTACCAATCCAGCGCAATCGATGCCAGACCAGAGCGCAGTCCGCGCAGCGCTTGAGGCCTGCCCGTTTGTGGTGTTGCAGGAAGCCTTTCGCACCACCGAAACCGCTGCGTTTGCCGACCTGCTGTTACCCGCCGCCAGTTGGGGCGAGAAAGAAGGTTCGGTGACCAACTCCGAGCGGCGCATTTCCCACGTGCGCAAAGCGGTTGTCGCACCGGGCGAAGCGCGGCCGGACTGGGCAATCACGGTGGATTTCGCACAGCGTCTGGAGAAACGTCTGCGCCCCAAGCAGCCAAGTCTGTTCGCTTTCGATCAACCTTCGCAGTTGTTTGATGAATTCAAAGCGCTGACCCGTGGGCGAGACCTGGATCTGTCCGGGATCAGTCATGCCTTGATCGACCAGATCGGTCCGCAGCAATGGCCCTTCCCTGCCGGCGCCCGGCAAGGCACGCCACGCTTGTACGGCGACGGCATTTTCCCTACAGCCAATGGCCGCGCGCAGTTCATTGCGGATCCGTACCGCGCCGCCAAGGAACAACGCGACGCGCGCTTCCCGCTGACTTTGATCACCGGCCGCCTGCGTGACCAGTGGCACGGCATGAGCCGCACCGGCACCGCCGCGCAATTGTTCGGCCACGTCAGCGAAGCCGTGCTGAGCCTGCACCCGGACGAGATGCGCCGGCACCGCTTGCAGCCCGGCGATCTGGTCAGTTTGAAAAGCCGCCGTGGCGCGGTGATTGTTGCGGTCGGCAACGACGACAGCGTGCGTCCGGGCCAGGCGTTTCTGCCGATGCACTGGGGCGATCGCTATCTCAAGGGCGGCGTCAACACGCTGACCTTGCCGGCTTTTGATCCACTGTCCAAACAACCGGAGCTCAAGCACAGCGGCGTGCGTCTGGAGGCAGTCAACCTGCCGTGGCAGCTGTTCGCCTTGATCGAGGGTGATGTTCAACGGCATTTCGAGACGCTACGACCGCTGTGCGAGGCGTTTTCCTACGTCAGCCTCAGCCTTGTCGGTCGTGACCGGCCAGCGTTGCTGATACGCGCTGCACACGCCGAGGCGCCGGATCCACAGCTGCTGGGCGAGATCGACCAATGCCTGTCCTTGCTGGATGGCCCGGTTCTGGCCTATGACGATCCGCGTCGCGCCATTGGCAAGCGGGTGCGCATCGAGAACGGCCGTATCACTGCGATTCGCCTGGCCGGCGAAACCCTTGCGCAACACTGGCTGCAAAGCCTGTGGCTGGAGGGCCGCGCCGACCAACAACTGCGGCGCTGGCTGCTCGCGCCGATGAGCGCGCCGCCGGGCGCGCCGCCGGGCGCTGTCGGCGCCATTGCGACCGACAAGACCTTGTGCAATTGCGAAAACGTCAGCCTCAACGCAGTCTGCGCCGGCATTCGCCAGGGACTGGATCTGCAAGGCCTGAAAAACAATCTCCGATGCGGTACGCAATGCGGTTCCTGCGTGCCGGAAATCAAGCGTCTGCTGGCTGCCGAAGCGCGGCCGGTCGCGGTCATTTAACGAGGACAACACCATGAATGCGAAAGTCTGGCTGGTGGGCGCAGGCCCTGGCGATCCGGAGTTGCTGACGCTCAAAGCGGTGCGCGCGTTGCGCGAGGCCGATGTGGTGATGATCGATGATCTGGTCAACGACGCGGTGCTGGAGCACTGCCCGGCTGCGCGGGTGATCCCGGTGGGCAAACGCGGCGGCTGCCGTTCGACCCCGCAGGCGTTTATCCATCGGCTGATGCTGCGTTATGCGCGCCAGGGCAAATGCGTGGTGCGCCTGAAGGGCGGCGATCCGTGTATTTTCGGGCGCGGTGGCGAAGAAGCGCAGTGGTTGCGCGAGCGGGGGATTGAAGTGGAACTGGTCAATGGCATCACCGCCGGTCTGGCCGGGGCGACGCAATGCGATATTCCGCTGACGTTGCGTGGCGTGGCACGCGGAGTAACGTTGGTGACTGCGCACACCCAGGATGACAGCCAGTTGAACTGGCAGGCGCTGGCGCAAGGCGGGACGACGCTGGTGGTTTACATGGGCGTGGCCAAGCTGGGCGAGATTCGTGATCAGCTGTTGGCCGGAGGAATGGCGGCGCATACGCCAGTGGCGATGATCGAAAACGCCTCGTTGGCGCATCAGCGTGAATGTCGCAGTGATTTGACTGCGATGGCTGAGGATGCCTCGGCGTTTGAATTGAAGAGCCCGGCGATTCTGGTGATTGGCGCGGTGGCTGCTGTCGTGGAAGAGCAAAAGATCGCAGCCTTCGGCAGCTCCGGGACGGCGTACAACGTGCAGGCGCTTTAAGCGTCAAAGCCAAATCGCAGACAAAGAAAAGCCCGGCCTGAGCCGGGCTTTTCCATCAGCGGCAGCTAATTACTTAGCTTGAGCTTCAACCTGCGCTTCTACGCGACGGTTTACAGCGCGGCCAGCGTCAGTTTTGTTGTCAGCAACTGGGCGGGATTCGCCGTAGCCAACAGACTGAACGCGGGACGATTCAACACCGTACTGGTTGGTCAGAACTTGCTTAACGGCGTTTGCACGACGCTCGGACAGTTTCTGGTTGTAAGCGTCAGGACCGACGGAGTCAGTGTGACCTTCAACAGTAGTGGTGGTGGATGGGTACTGCTTCATGAAGTCAGCCAGGTTCTTGATGTCGCCGTAGCTGTTTGGCTTGACTACCGACTTGTCGAAGTCGAATTTCACGTCCAGCTCAACACGAACAACTTCAGCAACTGCTGGGCAGCCATCAGCGTCAACGGTTACGTTGGCTGGGGTGTCCGGGCACTTGTCAACGTTGTCGCAAACGCCATCGTTGTCGCTGTCGGAGCAGACTTCAGCAGGTGCTGGAACTGGAGCAGCAGCTGGCTTGGAGCCGCCACCGAAGTTCACACCGATACCGACGCTAGGAGCCCACTCGGTGTCGCCCTGGTCGATGTTGTACTGAGCTTCAACGCCGGCACGGGCGTAGAAGTTCTCGGTGAAGTACAGCTTGGCACCGCCGCCAACGTTGGCGAAGGTGGAACGGTTACGACCGTTCGAACCGTTCTGGTCGATGCTCTGGTCAGAGAAACCGGCCGAAACGTATGGACGAATCATGTCGCCTGGGTTGTTGAAGTGGTACAGAGCGTCCAGAGCGGTGTTAGCGCCTTTGACGTTCTTGCCATCGTCGGCACGTACGTTGTGCACTTCGTCGTAGCCCAGACGCAGTTCAACGTCGTCGGTCAGGAAGTAACCGATCGAACCGCCGAACAGGTTGCCGTTGTTCTTGAAGTTACGAGCGCTGTCGAATTGTTCTTTCTTAGCGAAGCCTTCGATTTCAACTGCGCCTTGGCCTTGTGCCAGAGCGCCGATCGAAGTGGCGGCAATCAGAGAACCAATGGCCAAGCCCAAGGTGTTTTTCAGTTTCATCCGTTAAATCCCCATCTGGTGATTGTGAAGCAGTCCCGCAAACCGGGGGACAACTCGGCGGCAAGTCTATCAGAACTTGCCTACACGTAAGAGATATTTGCGCTGAACTAAGTTTCAGCAATGCCTGCAAATTTCTCACGCAATTTATCTAGAGCGCGTTTGTAACGCATTTTTGTCGCACTCAAACCCATATGCATGATGTCTGCGATCTCCTGAAACTCCAGCTCTGCGACAAATCGTAGCACCAGAATTTCGCGGTCAATCGGATTCACATACACCAGCCAGCGATCAAGCCCACCCTTCTCCTCCGGCTTCGGCGCCTTTTCTTCAGACGCTTCTTCAAGAGGGTCCAGACTGAGAGCGTCCATCAAGCGACGCTTACGCCGTTCCTTCCGATACTGCGTGATGCATTCGTTGTAAGTGATGCTGTAAAGCCAGGTTTTGAACTTCGATTTCCCCTCGAAGTTCTTCAGGCCGTACAGCACCTTCAGCATCACTTCCTGACAGACATCGTCTGCGTCGCGATCGTTCCCAAGATATCTCGCGCAGACGTTAAATAATGTTCGCTGGTAACGCCGCATCAACTCTTCGTAGGCGCGCGTTACGTGAAACAGCTCGGTATGCGAGCGCGCGACCAACTCCTCATCAGAGAGCTCGCGGGGGTCGTAGCGCGTGGATAGCGGTTGGGCTTTATTCAAAACAAGTCGTGCCGACAGTCAGGTCAATGTCCGCCACAACCAGCCTCGGCTGGCATTTTGCGGCGGCATACATTAGCAGGGTTTGCCGGTTTAGCGGCTACTCACATGCTGTTCCAGCAGGATCCGATTGGAGAGAGAGACTAGCTCACCCTCATCGGTCAGCAATGTGGTTTTAACCGTGCCGATCTCTTCGATCTGGCCTTCGACCTCGCCAACACGCACTTGTTGCCCAACCTCGTACAGCTCACGCACATAGATTCCCGCAAGAATCTGACCGGCGATTTCCCGGCTTCCCAAACCCATGGCCAGCGCAACTGCCAGACCAACGGTAATCAATACGATGACAATCACATGGTTCAGCAGGTCGGTCTTGACCTCGAGCTGGCTGATCGCAACCGAAATGCTGATGATGATCACCAGCCCCTGCGCGATCCGCCCCAACCCCGAAGCGTAGTCCAGGCCTACGCCTTCTGCTGCGCCGCGCACCAGCCCGTTGGCCAGTTGCGCGAGCAGCACACCGACCAGCAACACCAGCGCGGCGCCGAATACTTTCGGCAGATACAACGCCAGCATGTCCAGCGTAGCTGAAACTCGTTCAAGGCCAAGGGATTCTGCCGCAGATACCAGAAAAATCAGCAGAACGAACCAGTAGACGATTTTACCGATCAAGGTCGAGATCGGCACCTGCAGCCCGGCGCGCGACATCAGCTTGGTCAGCCCGGTGCCGCCCATCAGGCGATCGAGGCCCAGTTTGGCGAGCAATTTGGAGAGCAAGGTGTCGAGCAGCTTGGCCACGACGAAACCCAACAGCAGCACAACCAGTGCGCCGAACAGGTTCGGAATGAAGTTAGCGACTTTGGTCCACAACGCAGTCATTGCAGTGACGAGGCTCTGAGTCCAGAGATCAAGTTCCATATTCAATCAGCCTTATCAGCAGTGCGAGCAGTGGTTTTACGAAGACGGGAAACCGGCGAGACATGCGCCGAGCCATTGTTCAGGGCGATCATCAGCGCGGGCAGCCAGCGGCCCAGCAGGCTGAACAGATCACCGGCGCCGACCTGGCGGTTGGCGGTTTTGAGTACGCGGCCAAGGCACGCATCGTCGTCGCGGCTGGACGGCGAAGCGTTGAGCATGTCGCGCAAAGACTGTTCAAACGGATCGTGCATACGCACCTCTCGTGATGTCTGTGAAAGACGCGGGCAGATTTACTCGGGTCACATGCGCCATGTTCACACCCAGCGCAATCGACGGAACAACCACCACTGGCCGCATGCCAGGGCGAGCACCGTCAGGCAGGCGATCAGGAACCCATACGGGCTTTCGGCGAACGGAATACCGCCGACATTGATGCCGAGCAGACCGGTGATGAAACTCATCGGTAAAAAGATGCAGGTAATAATGCCGAAGCGGTACATGGTGCGGTTCATGTGCACGCTCAAACGCCGGTCTTCGGCCTCCAGCACAAGCCCCACGCGCTCTCGGGTCAATTCGAGCTCTTCCAGATAACGGGTCAGGCTGTTGTTCAATTCGTTCCAGTAGTCGGCGTCGTCTTCGACGAACCACGGCAGTTTGATCCGCGTCAGCTGTCCGAAAATATCCCGCTGTGGGGCGAGAAAACGCTTCAGCCCAGCGGCTCTGCGGCGGATGTGCAAAATGGCCCCATGCTCGGGGGTATACCGTTCGTCGGCGTCGAGTTTTTCTTCCTCTTCATCCACCACTTCCGACAGGCATGTGACCAGATCCTGCACTTTATTGGTGAGGAACTGCGCCAGATACAGCATCAATTCCGAAGAAGTTTTCGGCCCTTTGCCCTCAACGAGGAGCGCCAGCAACTCATCCGTAGCCCGCAACGGACGCAAGCGCAGGGAAATCACTCGCTGAGCCGAGGCGAAAATCCGCACCGAGACCATGTCTTCCGGCTCGGCGCCCGGGTTGAGATTGACCCCGCGCAGAAACAGCAGCAGCTCGGAGTCGGGCAATGGCAACAGACGCGGGCGAGTATTCTCTTCCAGCAACAGATCGCAGGTGAATTCATTGAGCCCGCTGGACTTGCGCAGCCAGGTCTGGGTCTGCGGATGGCTGCGATCCCAGTGCAGCCACAGGCTTTCATGGGCCTGCAGCTGCAAATCGTCGAGCTCAGTCCGGGCTATCGAACGCGCACCGCCCTTGCCGTCCAGCACCAGGGCATGCACCAGCCCCCATTGCGCGTTTTCTTCCTCGAACATCCGCATCCCTTGTCGAAAAGCTTATTCAGGCATTTTCAGCGGGCTCGGCGACACGATCACGCCGTTGTTGTCCGCATAAATGTACTGGCCTGGGTGGAACGTCACGCCGGCGAACGTCACCGGGACGTTGAGGTCGCCAATGCCGCGCTTGTCGGTTTTCATCGGATGGCTGGCCAGCGCCTGCACGCCGAGATCGGTCTGGGCGATGACGTCGACGTCACGGATGCAACCGTAGATCACCAGCCCTTCCCAACCGTTCTGCGCGGCCTTGGCGGCGATCATGTCGCCCAGCAGGGCGCGGCGCAGCGAACCGCCGCCATCGACCACCAACACCTTGCCCTTGCCATTGAGTTCGGCCTGTTCCTTGACCAGCGAATTGTCTTCGAAGCACTTGATGGTCACGATTTCGCCGCCGAAGGAATCCCGGCCGCCGAAATTGCTGAACATCGGTTCCAGCACCTGCACCAGCTCCGGGTAGGCGTCGCACAGGTCAGGCGTAAGGTAATGTTCCATCGAAAAACTCCTGTAACAAGGAAGACGATCAAGGATGCCGCATTCTGATGAGACGAGTTCCGGCGGTCGCTGTTTACCTTAGTCCATGCCATGGTCGCTGAGCGAACCTGAACCGCAGCTGAAACGTTATCGCTAAACAGTCACGAAATATGACCGGAACCGCACAATGCGTCATATCTTAGCCGCAAGCCAGGCTGAACGGAACGCCCCTCACACCGCAGCGGCCAGATCCGTCGCCTGCGCCAGCAATGGCGTCTGCTGATCGTTCAACCAGCGCGCCACCAAGGGCCACACTTCAGCCTGCGCTGCTTTGCTCACCAGCATTTCGACATGACCGAAATTGTCCGAGAAGCCCTGCTCGCGGCCCAGATTGATGAACTGCTTGCACTCGGAACCGATCTGCTCGAACAGCTTGCGGCAGGCCCATGCCGGATCCTGATGATCGCCCGCTGCGGTCACGGCCAACACCGGCACCTGCACCTCGGCAAGTCCGGCCCACCAGTCCTTGTCCTTGTCGCCGAAGCGGCCGAACAAGCCGTACCAGCGCATGCTTTCGATGGCCAGGCCGATCGGCTCGTCTTCCGGGCCGCGTTTGAGGCGTGAGCCGGACAACTGCGCGAAACGCTTGAGAATAAAGCGCCCGCCCCATTCCACCGGTGGGATTTTCAACGGCCAGTAGGTGCGGCTGACCTGCGTGCCGAAAAACGCCGCCGAGGCCACGGCCGGTTCGCCGAGATATTCGCCACCGAGCGCCGCCGCCAGGGTGATGCCGCCCAGCGAATGGCCGATCCAGTGCGGGATCTGTCCGCTCTGCTCACGCACGAACGCGGCAATCGCCGGCAGATCGTAGCGGGCGTAGTCGGCCACACGATTTCGCCGATAGTCTTCGTTGCGCTGAGACAGGCCGTGACCGCGCATTTCCGGGATCCACACGTCGAAGCCCAGCCGCGTCAGATACGCGCCGAGCCCGAGGCCTTTGGGGGAAAACCAGAAGCGCCGATTGGAAAAGCTGCCGTGCAACAGAATCACCGGCACGCCGCGTGGCGCCGTGTCATCGGCCATGCCCAGGCGGGTGACGGCGATCTCTACGGACCAGTCCGGGCTGTTGCCGGGTTTCAATCGATAGACGTCTTCGCTCAGATCGCCGCGCCGCTCGGCGCTGATCAGCGCGACAGGAAACAGGTTGCTGCTGCTTTGCATAATGCTCTTGCACAAAAAAGGGCGGCATCCGCTGGAGCCCGCCCTACTTCAATCTCAAGGCCCGCTCCCACATGGGGCGCGGGCCAATTACATACTGATCAAGCCTGACCTTCGGCGAGGAAGAACCAGGTTTCCAGCACGGTGTCCGGGTTCAGCGACACGCTTTCGATGCCCTGTTCCATCAGCCACTTGGCCAGATCCGGGTGGTCCGAAGGACCCTGACCGCAGATGCCGATGTACTTGCCGGCCTTGTTGCAGGCCTGAATGGCGTTGGCCAACAGCTTCTTCACCGCCGGATTACGCTCGTCGAACAAGTGCGCGATGATCCCGGAGTCACGGTCCAGACCCAAAGTCAGTTGGGTCAGGTCGTTGGAGCCGATCGAGAAACCGTCGAAGAATTCGAGGAATTCCTCGGCCAGAATCGCGTTCGATGGCAGTTCGCACATCATGATCACGCGCAGACCGTTCTCGCCGCGCTTCAAGCCGTTCTCGGCGAGCAGATCGACCACCTGGCTGGCTTCGCCCAGAGTACGGACGAACGGCACCATGATTTCCACGTTGGTCAGGCCCATCTCGTTACGCACACGTTTCAATGCGCGGCATTCGAGCTCGAAGCAATCGCGGAACGATTCGCTGATGTAACGCGAAGCGCCACGGAAGCCCAGCATCGGGTTCTCTTCTTCCGGCTCGTAGAGCTTGCCGCCGATCAGGTTGGCGTATTCGTTGGACTTGAAGTCCGACAGACGCACGATGACTTTTTTCGGCGTGAACGCTGCAGCCAGGGTGCTGATGCCTTCCACCAGTTTGTCGACGTAGAAGTCGACCGGGTCGCTGTAACCGGCAATACGCTTGTCGACGCTGTCCTTGATTTCCTGCGGCAGGCCGTCGTAGTTCAACAGCGCTTTCGGGTGCACGCCAATCATGCGGTTGATGATGAATTCCAGACGCGCCAGACCAACGCCGGCGTTCGGCAATTGCGCGAAGTCGAAGGCGCGATCCGGATTGCCGACGTTCATCATGATCTTGAACGGCAGCTCCGGCATGGCGTCGACGGAGTTCTTCTTGATGTCGAAGCCCAGTTCGCCTTCGAAGATGTAGCCGGTGTCGCCTTCGGCGCAGGACACGGTCACGCCCTGGCCATCCTTCAGCAGCTGGGTGGCGTTGCCGCAACCGACCACCGCCGGAATGCCCAGCTCACGGGCGATGATCGCCGCGTGGCAGGTACGCCCGCCCCGGTTGGTGACAATGGCGCTGGCGCGCTTCATCACCGGTTCCCAGTCCGGGTCGGTCATGTCGGAAACCAGCACGTCGCCCGGCTGGACTTTGTCCATTTCCGAGACGTCTTTGATGATGCGTACTTTGCCGGCGCCGATGCGCTGGCCGATCGCCCGACCTTCCACCAGCACGGTGCCGGTTTCCTTGAGCAGGTAACGTTCCATCACGTTGGCCTGGGTGCGGCTTTTCACGGTTTCCGGACGCGCCTGCACGATGTACAGCTTGCCGTCGTCACCGTCCTTGGCCCACTCGATGTCCATCGGGCAGCCGTAGTGCTTCTCGATGATCATCGCCTGCTTGGCCAGCTCGCTGACTTCGGCGTCGGTCAGGCAGAAACGCGCGCGTTCGGCCTTGTCGACATCGACGGTCTTGACCGAACGACCGGCCTTGGCCTCGTCGCCGTAGATCATCTTGATGGCTTTGCTGCCCAGATTGCGACGCAGGATCGCCGGACGACCGGCTTCCAGCGTGCCTTTGTGTACGTAGAACTCATCCGGGTTGACCGCGCCTTGTACGACGGTTTCACCCAGGCCGTAAGCGCCGGTGATGAACACCACGTCACGGAAACCCGATTCGGTATCGAGGGTGAACATCACGCCGGCGGTGCCGGTTTCCGAACGCACCATGCGCTGCACGCCAGCCGACAGGGCGACCAGTTTGTGGTCGAAGCCCTGGTGCACGCGGTAGGAAATCGCACGGTCGTTGAACAGCGAAGCGAACACCTCTTTGGCGGCGCGGATAACGTTTTCCACACCACGGATGTTCAGGAAGGTTTCCTGCTGACCGGCGAAGGACGCGTCCGGCAGGTCTTCGGCGGTGGCGGAAGAACGCACGGCCACGGCCACATCAGGATTGCCCGCCGACAGCGCGGCGAACGCGGTGCGGATCTCGGTGTTGAGCTTTTCAGGGAATTCGGCGTCCATGATCCATTGGCGGATCTGCGCACCGGTCTTGGCCAGGGCATTGACGTCGTCGACGTCGAGCGCGTCGAGGGCCTTGTGGATCTGCTCGTTCAGGCCGCTCAGTTCGAGGAAGTCACGATAGGCCTGAGCCGTCGTGGCGAAGCCGCCGGGGACCGAAACACCGGCGCCTGCCAGGTTACTGATCATCTCGCCCAGGGATGCGTTCTTGCCCCCCACATGCTCAACATCGTGTTTGCCGAGCTTATCGAGGGAAACTACGTACTCTACCAAGGTGATCTCTCCACTAACTGTGTTGGAAAAGCTCAGAAACCGGCGGCCCGGGGGAGCCTTGGCCGGTTGTATGGCCTGGACCTGGAAAATAAGTGAGAATGCGGGCCAATGGCGGCCGGCAAATCGCGCCTATCATATCCAAGATTCGTTACTAGCTTAAGGCCCAAGGTGCAAATGAAACGATCTGCTTTCTTCATCTCCGATGGCACCGGCATTACCGCCGAAACCCTGGGTCAAAGCCTGTTGGCGCAGTTCGAAAACATTACCTTCAGCAAATTCACGCGGCCCTACATCGACAGCGTGGAAAAAGCGCGGGCCATGGTACAACAAATCAACAAAGCCGCTGAAACCGACGGCTTTCGGCCGATCATCTTCGACACCATCGTCAATCAGGACATTCGTGAGATTCTCGCAACGTCCAATGGTTTCATGATCGACATTTTCTCGACCTTCCTCGCGCCGCTCGAACAGGAGCTCACCGAGCATTCTTCCTACACCGTCGGCAAATCCCATTCCATCGGGCACAACTCCAATTACATGGAGCGCATCGAGGCGGTGAACTTCGCCCTCGACAACGATGACGGCGCGCGCACCCACTATTACGACAAAGCCGATCTGATACTAGTGGGCGTGTCGCGATGCGGCAAAACGCCGACGTGTCTGTACATGGCCATGCAGTTCGGCATCCGCGCGGCCAACTATCCGCTGACCGAAGACGACATGGAGCGCCTGACCCTGCCGACGGCCCTGCGCGCCCATCAGCACAAGCTGTTCGGCCTGACCATCGACCCCGACCGCCTGACCGCGATCCGCAATGAGCGTAAGCCCAACAGCCGCTACTCGAGCTACGCCCAGTGCGAATTCGAAGTGCGCGAAGTGGAAAACCTGTTCCGCCGCGAAAACATTCCGCATATCAATTCCACGCATTTCTCGGTGGAAGAGATTTCGGCGAAGATTCTGGTGGAGAAAGGCGTTGAGCGGCGGTTCAAGTAGTCCGGCGTTGCCTGATCTGGCGCCTTCGCGAGCAGGCTCGCTCCCACAGTGGACCTGCATCGTAACGACTGTGGGAGCGAGCCTGCTCGCGAAGAACGATAACGCGGTCTGTCAGAGCACAAACAGATCGATGAATCGATTCACCGCTGTGGCTTCCAGCCGCGCCTGATCCTCACAGAGCGCAAATATCTCAGCGCAACGCTGGCCGGCAAACCGCGTGGCCAGATTGGCCTTGAACTTGTCCTCCAGCAACGGAATGCCCTCGGCGCGGCGGCGGCGATGGCCGATCGGGTACTCCACCACGACGTTGTCGGTGCTGCTGCCGTCCTTGAAAAACACCTGCACGGCGTTGGCAATCGAGCGTTTGTCGGGCTCAAGGTATTCGCGGGTGAAGCGCGGTTCTTCGACAATCACCATTTTTTCTCGCAGCACATCGATGATCGGATGCGCCTTGTGGAAGTCGTCTTCGTAGTGCTCAGCCACCAGATTGCCGAATGCCAGCGGCACGGCGGTCATGTATTGCAGGCAGTGGTCGCGGTCGGCGGCATTGGCCAGCGGGCCGACCTTGGAAATGATGCGGATCGCCGATTCATGGGTGGTGATGACGATGCGGTCGATCTCATGCAGCCGATTGCGAACCAGCGGATGCAAGGTCACCGCCGCCTCGCACGCCGTCTGCGCATGGAATTCGGCGGGGAAACTGATCTTGAACAGCACGTTTTCCATCACGTAACTGCCGAACGGCCGGGAAAAGCTGAAAGCGCGCTTGTCCTCGGGCTTGAGCGCCAGATCGTTGTTGGTGTGGCTGAACGATACGTCATAGAAGCCCCACTGCTTCGCGCTCAAAACGCCGGGAATGCCCATCTCACCGCGCATGGCGATGTCGGCCAGGCGCACGCCGCGACTCGCCGCATCCCCTGCCGCCCAGGATTTGCGCGAGCCGGCGTTCGGCGCATGGCGATAGGTACGCAGCGCCTGACCGTCGGCGAAGGCATGGGACAGCGCCGACAGCATCTGCTCGCGATTGGCACCCATCAGTCTGGCGCTGACGGCGGTCGAGGCGACTTTCACCAGAATGACGTGGTCGAGTCCAACCCGGTTGAAGGAGTTTTCCAGAGCGATCACGCCTTGAATCTCGTGGGCCATGATCATCGCTTCCAGCACATCGCGGACCGTCAGCGGCGCTTCACCGTTAGCGATGCGTTTCTGTGACAGGTGATCAGCAACGGCGAGGATGGCACCGAGGTTGTCCGATGGATGCCCCCATTCGGCGGCAAGCCAGGTGTCGTTGTAGTCGAGCCAGCGGACAATGCAGCCGATATCCCAAGCGGCTTTGACCGGATCGAGGCGATAAGGGGTACCTGGGACCCGTGCACCGAACGGTACAACCGTGCCTTCGACGATCGGGCCGAGGTGTTTCGTGCATTCGGGAAAACGCAGGGCCAGCAGACCACAGCCCAGCGTGTCGATCAGGCAATTGCGCGCGGTGTTCAGCGCCTCGGCGGATTCGGGCTTGAAGGTGAGGACGTAGTCGGCGATGTCCTGCAGGACTGCGTCGTAATCGGGGCGGTTGTTCAGGTCGACGTTGGCGCTCATGTTCGATTCACTCGTGAAGTGGTTCGTTGATGGGACCTCGGTTCAGGGCTAACGATTTCTTATGATTGAAATGCAATCCACTGTGGGAGCGAGCCTGCTCGCGAAGGCTGAGTGTCAGTCAACATTTGCATGTCTGATGCATCGCTTTCGCGAGCAGGCTCGCTCCCACAGGGATATTGCTGTTGCTTAAAAGCAATCGCCGGGCACGCGGACATAGCCCTCCATGAGCACCCGCGCACTGCGGCTCATGATGGCTTTCTTCACCACCCACTCGCCATTCTCCAGCGTCGCCTCGGCGCCCACGCGCAACGTCCCGGACGGATGGCCGAAACGCACGGCATTGCGTTCAACGCCACCAGCAGCAAGATTGACCAACGTCCCGGAAATCGCTGCCGCCGTGCCGATCGCCACCGCTGCCGTGCCCATCATCGCGTGGTGCAGCTTGCCCATCGACAACGCGCGCACCAGCAGATCGACATCACCAGCAGCGATCGCTTTACCACTCGACGCTACGTAATCCGCAGGCTTGGCGACGAACGCGACTTTCGGCGTGTGCTGCCGCTTGGCGGCTTCTTCCAGATTGGCGATCAGGCCCATGCGCAACGCACCGTAAGCACGAATCGTCTCGAACATCAGCAGCGCTTTTGGATCGCCGTTGATCGCGCCCTGGAGTTCGGTGCCGGTGTAACCGATGTCTTCGGCGTTGACGAAAATCGTCGGGATCCCGGCGTTGATCATCGTCGCCTTGAACGTGCCGACACCCGGTACTTCCAGCTCATCGACCAGATTGCCGGTGGGGAACATCGAGCCACCGCCGCCCTCTTCTTCCGCCGCCGGATCCATGAATTCGACCTGCACTTCGGCCGCCGGAAAGGTCACGCCATCGAGCTCGAAATCACCGGTTTCCTGCACTTCGCCGTTGGTGATCGGCACGTGGGCGATGATGGTCTTACCGATGTTGGCCTGCCACACGCGCACCACCGCCACGCCGTTGTGCGGAATGCGGCTGGCGTCGACCAGACCGTTGCTGATGGCGAACGAACCGACCGCCGCCGAGAGGTTGCCGCAGTTGCCGCTCCAGTCGACGAACGGCTTGTCGATCGACACTTGGCCGAACAGGTAATCGACGTCGTGATCGGCGCGGGTGCTTTTCGACAGGATCACGGTTTTGCTGGTGCTCGACGTCGCGCCGCCCATGCCGTCGATCTGCTTGTCGTAGGGATCGGGGCTGCCGATCACTCGCAGCAACAAAGCGTCGCGCGCCGGGCCTGGAACCTGCGCTGCTTCGGGCAGATCCTTGAGGCTGAAGAACACGCCTTTGCTGGTGCCGCCGCGCATGTAAGTCGCAGGGATTCTGATTTGTGGTGCGTGAGCCATGATTGCTCCTTCTAAGCGGCCAAGGGACTCATCACCCCTCGGCCGCTGAACCTGTTTAAACGGCTACCGCCGATCCTTCAAGGAAGTCCTGTGCGAAGCGCTGCAACACGCCGCCGGCCTCGTAGATCGACACTTCTTCAGCGGTATCGAGACGGCAGGTCACCGGCACTTCGACGCGCTCGCCGTTCTTGCGATTGATCACCAGCGTCAGATCCGCGCGGGGTTTGCGTTCGCCGATCACGTCGTAGGTTTCGCTGCCGTCGATGGCCAGGGTGTGGCGGTTGGTGCCGGGTTTGAATTCCAGCGGCAACACGCCCATGCCCACCAGGTTGGTGCGGTGAATGCGCTCGAAACCTTCAGCGGCAATCGCCTCGACACCGGCCAGGCGCACGCCTTTCGCCGCCCAGTCACGGGACGAACCCTGACCGTAGTCAGCGCCAGCGATGATGATCAGCGGCTGCTTGCGTTGCATGTAGGTTTCGATGGCTTCCCACATGCGCATGACCTGGCCTTCCGGCTCGACACGCGCCAGCGAACCCTGCTTGACCTTGCCGTTTTCCACGACCATTTCGTTGAACAGTTTCGGGTTGGCGAAGGTCGCGCGCTGGGCCGTCAGGTGGTCGCCACGGTGAGTGGCGTAGGAGTTGAAGTCCTCTTCCGGCAGGCCCATTTTCGCCAGGTATTCGCCGGCGGCGCTGTCTAGCATGATCGCGTTCGATGGCGACAGGTGATCAGTGGTGATGTTGTCCGGCAGCACCGCCAGCGGGCGCATGCCCTTCAGCGGACGGGCGCCGGCCAGCGCGCCTTCCCAGTACGGCGGACGGCGGATGTAGGTGCTCATCTCGCGCCAGTCGTACAGCGGCGCGACTTTCGGCCCGGTGTCTTCATGCACGGCGAACATCGGAATGTAGACCTGACGGAACTGCTCAGGCTTGACCGACGACTTCACCACCGCATCGATTTCTTCGTCGCTCGGCCAGATGTCTTTCAGGCGGATTTCCCGGCCATCGACCACGCCCAGCACATCCTTCTCGATATCGAAACGGATGGTCCCGGCGATCGCGTAGGCAACCACCAGCGGCGGCGAGGCGAGGAATGCCTGTTTGGCGTACGGGTGAATGCGGCCGTCGAAGTTGCGGTTGCCGGAAAGCACTGCGGTCGCGTACAGATCGCGGTCGATGATCTCTTGCTGGATCAGCGGATCGAGGGCGCCGGACATGCCGTTGCAAGTGGTGCAGGCAAATGCCACAACGCCGAAACCGAGCTGTTCAAGTTCAGTGGTCAGCCCCGCTTCATCGAGGTACAGCGCCACGGTTTTCGAGCCCGGCGCCAGCGAAGATTTGACCCACGGCTTGCGCGTCAGGCCGAGCTTGTTGGCATTGCGCGCCAACAGGCCAGCGGCGATGACATTGCGCGGGTTGCTGGTGTTGGTGCAACTGGTGATGGCGGCGATGATCACCGCGCCGTCGGGCATTTGCCCCGGCACGTCATCCCACTGCCCGGAGATGCCTTTGGCCGCCAGATCGGACACCGCGACGCGGGCGTGCGGGTTGCTCGGGCCGGCCATGTTGCGCACCACCGAGGACAGATCAAAAGTCAGGCCGCGCTCGTATTGCGCGCCTTTCAAGCTGTCAGCCCAGAGGCCGGTCAACTTGGCGTATTGCTCGACCAGTTGCACTTGCTGGTCTTCACGACCGGTCAGTTTCAGGTAATCGATGGTCTGCTGGTCGATGTAGAACATCGCCGCCGTGGCGCCGTATTCCGGGGCCATGTTGGAGATGGTCGCGCGGTCGCCGAGGGTCAGCGCCGCCGCGCCTTCGCCGAAAAACTCCAACCAGGCGCCAACGACTTTCTGTTTGCGCAGGTATTCGGTCAGGGCCAGGACCATGTCGGTAGCGGTGATGCCCGGTTGCAACTTGCCGGTCAGTTCGACGCCAACGCTTTCCGGCAGGCGCATCCACGACGCGCGACCGAGCATCACGCTCTCGGCTTCGAGGCCGCCGACGCCGATGGCAATCACACCCAGCGCATCGACGTGCGGCGTGTGGCTGTCGGTGCCGACGCAGGTGTCGGGGAACGCCACGCCTTCGCGCACCTGAATCACCGGGGACATTTTCTCCAGGTTGATCTGGTGCATGATGCCGTTGCCCGGCGGGATCACATCGACGTTCTTGAAGGCCTTTTTGGTCCAGTTGATGAAGTGGAAACGGTCTTCGTTGCGGCGATCTTCGATGGCGCGGTTCTTCTCGAAGGCCTGGGCATCGAAACCGCCCGCCTCGACGGCCAGCGAGTGGTCGACGATCAATTGCGTCGGCACCACCGGGTTGACCTGCGCCGGGTCACCGCCCTGCAAAGCGATGGCGTCACGCAGACCGGCGAGGTCGACCAGCGCGGTCTGGCCGAGGATGTCATGGCAGACCACCCGCGCCGGGAACCACGGGAAATCGAGGTCGCGCTTGCGTTCGATCAGTTGCTTGAGGGAATCGGTGAGCGTGGCCGGGTCGCAGCGACGCACAAGGTTTTCCGCCAGCACGCGGGAGGTGTACGGCAGGGTGTCGTAGCTGCCAGGCGCAATCGCCTCGACCGCCGCGCGGGTGTCGAAGTAATCCAGCGGCGTGCCGGGCAGGTTCTTGCGGAATTCTGTGTTCATCGGGTCAGGACTCGGGTCACGGTGGTTGCAAAGGGTGGGCGTTACACCGACCTTGAAATTCACCCCGAACCCTGTGGGAGCTGGCTTGCCAGCGATAGCGGTGGGTCAGTCGACATCAATGTTGAATGTGACTCAGTCATCGCTGGCAAGCCAGCTCCCACAGGGTCTTCGGTGAATCTCGGATCAGCGCTTGGCCCTCACCATTCAGCGACGTTCGATTGGCACGAACTTGCGCTGTTCGACGCCGGTGTACTCGGCGCTTGGGCGGATGATGCGGTTGTTGGCGCGTTGTTCGAACACGTGCGCGGCCCAGCCGGTCAGGCGCGAGCAGACGAAGATCGGCGTGAACAGCTTGGTCGGGATGCCCATGAAGTGGTACGCCGAGGCGTGATAGAAGTCGGCATTCGGGAACAGTTTCTTCTGCTCCCACATGGTCTTGTCGATGGCTTCCGAGACAGGGAACAACACCTTGTCGCCGACCTCGTCCGCGAGTTTTTTCGACCAGCCCTTGATCACCTCGTTGCGCGGGTCGCTGTCCTTATAGATCGCGTGGCCGAAACCCATGATCTTGTCCTTGCGCTCGAGCATGCCGAGGGTGCCTTTGATCGCCTCTTCCGGCGACGAGAAGCGCTCGATCATTTCCATCGCCGCTTCGTTGGCGCCACCGTGCAACGGGCCACGCAGCGAACCGATCGCCGCCGTCACGCACGAGTACAGGTCCGACAAAGTCGAAGCGCAAACCCGTGCGGTAAAGGTCGAGGCATTGAATTCGTGTTCGGCGTAGAGGATCAGCGACACGTTCATCACTTTGACGTGCAATTCACTCGGTTTCTTGCCGTGCAGCAGGTGCAGGAAGTGGCCACCGATGGTTGGCTCGTCGCTGACGCAGTCGATGCGCTTGCCGTCGTGGCTGAAGCGATACCAGTAGCACATGATCGCCGGGAACGCGGCGAGCAGACGGTCGGTCTTGTCGCGCTGTTCGGCGAAGTCTTTCTCCGGTTCGATGTTGCCGAGGAATGAGCAACCGGTGCGCATGACGTCCATCGGGTGGGCGTCGGCGGGAATGCGTTCAAGCACTTCTTTAAGCGCCTGCGGCAGGTCGCGCAGCTTGCTCAGTTTGCTTTGATAGTCGGCCAGTTGCGCTTTGGTCGGCAGTTCGCCGTACAGCAGCAGATAGGCGACTTCTTCAAATTGCGCATCGGCGGCCAGTTCACGCACGTCGTAGCCGCGATAGGTCAGCCCGGCTCCGGCCTGGCCCACGGTGGACAGTGCGGTTTGCCCGGCTACCTGGCCACGGAGCCCGGCGCCACTGAGTACTTTTGCTTCGGCCATTGTGTTCTCCAATCTTCTTGAATTTGTATGGGGAAACTTGTGGGAGCGAGCCTGCTCGCGAAAGCGCTGGATCAGTCGACATCAATGTTGGATGTCAGTCCGTCTTCGCGAGCAGGCTCGCTCCCACAGGGTTTTGTTCAGCCTTTCTTCTGTGCAAACAACGCATCGAGCTTCTGCTCGAACGTGTGGTAATCGATACGATCGTAGAGCTCCATGCGAGTCTGCATGGTGTCGATGACATTCTGTTGCGTGCCATCGCGGCGGATCGCCGTGTAGACGTTTTCCGCTGCCTTGTTCATCGCGCGGAACGCCGACAGTGGATACAGGACCAGCGAGACGTCGGCGCCGGCAAGTTGTTCGGTGGTGTACAGCGGCGTTGCGCCGAACTCGGTGATGTTGGCCAGGATCGGTGCTTTCACACGATTGGCGAACAGCTTGTACATGTCCAGTTCGGTAATCGCTTCCGGGAAGATCATGTCAGCGCCGGCTTCGATGCACGCTGCCGCGCGATCAAGTGCCGATTCCAGACCTTCCACCGCCAGTGCGTCGGTACGCGCCATGATCACGAAGCTGTCATCGGTACGGGCATCGACGGCAGCTTTGATGCGATCGACCATTTCCTGCTGGCTGACGATTTCTTTATTGGGGCGATGGCCGCAGCGCTTGGCGCCGACCTGATCCTCGATGTGAATCGCCGCCGCGCCGAACTTGATCATCGACTTGACCGTACGCGCCACGTTGAACGCCGACGAGCCAAAACCGGTGTCGACATCCACCAGCAGCGGCAGGTCGCAAACGTCGGTGATACGGCGCACGTCGGTGAGCACGTCGTCCAGCCCGGTGATGCCCAGGTCCGGCACGCCGAGCGAGCCTGCGGCCACGCCGCCACCGGACAGGTAGATCGCCTTGAAACCGGCGCGCTTGGCCAGCAGCGCGTGGTTGGCGTTGATCGCGCCGACCACTTGCAAAGGATGCTCGCTGGCGACCGCATCGCGGAAGCGCTGGCCCGGCGTGTTCAGGTTGGAAGTCATGCATCACCTCGTTCAGTGGCTGTCTTGTTGTGGGCGCCGTCCTCGTAGTGACGGGCGATGTTGCGTTTCGAGGCGCCGATGTGGCGGCGCATCAACAATTCCGCGAGCTCGCCGTCGCGGTCGGCGATGGCATCGAGAATGCGGTGGTGTTCGGCGAAGGCCTGGTGCGGGCGGTTCGGCGTGGTGGAAAACTGGATGCGGTACATGCGCACCAGTTGATACAGCTCGCCGCAGAGCATCTGCGTCAGCGTGCGATTGCCGCTGCCCTGGATGATCCGGTAATGAAAGTCGAAGTCGCCTTCCTGCTGGTAGTAACCGACGCCGGCCTGAAATGCCGCATCGCGCTCGTGGGTTTCCAGGACCCGGCGCAGTTCGTCGATTTCCTCGACGCTCATGCGCTCGGCAGCGAGGCGGCAGGCCATGCCTTCGAGAGATTCACGGATTTCGTAGAGTTCGATCAATTCGGCATGGCTGAGCGAGACCACCCGCGCACCGACGTGCGGCACACGCACCAGCAAGCGCTGGCCTTCCAGACGATGGATCGCCTCACGCAGCGGCCCCCGGCTGATGCCATAGGTGCGCGCCAGCTCCGGCTCGGAGATCTTGCTGCCCGGGGCGATTTCGCCTTTGACGATAGCCGCCTGGATGCGCCGGAAGACGTTTTCCGACAGCGTCTCGGAATCGTCGCCATTGATGACCGGGGGATCGAGTTGATCCAGCATGATTGTCGACACCTTTAAATCCAATGCGGCAAAAACTAGCCAATCTGGCCCAATGAGTCAAAGGATAAATAGGTATTGTCGACAATCGTCTAATAACCTCAAAAAGATCGCAGCCTTCGGCAGCTCCTACAGGGCGCACGCAAATCCAAATGTAGGAGCTGCCGCAGGCTGCGATCTTTTGATCTTGCTACACCCTGCCCCAAGCGCTGGCGCCATAAAACCACCGTGCTAGAATGCCGCCCGCATTTGCGGGTCTTTGTACGGCTTGCCATAAAAAGCTGCCAGGCACACGCGGGGGCTTGCGCACGGTTGCGCGGGCACCTGAACCGATAACGGAACGCTGCGCACCAGGATTTATGAGACTCAAGCCTTTCCCCACCTTTTTTGCTCTGTTTTGCCTGCCCGGCCTCGCCGTCGCGGGGGAAAAAACCGTGTACGGCCTCAACGAATACGCTTCGCTTGACGGCATCAATCTCGAAGTTGCGGCCAAACTCGACACCGGGGCGAAAACCGCCTCGCTGAGTGCCCGCGACATCAAACGTTTCAAACGCAACGGTGAATCCTGGGTACGTTTCTACCTGGCCATCGACACCGCGCATTCACACCCCATCGAACGGCCGCTGGCTCGCGTCAGCAAGATCAAGCGCCGCGCCGGCGACTACGATCCAGAAGAAGGCAAGCAGTACACCGCCCGTCCGGTGATCGAGCTGGATATCTGCATGGGTTCGGCATTGCGCAGCATCGAAGTGAACCTCACCGACCGAAGTGCGTTCCAATACCCGCTTTTGATCGGCTCCGAGGCGCTGAAACGCTTCGACGCGCTGGTCGACCCCAGTCTTAAATACGCTGCCGGCAAACCTGCCTGCACCATCGCCGCTCATACCGCCGAGTAATTTCCATGCGTTCTCTAACCTTCCACCTGAAAATCCTGATCGCCGTGCTGGTGCTGCTGGGCGTTTCGGTTACGGCCTATCAGATTTTCGTGCTCGGCATCCCGGTGACCGAAGACGCCACCGACGACCTGTGGAACATCGACGCCAAGGTCGAGTTCGTCGCCAGCACCAAGGATCCGGTGAAGATCCAGATGTTCGTGCCGCCGTTGAGCCGCGACTACGTCAGTCTCAACGAAAGCTTCATCTCCAATAACTACGGCGTAGCGGTCAACCGCATCGACGGCAACCGCAAGGTGACCTGGTCGGCCCGTCGCGCCAAGGGCAACCAGACGCTGTATTACCGTCTGGTGCTGACCAAGCGCTACACCGCGGAAAAATCCAAGGTCAAAGGCCCGACCTTCCGTGACAGCATGGTCATCGAAGGCCCGGAAAAAATCGCCGCCGAAGCCCTGCTCGCGCCGATTCGCCAACACTCGGCCGACGTCGAAACCTTTATTGGCGAGGCGATCAAGCGCGTCAACAACGTGAATGACGACAACGTCAAATTGCTGCTGGCCGGCGATCCGTCGACTTCGCACAAAGCCAAGATCGTCGAACTGCTGCTGTCGATTGCCCACGTTCCGGTAGAAAAAGTGCACACCATCCGCCTCGTCGCCGATCAGCCTCAGACTCCCGAACTGTGGCTGCGCAGCTTCAACGGCAACGACTGGCTGTACTTCAACCCGGAAACCGGTGAGCAAGGCCTGCCGACCGACCGCCTGCTGTGGTGGACCGGTGACGAAAACCTGATCACCGTCGACGGCGGCAAGAAAGCCAACGTGACCTTCAGCCTGAACAACAGCGAGATGAACGCGATTCGTCTGGCCAAGCTGACCGACGAAAACACTGACGCCAACTTCCTCGATTACTCGCTGTACGGCTTGCCGCTGCAGACCCAGCAGACCTTCATGATCATGGTGATGATCCCGATCGGCGTGCTGGTGATCCTGATCCTGCGCAACCTGGTCGGCCTGCAGACCCTGGGCACATTCACCCCGGTGCTGATCGCCCTCGCCTTCCGCGAAACGCAGCTGGGCTTCGGCATTCTGCTGTTCACGGTGATCACCGCGCTGGGCCTGTCGCTGCGCTCGTATCTCGAACATCTGAAGCTGCAAATGCTGCCGCGCCTGTCGGTGGTGCTGACCTTCGTCGTGGTGTTGATTGCGGCGATCAGTCTGTTCAGCCACAAGCTTGGCCTTGAGCGTGGCTTGTCGGTGGCGCTGTTCCCGATGGTGATTCTGACCATGACCATCGAACGCCTGTCGATTACCTGGGAAGAACGCGGCGCCAACCATGCGCTGAAAGTCGCGATCGGCACGCTGTTCGCCGCCTCCCTGGCGCACCTGATCATGACCGTGCCGGAGCTGGTGTACTTCGTGTTTACCTTCCCGGCGATCCTGCTGATTCTGGTCGGATTCATGCTGGCGATGGGGCGCTATCGCGGCTACCGCCTGACCGAACTGGTGCGTTTCAAGGCCTTCCTGAAGAAGGCTGACGCCTGATGTTCGGTTTCTGGAAGACCTGGAAGGCCCTCGAGGCGCGCGGCATCATGGGCATCAACCGCCGCAACGCGGACTACGTGCTCAAGTACAACAAGCGCAGCCTGTACCCGATCGTCGATGACAAGATCCTCACCAAGGAACGCGCCATCGCCGCCGGCATTCACGTGCCGGAGCTGTACGGGGTGATCTCCACCGAGAAGGAAATCGACAAGCTCGACGAGATCATCGGCGGGCGCAGCGACTTCGTGATCAAACCGGCGCAGGGCGCGGGTGGCGACGGCATCATCGTCATCGCCGACCGCTTCGAAGGCCGTTATCGCACGGTGTCGGGCAAGATCCTTGCCCACGAAGAGCTGGAGCATCACATCTCCAGCATCCTCACCGGCCTGTACTCGCTGGGCGGCCACCGCGACCGCGCGCTGATCGAATACCGTGTGACCCCGGACCAGATCTTCAAGAGCATCAGCTACGAAGGCGTGCCGGACATCCGCATCATCGTGCTGATGGGTTACCCGGTGATGGCGATGTTGCGTCTGCCGACCCGTCAGTCAGGCGGCAAGGCCAACCTGCACCAGGGCGCCATTGGCGTTGGTGTGGATCTGGCCACCGGCCTTACGCTGCGCGGCACCTGGCTGAACAACATCATCACCAAACACCCCGACACCACCAACGCGGTGGATGGCGTGCAACTGCCCTATTGGGACGGTTTCATGAAACTCGCCGCCGGCTGCTATGAGCTGTGCGGGCTGGGTTATATCGGCGTGGACATGGTGCTCGATCAGGAAAAGGGTCCGTTGATTCTCGAACTGAATGCACGGCCGGGGCTGAACATTCAGATCGCCAACGATTGCGGCCTGACCTTGCGCACTCACGCGGTCGAAGCGCGGCTGGAAGAGCTGAAGGCGCGGGGCGTTAAGGAATCGGTAGAAGAGCGGGTGGCGTTTACTCAGGAAATGTTTGGGCATATTCCTGCGGTCGAGGGCTAAAAGCTGAAAAGCCCCTCACCCTAGCCCTCTCCCGGAGGGAGAGGGGACTGACCGTGGTGGATGCGAGAGCTGCGCCGACCTGAAATACCCGGTCGAACTCCGGCCTTGAAAAGCATGAAGATCGGCTCCCTTTCCCCCTCGCCCCCTTGGGGGAGAGGGCTGGGGTGAGGGGGAGGCTTTTGACTTTGATCTGGCAGCGCAGAGGACTACAATCCCCACCCCGCCTCAACGGCCGATCTGCCCCGCCCATGCTGACCTGCTCCGTACACCCACTGCCCTACCGCGCCAACCCCGCCGACTATTTCGCGGCCATTCGCAACGCACCCGGCGCCGTGCTGCTCGACAGCGGCCGGCCGAGCGCTGAACGCGGCCGTTATGACCTGCTCAGCGCCTGGCCGCTGGAACAACTGGCGGTGTTGCCGGACGAGAGCGGCGCGCATTTCCTCCAGCGCCTGCGTGACCACCTCAGCCGCTTGGGCGAAGCGCAGTTGCCCGCCGGGTACGAATTGCCGTTCGCCGGCGGACTGATCGGTTATCTGAGCTACGACTTCGGCCGGCATCTGGAAAACCTGCCGAGTCAGGCGCTGGATGACCTGCAACTGCCCGATGCGCGTTTTGGCCTGTACGACTGGGCGCTGATCAGTGATCACCACGGGCAAACCAGCCAATTGGTCTTTCATCCATCGCTTGTCGACAGTGAACGGCTGCGATTGATCGCGCTGTTCACTCAGCTTCAAGTTGACGCGCTGGCGCCCTTCAAACTGAACGCCCCGATGGCCGCTGATCTCTCGGCCGACGATTACCGTCAGGCCTTCGAACGCATTCAGGACTACATCCAGGCCGGCGACTGCTATCAGGTCAACTTCGCGCAACGCTTCCGCGCGCAGTGCCAGGGCGATCCGTGGCTGGCTTACTGCGCTTTGCGTCAGGCCTGCCCGACGCCGTTCTCCGGGTTCCAGAGCCTGCCCGATGGCGGCGCGGTGCTGAGCCTGTCACCGGAACGTTTCGTCAGAGTCAGCCAGCGTCAGGTTGAAACCCGTCCGATCAAGGGCACCCGCCCTCGCGGCCTGACCCCAGCCGAGGACGCGGCCAACGCCGCCGAACTCTTGGCGAGCCCCAAGGACCGCGCAGAAAACCTGATGATCGTCGACCTGCTGCGCAACGATCTCGGGCGCACCTGCCGCATCGGCTCGGTGCGGGTGCCGGAGTTGTTCAGTCTGGAAAGCTATCCGAACGTGCATCACCTGGTCAGCAGCGTGACCGGTGAACTGGCGGCGGATCGTGATGCGCTGGACCTGATCGCTGGCAGCTTCCCCGGCGGCTCGATCACCGGCGCACCAAAGATTCGGGCGATGCAGATCATCGACGAGCTGGAACCGACGCGGCGCGGTCTGTATTGCGGCTCGTTACTGTATCTGGACGTGCGCGGCGAGATGGACAGCTCTATCGCCATCCGCAGTCTGCTGGTCAAGGATGGCCAGGTGTGCTGCTGGGGCGGCGGCGGGATCGTCGCCGATTCGGACTGGCAGGCGGAGTATCAGGAGTCGATGACCAAAGTGCGGATCCTGCTCGATACCCTGCAAAACCTCTGAGGAATGATCGTTCCCACGCTCCGCGTGGGAATGCAGCCCGGGACGCTCCGCGTCCCATCCAAAGCCGAACGCGGAGCGTCCGTTGAGGCATTCCCACGCAGAGCGTGGGAACGATCATCAGGTAGCCAGGCTTACAGGCTGAGATCGCGGTTTGAGGCTTTGACGAATTCCCGCTTCAGCTCTTCAAACGTATGCACCGCCGGGAACTGCGGAAACTCGCGAATCACGTTGTCCGGCGCGTGAAACAGAATCCCTGCGTCCGCCTCGCCGAGCATGGTCGTGTCGTTGTACGAATCACCCGCCGCGATCACCCGGTAGTACAGGCTCTTGAACGCCAGCACCGACTGGCGCTTGGGATCTTTCTGGCGCAGTTGATAGCCCGTCACCCGACCGCTTTCGTCAGTGATCAAGCGGTGGCAAAGCAGAGTCGGGAAGCCCAGCTGGCGCATCAACGGCTGCGAGAATTCATAAAAGGTGTCCGAGAGAATCACCACCTGGAAACGCTCGCGCAGCCAGTTGACGAACTCCACCGCACCATCCAGCGGTTTCAGCGTGGCGATCACTTCCTGAATGTCCGAGAGCTTGAGGCCGTGCTCGTCGAGGATGCGCAAACGCTGCTTCATCAATACGTCGTAATCGGGAATGTCCCGAGTGGTGGCCTTGAGGGAGTCGATTCCGGTTTTTTCGGCGAAGGCGATCCAGATTTCCGGTACCAGTACCCCTTCAAGATCCAGGCAAGCAATTTCCACAAGACACTCCCGTTTGTAGTGATTATTTGAGTCAAGCGAGGCCGAACTCTAGCGTCTGCACCAGACGCGCGCAACGCAGAGGACGCCCCGGCCCCGGCAGCTTTTTGTTACCATCGGCCCCCTATAGAGCGCCCGAGCGCCATTGACCTGTAGGAAGCCGCCCTGATGAGCCCAACGTTCGACGTCGTGGAACTCGCCACGACCTATGCCAACAAATCCGCCCAGGACATCCTCAAGCTCGCCTTCGCCGAGTTCGGCGATGACTTGTGGATATCTTTCAGCGGCGCCGAGGACGTGGTGCTGGTGGACATGGCGTGGAAGCTGAACAAGAACGTCAAAGTGTTCAGCCTCGACACCGGCCGCCTGCACCCGGAGACCTACCGTTTCATCGAGCAGGTGCGCGAGCATTACCAGATCGATATTGAAATCGTCTCGCCGGACTACACGAAACTCGAACCGTTCGTGAAGGAAAAAGGCCTGTTCAGCTTCTACAAAGATGGCCACGGCGAATGCTGCGGCATCCGCAAGATCGAACCGCTGCGGCGCAAGCTGTCCGACGTCAAAGCCTGGGCCACCGGCCAGCGCCGCGACCAGAGCCCGGGCACCCGCAGCGCTGTGGCGGTGCTGGAAATCGACACGGCGTTCTCGACACCGGAACGCACCCTGTACAAGTTCAACCCGCTGGCGCAGATGACCAGCGAGGAGATCTGGGGTTACATCCGCATGCTCGAACTGCCCTACAACAGCCTGCACGAGCGCGGTTTCATCAGCATCGGCTGCGAACCCTGCACCCGCCCGGTGCTGCCGAACCAGCACGAGCGCGAAGGCCGCTGGTGGTGGGAAGAAGCCACGCAGAAAGAATGCGGCTTGCACGCGGGGAATATCATCAGCAAGAGCAAGGTTTGATCATTTGCTGAAATGAGTTCCCCTGTGGGAGCGAGCCTGCTCGCGAAAGCGCCGTTCCAGTCAACGTTTCAGTTGCCTGATCCACCGCATTCGCGAGCAGGTTCGCTCCCACATTGAATATGTGCCAGGCACACAAAATGTGTACACAAGGTTGTCACCATCGGTGCCATTTATGTGTGCACTTTCAGTTCCGACGCCCTGAAAAGTTACACTCCCCAGCAGAATCCCCATCTGCTTGCCCCTCTGCAAACTCCCTCCCCTGAAAAAAATTCCTGTCCAATCGATCAATTTATATCGCCGGTTTTTCAGCGACTTATGTTGCATCGATAACTATTCGAAATGAGCCCTGCCGCTTATAGATTGGCAACTGGCACAAATCTGGCTTTATCGCATACATGTTTTGTATACAAAACTGCAAAACATGCACACTTTCGATCCGCAAGCCTGAAGCGCCCTATCCCGTACAGGCTGCAGATGCCCCGTAACCAGTGATGTTTTCACCGCCGCGACGAAGATTTGTCGAGCCTGAGCGCTCATGCACAGTCATCGCGGTGGCGAACGTCAGGAGCCTGCCGGAATGCGTACAAGTCTTTCGAATAACATCGCGCTGAATCTGCCCTCCGCCACGCTCGATCAACCGTTGCCCGATGACGGACTGAGCGAGCCGCTGCAACTGAGCCCGCGTCTGCACAACAGCGATCTGGCGCCGACCAAAGCCGAAGGCCGGCGCTGGGGCCAGTACAGCATCTTCGCCCTGTGGACGAATGATGTGCACAACATCGCCAACTACTCGTTCGCCATCGGCCTGTATGCGTTGGGCCTGGGCGGCTGGCAGATTCTGTTGTCGCTGGGGATTGGCGCGGCGCTGGTGTACTTCTTCATGAACCTGTCCGGGTACATGGGGCAGAAAACCGGGGTGCCGTTTCCGGTGATCAGCCGGATCAGTTTCGGCATTCACGGTGCGCAAATTCCTGCATTGATCAGGGCGGTTATCGCCATCGCCTGGTTCGGTATTCAGACGTATCTCGCCTCAGTGGTATTCCGCGTCTTGCTGACTGCCGTGCATCCGGGCTTTGCCGAATACGATCACAACTCGATTCTCGGTCTGTCGAGCCTGGGCTGGGTGTGCTTTGTAGCAATCTGGCTGGTGCAACTGGCGATCCTCGCCTACGGCATGGAGATGGTGCGCCGTTACGAGGCATTTGCCGGGCCGGTGATTCTGCTGACCGTTGCTGCCCTCGCCGGGTGGATGTACTTCCAGGCCAACGCGACCATTGCCTGGTCGATCCGCGAGCCGCTGACCGGTGGCGAGATGTGGCGCAACATCTTTGCCGGCGGCGCGTTGTGGCTGGCGATCTACGGCACGCTGATTCTCAATTTCTGCGACTTCGCCCGTTCTTCGCCGTGCCGCAAGACCATCAAGGTAGGAAATTTCTGGGGTTTGCCGGTGAACATTCTGGTGTTCGCTGCGATAACCGTACTGCTGTGTGGCGCGCAGTTCCAGATCAACGGCCGGATCATCGAAAGTCCGACCGAAATCATCGCCTCGATCCCCAACACATTCTTTCTGGTGCTCGGCTGCCTGGCTTTTCTGATCGTCACCGTTGCGGTGAACATCATGGCCAACTTCGTCGCCCCGGCGTTCGTCCTCAGCAACCTGGCGCCGAAGTACCTGACCTTCCGCCGCGCCGGGTTGATCAGCGCGACCATTGCCGTGCTGATCCTGCCGTGGAACCTCTACAACAGCCCGCTGGTGATCGTGTATTTCCTGTCGGGCCTCGGCGCCCTGCTTGGCCCGCTGTACGGGGTGATCATGGTCGACTACTGGCTGATCCGCAAAGGCCGGATCAACGTGCCGCAGCTCTACAGCGAAGATCCCAACGGCGCTTATTACTACAGCCGTGGCATCAATTTCCGCGCGGTGGCGGCGTTTATTCCGGCAGCGCTGATCGCCATCGTCCTGGTCCTGGTACCTGGTTTCCACAGTGTTTCGCCATTCTCCTGGCTGATCGGTGCCGGTATCGCCGGCATGCTTTACCTGATCATCGCCAAACGCCAGACGCATTACGCCGACGTCAGCGGCGAATGCATCGCTGTGGATAACGTCAGCCATTGATCCCTTCGCGGCCCGGTTTTCGGGCCGCACCACTGCCCGCAATAAGGATTTTCCATGCGTATTCTCGTGGTCAACGTCAACACCACCGAATCCATCACCGACGCCATCGCCCGCTCGGCGCAGGCCGTCGCTTCGCCCGGTACCGAAATCGTCGGCCTGACGCCGTATTTCGGCGCCGAATCGATTGAAGGCAACTTCGAAAGCTACCTGGCCGCCATCGCCGTGATGGACCGGGTGATGGCCTACGATCAACCCTTCGATGCGGTGATCCAGGCGGGCTACGGCGAGCACGGCCGCGAGGGTTTGCAGGAATTGCTCAACGTGCCGGTGGTGGACATCACCGATGCGGCGGCCAGCACCGCGATGTTTCTCGGCCATGCCTACTCGGTGGTGACCACACTGGATCGCACCGTGCCGCTGATCGAGGATCGGCTGAAATTGTCCGGTCTGTGGGATCGCTGTGCGTCGGTGCGCGCCAGTGGTCTGGCGGTTCTGGAGCTGGAACACGAACCGCAGCGCGCACTGGAAGCGATCGTGCAGCAGGCCGAACTGGCGGTGACCCAGGACAAGGCCGAGGTGATTTGCCTGGGCTGCGGCGGCATGGCCGGGCTGGACGAGCAGATCCGCCGGCGCACCGGCGTGCCGGTGGTGGATGGCGTGACAGCGGCGGTGACGATTGCCGAATCGCTGGTGCGCTTGAAGTTGTCGACGTCGAAGGTGCGCACGTATGCGACGCCACGGCCGAAGAACATTATTGGCTGGGCGCAGCGCTTTGGTCGATAGACCGAGTTATCGTTCATCGCGGGCAAGCCCGCTCCCACAGGATTTTGTGTTGTTTGCAAGATGTGTGAACAACTCAAAACTTGTGGGAGCGGGCTTGCCCGCGATAGCCGCAACTCGGTTTGGTGCCTGGCTCAGATAGCACTAAACCGCCGCCCCAGTCCCTGCTCAGCAAACTGTTCAATCACAAAATCCACAAACGCCCGGGTCTTGCCCGGCAACAATTTGTGCTCGGCGTAATAGATCGAAATGTTGCCGTCATCGACAAACCAGTCAGGCAGCACCCGCTGTAACGTCCCTGCCTGAAGATACGGCACCGCAAACGGCATGCTCACCAGCGCAATGCCCAAACCTTGCATCGCGGTTGCACAGGCAGCCTCGGAATCACTCATGGTCATTCGCGCCCGCAATGTCAGCGGACTGTGTTGCTGATCGCGGTGAGTCAGTTGCCAGGAGCGCACGCGTCCGGTCTGCGGTGAGCGAATCAGAATGCCGTCGTGTTGCCTGAGGTCATCGGGATGGCTGATCGGCGCATGTTTTTGCAGATAGTCCTCCGATGCCACCAACACCCGATGCGCCGGTGTCAGCCTGCGCGCAACCACGCCTTGTGGCAGTTCAAAGCCGCCACCAATCGCTGCGTCGAAGCCCTGTCCGATCAGGTCGACCTGGCGGTTATCGAAATGCCAGTCCGGGTTGATCGCCGGATAGCGCCGCAAGAACTCACCGAGCAGCGGCACGATATAGAGACGACCGAACACCGTACCCATGCTGACTTTCAGCGTGCCGGCGGGTTGCCCGCCGGCACTGGCCAGATTGGCCACGGCATTCTGGATGGTGGTCAGGCTGGCGCTGACTTCACTCAAAAACAGCTGCCCCGCTTCGGTCAGGGTCAGGCTGCGTGTACTACGCTGGAACAGCCGCACGCCAAGCCGCGCCTCCAGTTTCGCCACGCTCTTGCCGACCGCCGCCGGGGTCAGGCTCAAGCGTCGCGCGGCTTCGGCGAAGCTGCCGACTTCGGCGCTGCGCACAAAGCATTCGATACTGCTGAACGTTTCCATGATCGCCACTATAAACTTTTGGTTTACACAGACTATAGCAATCATGGTCTACCCGGTTGTCGATGCCACGCCGATACTCGGCACCAACACCAAGGCATTCCGCCTTGAACACTTGGAGATCGAACATGACCACTCAACACCTCAGCGGTAAGGTAGCTCTGATTCAAGGCGGTTCGCGCGGCATCGGCGCGGCCATCGTCAAACGTCTGGCCGCTGAAGGCGCCGCCGTCGCTTTCACTTACGTCAGCTCCGCCGCCAAAGCCGAAGAACTGCAGAACAGCATCACCGGCAACGGCGGCAAAGCCTTGGCGATCAAGGCTGACAGCGCCGATGCCAGCGCGATTCGCCACGCCGTCAGCGCCACCGTCGAAGCGTTTGGACGCCTGGACATTCTGGTCAACAACGCCGGCGTACTGGCCATCGCGCCGCTGGAAGACTTCAAACTCGAGGACTTCGATCAGACCCTGGCCATCAACGTGCGCAGCGTGTTCATTGCGTCCCAGGAAGCGGCGAAACACATGGGCGAAGGCTCGCGGATCATCAACATCGGCAGCACCAACGCCGACCGCATGCCCTTCGGCGGTGGCGGCGTGTACGCGATGAGCAAATCGGCACTGGTCGGCCTGACCAAAGGCCTGGCCCGCGACCTCGGCCCACGAGGCATCACCATCAACAACGTGCAACCTGGCCCGGTCGACACCGACATGAACCCGGCCCATGGCGAATTCGCCGACAGCCTGATCCCGCTGATGGCCGTCGGTCGTTACGGCACCGCCGAAGAAATCGCCAGCTTCGTCGCCTACCTGGCCGGACCGGAAGCCGGTTACATCACCGGTGCCAGCCTGACCATCGACGGTGGTTTCGGCGCCTGACAGACCGGCAAGAAAAAACGCCGCCCTTCTTTATAGCAAGGGCGGCGTTTTTGCGTGGACGGTCAAGCCAGTTCCAGCATCGGTAAGCCAAAGGCGCTGGGCCTGAAGTCTTTCAGCGAGCGGATAATGCCGTCAGCGTGAGCATATTTCTCGTCTGCCATTGCTGCGTCGGGGATGGCGATTGCGGTCATGCCTGCCGCTTTCGCTGCGGTGACGCCAAACGGCGAATCCTCGAACACCAGACAATCCTTGGGCGCAACGCCCAAACGCCGGGCGGCGGTGAGGAAAATATCCGGCGCCGGTTTGGCCGCGCCGACTTCCGGATCGTCCGCCGTGACGATGAAATCGAACAGCGCAAACCACTCACGGTGCAAGGTGGTTTTCTGCCCGAACGACTGGCGCGACGAACTGGTGCCCACCGCGATCGGGATGTTGTGCGCCTTGAGGTGACGCACCAGCGCTTCGGCCCCCGGCATCGCCTGCGCCTTGGGGAAACGCTCGCGCATCAGCGGCTCGCGAATCTGCAGGAATTCTTCCGGAGTGATCGGTAGTTCCAGCGCCTGCACCACGTAATTGGCCAGGTCATTGGCACCGCGACCAATGATGTTTTGTTTGACGCTCCAGTCGAAGGTTTTCCCGTAGCGCCCGGCAATCAGCGAGGTGACCTCGGTGTAAATGCCCTCGGTGTCGAGCAGCAAACCGTCCATATCGAAAATCACGGCCTTGATCGGGCCGAACGTCTTCAGCGGTGCATTCATCATCGGATCCGTTAACAAAGACATCCCGGGCGACAGGCAACGTGCCGCAACGCGGATCTGATTAATGGGTTCAGCAGCATAGCGAGGCCGATGGACATTGAGCAACGGGCAATGCCATCGACGCCTTTTCGCATTTAGCGAAAACTCCTACAGACACTGCCTACTTCCCCGACTTCTTTCCTTTTTGATCCCCCGCAAAGTCCGCGCTCCCGTTTTTTCACATGCGCGAGCGACTGCGAATGTTTCAACCCGATCGGCTCCTGGCCCTGAACAACAGCATCGGACTGCTGGTGGTGGCCGCCCTGAATCCGAAGCAGCCAGATTTCGAAGCGCTGATCGACGAGTTTCGCCTGTGCCTGAAAAACTACGACGCCTGGGCCGAGCAGTTCTGGACCGGGACCGCGCTGGACATCGAGCAGGTGTTCAAGGTTGGCAATGACGTACAACTGAGCGCGCCGATCACCTCGCGCGCACCTGTCAGCTCATCGGTGGTCATGTGTCCGGCCAGCGGTCCGTTGACCTTGGTGCACCTGTTTGAAGCGGCGCGCTTTGTGCCGATCGGCGACACCCCGGTGACCCTCGAACCGCTGCTCAGCGAAGTCGACGGCGTACAGACCTTCGGCGAACCACTGCGCCACACCATCGGCCCGAGCGGGATCCTCGAGGTCACCGATTGCGTGCGGAGCCAGCGCTACCGCGTCACCTTCTTTCCCGATGTTTCTACCGACCATGTCCGCGCCCTGTATGCCTCATATGAAGGCGTCATTGCCGGTCTTGAAGGCTGGCTGCGCGGCGAATGGACGGGCTTCCAACCGCAATGGACGGAGTTTTCCAGCGCCGGCTTTCTTGATCGTTACGGACAGTTGCAACGGGCCGATTGGCGCGGCCTGGAAAAAGCCCTGAATGGCGTCTGGGATGACATTCGGCAACTGTTCGCCCTCCTTGCCGATCTGCAGGAGCACAGCGCAAAGCTCCTGGAATACCTGAGCGAAGCCGAACTTGAGGCGCTGCTGGCGGCTTCCAGCGAGGCGATTGCCAACGCCTTGTTGATGCTCAGCGACGAGCCGTTGCTGTTCATTCATCTGGCTGCGTTCACCAGTTGGCTGAAGATGCTGCCGCCGCAATACCTCGCCGAAGTGGTGGCCGAAGTTCGCACCGAGTTGCTCATCAGTTTCCTGTTGATGCGCGTCGCCGGCGGTGCCGGCGTATCGCTGCGTTTGAGCAGCAAGGTACTGGCGAAAGTCAAGTCGCCACGGGCGCGAGAGTGGCTGGCCGCCTCAGCCTTGCGTCTGGCTGAGCTGACTTCTACAACGGAGCTCAAGCAGCACGCGAGCACGCTGAAGCCGCTGATGTTTCATGCCCGCGAAGTGGAGCTGAAGCCGACGCCATCGATTCCGCTGAACATTCGCCAGGCCGACGCGGTGGTATTGAGCGTGCCGAATCCGGCGCCGCTCGCGCGGGAAAAATCCCAAGGCATGGCGCGCCTTGAGCGCCACGAGCCCCACGACGACGTCCCCGACCAAGCGAAAAACCCCAACGGCGATGCCGCCGATTGCGTGCCCAAAACCTGTACCAACGGCTGCCCGGTGTCGATGGTCACCGGCGAAGAACTGCTGACCCTGACCGACGCGGTGCTCGATGGCGTGCTGCCGTTCGAGTTCACCCGTTTGTACCGCAGCAGCGCGGTCGAGATCGACATCGGCCTGGGGTTCGGCTGGAGCCATACGCTGGCCCATCGCCTGTCCTTCGACGGCGATGGCGTGATCTGGATCGATCATGAGAACCGCCGCACTCGGTTTCCCCTGCCCAATGTCGCGCGCCCGGCGATTCACAACAGCCTGTCGCGGGCGGCGATCTTTCTCGGCGATGAGCCGGAAGAACTGATTCTGGCGTTGGCCGGCGACAGTGCGCGGTTTTACCATTTTCGCGCCGGCCGGCTGACCGCAATCAGCGATGTCTACGGTAATCGTCTGACCCTGCAACGCGATCGCTCCGACCGCATTCAGCGTCTGGACAACGGCGCCGGCCGCGCCCTGCTGTTGCGGTATGACCGCGCGCAACTGGTGGCAGTCGATTACCAAGTCTTTGTTCAGGGCGAGTGGACCACCGAGCAAAACCTCGCCACCTACAGCTTCGATGCGCGGCAACGCCTGCTGGTGGCGACCAACGCGGTCGGCGACAGCGAGCGCTACGACTACGACGATCACCACGTCATCCTCCAGCGCCAGCTGACCGGCGGCGCGAGCTTCTTCTGGGAGTGGCAGCGCGAGGGCAAAGCCGCCCGCTGCGTGCGGCACTGGGCGTCGTTCTCGCAGATGAACACCCGTTACGTCTGGAACGATGACGACGCCAGCGTGACCGTGCATTACGTCGACGGCACCGAAGAAGTCTACGTCCACGACGAACGTGCGCGGCTGGTGCGTCAGGTCGCGGCCGATGGCGGCGAGCAGCTCAAGGCCTATGACCAGCAGGGGCGCTTGATCGCCGAGCAGGATGCGTTGGGCGCGGTTACCGAATACCGCTACGACGAAGTCGGACGGCTGATCGCGCTGATTCCGCCGGACGATGCACCAACGTCCTACGAGTACCGCAACGGTTTTCTCTACAAGCGTTGCCGTGGTGATGCGGTGTGGATTTACCGGCGCAACGCCGAAGGCGCCGTCACCGAAGCGGTCGATCCCGACGGTCAGGTCACCCATTACTACTACAACCTGCGCGGGCAATTGCTGTCGCTGCGTTATCCGGACAGCAGCCGCCACCGCTGGGTGTGGAACGAGCTCGGCCAGCTCATCGAAGAAACCCTGCCCGATGGCGGCGTGCGGCGTTTTTCCTACGATGCGCTGGGACGGCGGATTACCACCCAGGACGAATTCGGTGTTGTCAGTCGTCAGCAGTGGGACGCCGCCGGCCGACTGATCCTGACGACTTCTCCTACGGGCAGCACGCGCGCCTACAGCTACGGCGCCTACGGCCAGATCACCGCCGAACGCGATGAACTGGGGCGCATCACCCGCTATGAATATGACGATGATCTGCACCTGGTCTCGCGGCGCATCAACCCCGACGGCACCCGCGTGCAGTACCGCTACGACCATGCGCGGTTGCTGCTGACCGAGATTGAAAACGAATCGGGCGAAAAGTACCGACTGGATTACACGCCGACCGGATTGATCCGACAGGAAACCGGGTTTGATGGGCGCCGGACTGCGTATGCCTATGACCTCAATGGGCACCTGCTGGAAAAAACCGAGTTTGGTGATTTCGGTCCCAGTCTGGTCACCCGCTACGAGCGCGACGCGGCTGGAAGGTTGCGAGTCAAAACCCTGCCCGATGGGATCAAGGTCCACTACGACTACGACCGCCTCGGACGATTGATCGGTGTCGATGACGGCCAGAACCATCCGCTGGCCTTCGAGTACGACCGTCAGGACCGGCTGATCACCGAGCATCAGGGCTGGGGCACCTTGCGCTACGCCTATGACGCCTGCGGCCAGCTCAAACGCCTGCGCCTGCCGGACAACAGCAAGCTCGATTATCACTACGCCAAGGGCGGTGCGCTGTCGGCCATCGACCTTAATGGCACGCCGCTGACCCGGCATGTGTATCAGTCCGGTCGCGAGCAGCAACGCCAGCAAGGTCTGCTGCTCAGCGAATACTCCTACGACGATCAGGGCCGTTTGCTCGCCCACGCTGTAGGCCATCGCCACGCCTCGCTGTACCGCCGCGATTATGCCTACAGCGCCAACGGCAATCTCGAGCACATTGCCGACAGCCGCCACGGCCAGCGCACCTACGGCTACGACGCCCTCGACCGGTTGATCCGCGTACGTCACTCACGCGACGAACTGCCCGAATCCTTCGCCCACGACCCGGCCGGCAACCTGCTGATGCAGGATCGCCCCGGTCCCGCGCAGATCAAAGGCAACCGCCTGCTGATGCAGGGCGACCGCCATTACGACTACGACGCCTTCGGCAACCTGATCCGCGAACGCCGAGGCCACGGCCAGACCCTGGTCACCGAATACCGCTACGACTGCCAGCACCGCCTGATCGGCCTGACCCGCCCCGACGGCCAGACCGCCACTTATCACTACGACGCCTTCGGCCGGCGCATCCGCAAAACAGTGGATGGCGCCGTCACCGAATTCTTCTGGCAAGGCGAACACCTCGTCGCCGAAAGCAGCGCCACGCAATACCGCAGCTTCCTCTACGAACCCGGCACCTTCCGCCCACTCGCGATGCTCGATGGCAAAGGCCCGAAAAAGGCCTGCCCCTTCTACTACCAACTCGACCACCTCGGCACCCCGCAGGAACTCACCGACTACAGCGGCGAAATCGTCTGGTCCGCGCAATACGACGCCTACGGCAAAGTCGCCGCCGTCACCCTCGCCGGCGAAGACTACCTGGATCAACCGCTGCGTTTTCAGGGGCAGTATTTCGATGTTGAAAGCGGCCTGCATTACAACCGGCATCGGTATTACGACCCGAGATTGGGGCGGTATCTGACACCGGACCCGGTGAAGCTCGCGGGTGGGTTGAATCAGTATCAGTACGTGCCGAATCCGACGGGGTGGGTGGATCCGTTGGGGTTGACGTCCAATTGTCCGCCGCCGAAGAAGCTTGGGTGTGAGGTTCCGGGGGCAAGTGATGGGGTTAAGGTTGATGATGGGGAGCCTGATGCACCAGCGCCTAAGAAAAAACAGGAATATCTGTACCGAGGAGACTCAAGAGACCCGTCCGATGTTTTTGTGAACGGATTCAAAAGCAAGGGAGACAGCGAGGACTTATTCCTCCACTCCATTGATAGCGATTTTCCTCCAAGCGGCTTTATCAGCACCTCCCCCTCTAGAGATGTGGGAAAAGAGTTTGCTACCAGCTTTTTTACAAAAACCGGGTTTCTTTATACTTTGAAGAGAGTCGAGGGCTATGATTTGAAGCAAGAATTAGGAAACCGATACAAATTTTCCCGAGAACAGGAATTCGCCGTTCCAAAAGTCATCAAAAATGAAGATATTCTAGGCGCCACGATAATTATTGATGATGGGCGTGACTTTGGTTACTCCATCCCGAATCCATATAGGAAAATTGACAAATGATTTCGGAGTTCAAAATTATCGTAGAAAAAAAATACGCAATCAAAGATGTAATTCTGATTTGCGACAGCGAGGAAATAAGCATAACCCTAAGCCTGGACGAACTATCGCCAAAAACATACACCGGCAAAAATTTTTATCACTGTTTCGGCTTAATCCGCAAGGACAACCCCCTAGTAACTTTCTTTTGCAAAGGCTCAAAGTTAAATGTTCACCCCTCGAGCTTATCATCACAAATGTCTCTTGGTTTAAAAGCTTATGAATTGACAAATGGAGCAGAACCATCACTGAAAGATGTGGTGTCGATATTTGACTACGAAAATGAAAACCTAACAAACTCACCAGAACTACAAAGAGAATTTTTCTTACAGTGGATGGGGACCTAGGGGCAGAAAGATATATTTTTTTGACGACAGAAATGATAAATGGCGCCCAAGTGAATTTTAAGAAAGACGCAAGCCGAGCCTTAACCAACACTACGTAAAGACGCTTTTTAGGTAGATCGACAGACTAAAAGAAAAATATGAATTACTGGAATGAGATACATGGCAGTAAACTCTTCAACATGGTCTTCAGCCGAAATGTACCTATCGGAGAGATTAAGCTCTTCACTCTAAACATAGACAATAATCTTTCAACACTGACTCTGGCATTTGACATCAGAGAAATTCCAGACACGCCTCCGAAGAAGTGGGAATCCATAGGATACAATGCTTGTCGCATAGGGATAACGTGCAGTGAAGTTACAAGCTTGACGACATCCAATCTCCCCACACGGGAAATACTTCAATTATCCATTAAAAATTTTGAGAGCGGGCACTTGGTTTGCATTGCATCAGAGACTTCCGAGATAAAATTCATTACGTCATCGTTGAGATTAAGAGAACCTAGCGTCTATTTAACAGTGTCACCTGTCTAAAATCACGCACTTAACACTCCACGCGCAGCGCCTGCAAGACCAAAAGCAATATCACCAACGCTAAAGCTATTACCGCCCCAAAGAGCATACCGCAATTTTTAAACAATAAAAAATGCAATCCAGCCAGCCAATTCATCGGACTAGATATTTTGCAAATTAGGAGAAAAGGATGAGTGATCAAACCTTGGATGCCCTGATAAATGACTTTATTGCTATGGTAGAGACAAGCACGCTGATATTTGAAGAAAAATTTGGTACTCGAGACATTCGAAGGCTTTGGCATACCAAGGCGATAAAGCGTCGCGGGAGAGTCACTCGAGGAGTTAAATATGAATTGCACGGCATTGGCTGCCGCATTAATTTATCGACAGGAACTGTAGATTTTGACTATGGGCCTAATGGTGAAATCAATGGGTTTGACATTTGCCGCTTATACTTCTTTGCTTGCGAAAGACCATCTAAATATAGAAAATACTGCGACAAAAAAATAATCGAAAAAGAATTCGCCGAATACATAGACCTAAAAAAAATCAAGAAAATCTCTTTAATTAGCAACTTATATATATGGACCAACTAAAAAGAAACCGAAAAGACCAAAACGCATAAAAAATCACCCTGACTTCGGCATCTACTTGTGAGACAAACACCAAAATTCACAATGTAAAAATCATTAGAAATATTGGAAAAACCATTTTCGAGACAAGAGCGAATGAAACATGTCATCCTAAAAAGACTCGATACCGATCGACTGGATAATAATAGAAAAACATGAGCAACAACATGATACGTCTCGAAGACTTGATCAAAGGCTTCCTCAGCAAAGTTGAAGAAGGAACAACGCTATTACAAGAAAAATTTGGTACTCGAAACATCCTAAGACTTTGGAGGAGCGGCAAAATAGAACGTTGCGGAGAAATCATCGATGGTGTTGAATATGAACTACACGGCATAGGCTGTGCTATTCATTTTCCCACTGACTCAGTGGACTTCGATTACGGTTCGAATAACAGGATCGATGGTTTTGATGAGTGGCGCCTTTACATACACGCCACCGACAGGCCTTTAAGATATAAAAAATACACTAACATGAAATTTCTTGAGCGTGAATTCAAGACCTATATAGATGCAGGCAGAATCAAAAAAATGTCGCCCTCCGATGACCTCTATGTATTAATCGACCCGCATGAAAACTCTGAAAACTAGACTTAGGCACCTACTGACTCAGGCCTTTATGCCAAAGTTCACCTCTTAAAAACCTCACTGTTCATCTCAATCCTCTGAAAGAAAAGAACAGCATGGCTCGCAAATGACTAAGAAATATCCCGCGCATATTGTGAAGATCGACCCAATCATTGAGGAAATGCTACTGCTCAGCATCAACGGTGTGACTGTGAGATGTTTCGCAGGCCACTGCCCGTCAGTCATCGAAGTAGGTGAGACCTACTCAGCCGAGTTCGAAATGGTGCTGCCGGACGAAATTGACATCGCAAAATGTGAAAACAGCGAAACATATGTCGAGATGCTTGACGACGGTTTCTCATGCGAGATCCAGGGGCGCTTAGAAGGCGATACGCTCAAGTCGTTCGTCGAATTTGCGGATCAAGATATCCACTTCGATTTTCCGCACCTCAATGGTCAGTTTGTAAAAATCAGAGCACAAAGAATCGACGTATCATTCTGAGGAACAGATTTTTCTGTAGGGCCTGCTGAGTCAGGCCCTTAAACCATCATTCAACACCTCAACCCCACCTCACTGCTCATCCCCATCCTCCTCATACTCCATATCCGCCTCATCCGCATCATTCAACGGCACCGTCGCATCATCCATCAGCGAGCCGGGATCTTCATTCCCCGGATCATTGATAAACGGCAATCCACTCGGGCCCTTCTCTTCTTTGCCTTCGGTTTCCGGAGTCATGGCGCACCTCTTGAGCGTGTGGGATGTATGACGTTCGAAAAGCCCTGCCGCCAATCGTTCCTCTGCCTGACGGCCACACACGAAAAACCCGGCGCCAGGCCGGGTTTTCGTTGATCAATCAGCGATGTTTATTTTTGTGTTTGTTCTTGTGCTTGTGGCCGCCGGAATGAGATCCGCCGTCGTCGTCGCCAAGATTGTTACCTACCGCGCCGCCTGCTGCGCCGCCCAGGCCTGCGCCAATGGCGGAGCCGGTGGAGCCGCCGAGGCTGTTGCCGACGACCGAGCCGCCTGCCGCGCCAAGGCCGCCGCCGATCGCGGCTTCGGTGCGGTTGCGTTTGTTCGCGCCGACGGCACTACCTGCCGCGCCGCCAACACCTGCGCCGACCGCTGCGCCCGTACTGCCGCCAAGTTGTCCGCCAACCACATTACCCAGCGCACCGCCGAGACCACCGCCTACGGCAGCGGTGCCATCTCCGGCCGCCATCGCGCCCTGCGCCACGACCAAGCCAAAAAACAGTGCAGATAATGACAATCGCATATGAACCTCGCAGTTCCCGAATCGGGACAGTCCGCCCAAGCGGGGCGTATGCAGATTGGAGATGATTTCGCACGAAACGTTCAGCCATGAAAAAGCCCGACATCGAGTCGGGCTTTTTCTGACAGGCCATCAGTCTCAGTGGCGCTTGTGACCTTTGCCCAGGTTGCTGCCGACTGCGCCGCCGGCCGCGCCGCCCAGACCCGCGCCGATGGTGGCGCCGTTGCGGCCGCCCAGGCTGTTGCCGATCACCGAACCACCGGCTGCACCGACACCGCCGCCGATCGCCGCTTTGGTGCGGCTGCCCTTGCGTGCGGCGACTGCGCTGCCCGCTGCGCCCGCGACGCCAGCACCAATGGCAGCACCGGTGCTGCCGCCCATTTTCTGACCGACCACGTTACCCAGCGCGCCACCCAGGCCACCGCCCAGCGCCGCGGTGCCATCACCGGCAGCCATTGCACCTTGAGCAACCAGAAGGCCAAGAACCAGAGCAGGCAGTGTTAAACGCATGACGAAAACCTCAAATAAACGGGATGACGAGAAGGAGCGGGATTTAATGCGCTCGGCACAGGGAAGTCCAGACGCCGGCGACAGCGTCGATTGGACCGCGATCAGGGAAAAGGTTTTATGCCGGGCAAAAAAAAGCCCGCTGGGGAGACGGGCTGGAGACTTGCTTTCTAACGGATGGCTTCACACTACGTTGGCCAACGTGAAAAGTTTGTGAAAAAAAACCGACATTAATGTCAACGCCCGCCCCCTCATTCTTGCGCACATAAAAAACCCCGTTCAATGACGGGGTGCAGGATGAAATCACTTTCTGGTCCTTGCCGTGACCTTGGGCAGGAATTTCGCTTTCGGCCCTTTGGGGGCCGTGGATTTGATTTTGCCGATGCTGACCGGATCCTCGCCAAACCCCGACTGATACTCCGACTGACCGCAGCGCACACAGTTGTTGAATGAAAACTCAGCGCCATCATCTTCGATAAATGGACCTGACATAGACTCTCCCCTACGCAACCGGGCCGACACCGGCAAAACAGTTTTGCCTGAAAAATATCGTCCCTCAGCGCTTTTGAGACTAGCTGGTCACTACTGGACTTGCCGTTCAGAAAGGCTGATCACCGACGAATGGAAAAAAGTGTCGCGAGCGATCATTCGCTAAAGATTTCCATCGAACGGCCGCTGCCCTGACTCCTACCAATGAATCTCAAGGAGAGATCATGCAGATCAATGGATTCCCGAACATGCCAGTCGTAAAACTCACGGACGAGCAGATCGCTGCCGGCAAGGCCGGTGCGGAAAAACTCAAGGAAAAGATCGCCTCGGGTGAAATCACCATCAAATACCCGGACAAACCGCTTCTCCAGCCGGGCGTCGTCTACCATCCCAGCGAGCCAGCGCCATCGGCGCAGCCTGACGGGACACCGCCCCTCGTTGCCATCGATACACCGCTGACCTATGACGCAAGAGGTGCTGTGTCGCTCAAACCTCAAGGCTGATTGACGCGAAAAAAGCCCATTCCTCGTGCGAGTGGGCTTTGCCTTCAACGCAATGATCAACGCAGCTTCACCGCCGTTCCGGTGACAAACACCACGACCATGCCACCCTTGCCTGCCGGCATGCTGATCTCAAAATCCACGCCAACCACCGCGTCAGCCTGCAATGCCCGCGCCCGATCTTTCAATTCATCGGTTGCCTGAATGCGTGCTTCTTTAAGAGCCCGCTCCAACGTCTGCGAGCGCCCGCCAAAGAAGTCGCGCATGCCGGCGAACATATCGCGGATCACGTTGACCCCTTGCACAGACTCGGCGCTGACAATGTCCAGATAGGCCGTGATCTGCCGCCCCTCGACGGAATGAGTGGTGGAAATGATCATGAAAGTCGTCCCTTTACTGCATAAGTGAAGGCAGCGATTGTAACGCGGCACCAGATCTGGCCCGTGCCTCAATTGGATTTAACGACCCACAATTGATCCAGCTTCGTCGTAAAACTCGAACTCATCATCTCCCGTCGCATGCCCCAGGCCGGATCCGCCGGCACACTCCCCGCTCGCAACGTTCCATGCCCCCAGCGCTGATTGATCTGGTCGAGCACCCCCATCACCCTCTCCGCCGCTTGAGGTTGGGACTGTGCAAACAGGTCTTCGGTAAATTCTCCGGGCTGTCGCAGATCCATCAACAGCACCTCAGCCTTGCTGTACTTGAACCCCGGCCGGAACAATCGATCGATCGCTTCGCTCGCCACCTTGCTCAGCAATCGCACATCATTGGTCGGATAAGGCAACTCGATCAGCGCGCCATTGGCGTACTTCGCCTCTTCCGGATTGAACATGCCGGTGCGGATACTCACGCGGATCTTTTTGCACAGCGAACTCTGCGCACGCAGCTTTTCCGCCGCTCGATGCACATAAGTAGCAACGGCTTCCTTGATCGGCTCGATGGTAGTCAAACGGTTGCCAAACATGCGGCTGCTGCAAATTTCCTGCTTCGGCGGTTCTGTTTCCGACAGTTCCAGACAGGATGTGCCGCCCAGTTCGCGCGCGGTCTTCTCGATCACCACGCTGAACTTGCGCCGCAGTGTCCACGGATCGGCCTTCGCCAGGTCCATCGCGCTTCTGATCTGCATGCTTTCCAGATGAGCTTTCATCCGCCGCCCGACGCCCCACACTTCACCGACATCGGTATTGCGCAGCACCCAGTCGCGTTTGGACGGATCGCAGATGTCGACCACGCCGCCGGTATGCGCTTGCAAGCGTTTGGCAGTGTGGTTGGCGAGCTTGGCCAGCGTTTTCGTGGGGGCGATGCCGACGCCGACCGGGATGCCGGTGCGCTTATAAACAGCAGAGCGGATGGTGCGGCCAAACGCGGTCAGGTCCCCAGGGATGCCGCTGAGATCGGCGAACGCCTCATCAATGCTGTACACCTCGACGGCCGGCACCATGGATTCGATGATCGTCATCACCCGCTCGCTCATGTCGCCGTACAAGGCGTAATTACTGCTGAACACCTGAATGCCATGGCGGCGCAAATCATCGCGAATCTGGAAATACGGCGCGCCCATTTTCACAAAGGGCTTGGCTTCATAACTGCGCGCAATCACGCAGCCATCGTTATTGCTCAGCACGACAATCGGCGTCTTCGCCAGATCGGGCCGGAACACTCGCTCACAGCTGGCATAGAAGCTGTTGCAATCGATCAGCGCGAAGACCTGCTCACGGTTTGCCATGGTCGCGCACGCTGTAAGTCACCACACCCCAGATCACCAGCTCATCCCCTTCCATCACGTAGCGAGGCGGGTATTTGCTGTTGGCCGAAAGAAGGATGACGGTGTTGTCGCGCATGTGCAGGCGCTTGCAGATGGGTTCGGAGTTGAGACCGGCGATGACGATATCGCCGTGCTCGGCATTCAGGCTGCGATCGACGATCACCAGATCACCGCAAAATATCCCGGCGTCCTGCATGCTTTCGCCTTCGATCTTCGCCAGATAAACGTGCGGCGCACGAATATCAAAAACCTCGTCCAGAGAGATGTGCTTTTCAATGTGATCAGCCGCAGGCGAAGGAAAACCGGCGGGAATCCGAAACGAATACAGCGCAAGCTTTTCGCCCGCGCCTGACAAAGGGCCGAGGATGGTGACGCTCATGATACGAACCTGATAGTGAATTTACTGTATGCGCATACAGTAAACTCGGGACGGTTCGGAGGGTCAATGAGGCGTGTAGGAGATTTCGACGGGTGACAGGGTTTTGTACAACTTCTACTGAGAGCCAGATTTCGCCACTACGCGTGGACCTCACGATCGAGCACGTCTGCAACCCATTGATTGATGCTCTTATGGGCTAGCTGCGCCTTTACAGCGACCGTCGCATGCAGCGCTGGCGCCAAGCGCAGGCTGAGATTCCCCGAATAGGGTTTCTGCGGTGCGCGACCGAGCCTGGCGCAGGTATCGAGATAATCAGTCACGGCCTCCTGGAACGCGTTCCGCAGCTCTGCGACCGACTCACCATGGAATCCGACGACGTCCTTGATACCGGCGATATGGCCGACGAAGAGGCCGTCTTCGTCACTGTATTCAATACGGGCGGCATAGCCGTTGTAGTTCATTACGTTCACGGGATGACTCCTGCTTGCTCAAGAAAAGCCCGAGCGTCGCGCACCTGATAGGGCTTTGCTTCTTTGTCTGGGTGGGGCCGGTGAAAAGTCACGACCACACCGTTCAATTCAAAGCGCACTCTTGAACCATTGCCTTCAATGGTCTGGGCGCCCACTGCGCCGAAGAGCGATTCCATACGCACCCACTCCAAGTTATTCGGGACCGGCCTTGAAAAAATAGCTTTGAGCGTGCCGCGCTGTTTGTTGTTCATGGTATTAGATCATGATACCGCGATGGTAGGGCAACTGGGGCAAACCGCAATTACGAGGAGAAAGCCTGCTTTCTGCGGGAAACGTATTTCCTGATGAAGCCGCTGCAGACTGGTACGGCATCAGGATAACGAGAGACTCAATGCGCGGTTGTAGGCAAATTCTCGGAGTTGCGTGAGGAAGAGCGACTTTTCCGTTTCCGACAGGCAGAGTTCTTTTCCGAGTACCAGAATTGGGGAACCGTGATATAGCACAGATATTTTGGCGAGAAAAAGGTGAGGGAGCTGTGCTCTTGGCGCACCATCCAAGACACAAAAAAACCGACACTGAGTCGGGTTAGTTTTATTAGTCGTTTTTTGGCTTCCAGAAACGCAAAACCCCTGAAAACTTTAACGTTTTCAGGGGTTTTGTCGTTTCAAATTTGGCGGTGAAGGAGAGATTCGAACTCTCGATACAGTTTCCTGTATACACACTTTCCAGGCGTGCTCCTTAAGCCACTCGGACACTTCACCGTATCTCCGCAGACATGTTCTGTCTGTCGAGGCGCGCTAATGTAGTCGAAAGCTTTTGCGATGGCAAACTTTTTTTCAGAATTTTCATGCGCTTAAGAGAGGCCCTTGCGTTCAGCCAGAGCGGACGATGGCAAACCTGCCAATCTCGGGTAAGCCGTGCGCTTCCTTTTATAGCAGGCAACACGCGCGCGACGCTGGCCGAAGCGCAAAACGGTGACTGGCAGGTCAGTCACGGCGCTTTACCTGGCTTGCGGCGGTGGGTAACGTCTGCCCATCTTTCTAATAAGGAATAGCGTCATGAGCGAGTTGATTGCCTACCACCTCGAAGACGGTATCGCGACCCTGACCCTGAACAATGGCAAGGTCAACGCGATTTCTCCGGATGTGATTGCGGCGTTTAACGCGGCGCTGGATCAGGCGGTGGCGGATCGCGCGGTGGTGATCATCACCGGGCAGCCGGGGATCCTCTCGGGCGGGTATGACCTGAAGGTGATGACCGCCGGCCCGAAAGAAGCCGTTGCGCTGGTGACAGCCGGTTCGACGCTGGCCCGCCGCCTGCTCTCTCACCCGTTCCCGGTGATCGTTGCTTGCCCGGGACACGCTGTGGCCAAGGGTGCTTTCCTGCTGTTGTCCGCCGATTACCGCATCGGTGTCGATGGCCCGTTCAGCATCGGCCTGAACGAAGTGCAGATCGGCATGACCATGCACCACGCCGGTATTGAGCTGGCACGCGACCGTTTGCGGCGTTCGGCTTTCCATCGGTCGGTGATCAATGGCGAGATGTTCGATCCGCAAAGTGCTGTTGATGCAGGCTTCCTCGACAAAGTCGTCACAGCCGAAGAATTGCAGGGCGCCGCGCTGGCTGCCGCGCGGCAGTTGAAGAAGATCAACATGCTCGCGCACAAGAACACCAAGCTGAAAGTGCGCAAGCAACTGCTGGAAACTCTTGACGACGCCATCCTGCAGGATCAGCAACATCTGGGCTGACTCGTCCAGGATCTGCCGGTAAGTGAATAGCCCGACCCTCGTGTCGGGCTTTTTCTTACGTCACACGTCGAAGATTCGCGGAAAGCTCTAGGACGCGCCTGACAGGCAAGACTGAAACATGCGCTTAAACATCGGCCATCTCCGGACTCTATAGCGGCAATTGCCGAAAACAGTGCACATCCGTACACTGCGCCACCTTTTGTCCCGGTGGGCGTGCAAAAATGCTGTTTGTGTTTCGTATGTTGTTGATGGGCCTGCACTTTATTCTGGCCGGCGTGCTCGGCGTGATCCTTGGACTGTGCCGCCCGTTCAACCCGGACAACAGCCGACTGTGCGCCCGCCTCTACGCTTTGCCGGCGATGTGTATCTTGCGTTTGCGGGTCAAGTCCGAGGTCAACGGCTTGATGAACAAGCCCGACAGTTGCGTGATCATCGCCAACCATCAGTCCAACTACGATCTGTTCGTGTTCGGCAATGTCGTCCCGCGCCGTACCGTGTGTATCGGCAAGAAAAGCCTGAAGTGGGTGCCGTTGTTCGGCCAGTTGTTCTGGCTGGCCGGCAATGTGTTGATCGACCGTGGCAATGCGCACAAGGCGCGGCAGTCGATGCTGACGACGACCCACACCTTGCAGAACGAAGACACCTCGATCTGGGTGTTTCCGGAAGGCACCCGCAACCTCGGTGAAGATTTGTTGCCGTTCAAAAAAGGCGCGTTTCAGATGGCAATTGCCGCCGGCGTGCCGATCGTTCCGGTGTGCGTGAGCAGCTATATCAAGCACATGCGCCTGAATCGCTGGCGCAGCGGCAACGTTCTCATACGTTCCTTGCCGGCGATTCCTACAGTCGGATTGACCATGGACGACATGCCTATGCTGATCGAGCGATGCCGCGAGCAGATGCGCGAGTGCATCGAGTCGATGGATCGACAACTGCAAGCCGCGTGAAACCAAACCCGCCCCGTGCGGGTTTTCTTTTGCCGGGTGAACTGTAGAAGTTTCACTGACTCTCAAGCAGCGACACGGCTAAGCTGAAGCCTTGTTCCCCTGCCATCTGCCAAGAAGAAGTGAACCACCACCATGGGTCGAGTTGTTGCTGCTGCGGTGTACAGCGAGGGTAAGAAAGTCACCAATATTTCGCTGGACGAAGGTGCTGCGTGGGCTGCCAAACCCGGGCACTTCGTGTGGATCGGCCTGGAAGAACCGGACGCACAGGAATTATCCAACCTGCAACGTCAGTTCAACTTGCATGAACTGGCCATCGAAGACGCGCTGGAAAAACACAGCCGACCGAAACTGGAAACTTTTGGTGACGCTCTGTTTATCGTCACCTACTCGCCGGTCCGCGAAAACGGCGTTTTGCAATTCATCGAAACGCATATTTTCGCTGGCAGGGGTTACATCATCACTGCTCGCAACGGCCACTCCGCGTCGTATGCCTATGTGCGCCAACGCTGTGAAGCGCGCCCGCTGTTGCTTGAGCACGGGGAGGATTTCGTCCTGTACGCGCTGCTCGATTTCGTCATCGAGAACTATCAGCCGGTGGGCGAAGCGATCCACGCCGAGATCGATGAGCTGGAGCGCAACGTTTTGTGTAGCGCCCTCAACGAGCGTGACATCCAGAAGCTGCACGGTTTGCGCCGTGATGTGGTGCGCTTGCGTCGGTACGCGGCACCGATGGTGGAAATCGGCGAAGAGCTGCAAAAGCTGAGTTTCCCGTTCATCGACAAGAACATGCGACCGTACTTTCGCGATGTGCAGATTCACGTGACGCGGCAGATGGAAGACCTGAGCACGCTGGCGGACATTGCCAGCCAGACCATCGAGATTGGCGTGTTGCTCGAGGCATCACGGCAGAGCGTGGTGCAGCGCAAGTTTGCGGCGTGGGCGGCGATTCTCGCGTTCCCGACGGCGGTAGCGGGGATCTACGGGATGAATTTCCAGAACATGCCGGAATTGACCTGGCACTACGGTTACTTTGCAGTGCTGGGGTTTATTGCGGTGGGGTGTGTGAGTTTGTGGGCGAGTTTCAAGCGGTCCGGGTGGCTGTAGCCGGAACCGCGTTGCCCCGGATATTCGCGAGCAGGCTCGCTCCCACAGGGATTGTGGGAGCAGGCCCTTTTAGCGTTGAGCCGCTTCTGGCTTGTGCGCCACGAAGCGCATCATCCACTCTGCAACGGTGGCGCCATGATGCTCCTGCTCTAGGCTCGCGACCCCCTTGCTGTAGATCTGCGAGCCCAGCGCTTCCTGGCGCAGGTCGAGCAGCGCGCGCGAGTAATCGTGAATGAATTCCGGGTGGCCCTGGAAGCACAGCACCTGGTCGTTGATGTGATAAGCCGCGAACGGGCAGAAATCGCTGGAGGCGATGACTGTCGCGTTTTCCGGTAGTTCGGTGACCTGATCCTGGTGGCTGATCAGCAGTGTCAGCTCTTCGCGCACCGGGCTCATCCACGGCGCCTTGGCTGCCAGCTGATAGCTGTGAGTGCCGACTCCCCAACCCTGGGAGGCCCGCTCGCTCTTGCCACCAAGCAGCAGCGCCAGCAATTGATGGCCAAAGCACACGCCGAGCAATTTGTCGCCGCGTTCGTAGCGATTCAGAAGATAGGTCTTGAGGGTCTGGATCCACGGATCCGTACCGAACGAATCGGCTTTGCTGCCGGTGACCAGGTACGCATCGAAAATCTCGTCGTCGCTTGGATACTCACCCTTCACCACGTTATAGACAGTGAACTCAGCGGCGATCGGTTGCTGCGAGAACAGGCGCTGGAACATCTGCCCATAGCCCTGATATTGGTCAATCAATTCGGGCCGCAGGATGTCGGTTTCGAGAATGCAGATGCGCAGCGACATAAAAAATACCTGACACGTGATGGGAATAATGAACACCCCAGAGCCTGCCTTGAAACACGTGGCCAAGGCAAGCCCCGAAATGCTCGCTGGCCCTAGAACATTTCACCTTTCGCCGCTTTGTCCAGCAGCAGCGCTGGCGGGGTAAAGCGCTCGCCGTATTGTTCCGCCAGATACTGCGCGCGGGCGATGAAGTCCTTCAGGCCATACTGGTTGATGAACTGCAGCGCCCCGCCGGTCCATGCGGCGAAACCGATGCCGAAGATCGAGCCGACGTTGGCATCCGCCGTCGAGGTCAGCACGCCCTCCTCCACACAGCGCACGGTTTCGATGGCCTGCACAAACAACAGCCGATCACGCACATCCTTCGCAGAGATCTGTCCGTCGGCCTTCTCGAAGCGCGTTTTCAGCTCCGGCCATAAATGCTTCTGGGCACCGGCTGGATACTCATAAAAACCGCCTCCGGCAGCTTTGCCCGGTCGCTTGAATTCATTGAGCATCAAGTCAATCACGGCAAAGGCCGGGTGCTCAATCAGCGGTTTCCCTTCAGCCTGTAGGTCCTTGGCCGTCTGTTGACGGATATGGCTCATCAGGCTGAGGGAAACTTCGTCGGAGATTGCCAGAGGCCCGACCGGCATCCCGGCCTTGCGCGCTTCGGTCTCGATCATCGGCGCACTGACGCCCTCGCCAAGCATGGCAATGCCCTCGTTGGTGAACGTGCCGAACACCCGCGAGGTAAAGAAGCCGCGACTGTCGTTGACCACGATCGGAGTTTTCTTGATTTGCAGAACGAAATCGAAACCGCGAGCGAGAGTTTCGGCGCTGGTCTGCGCACCTTTGATGATTTCCACCAGCGGCATTTTTTCTACCGGACTGAAGAAATGCAGGCCGATGAATTTGCTTTGATCGGCCACCGCCGTCGCCAGACCGGTGATCGGCAGCGTCGACGTATTGGAAGCAATCACCGCTTCGCCGCCCACGACCTGTTGCGCGGCGGCGGACACCCTGGCTTTGAGTTGGCGATCCTCAAACACAGCTTCGATGATCAGATCGCAACCGGCCAGATCGGCATCGCTTTCGCTCGCAACGATGCGCGCCAGCACCGCTTCGCGCTGTTCGGCAGTCATTTGGCCACGGGCAACTTTCTTGTCCAGCAGCGCTGCGGAATGCGCTTTGCCCTTTTCGGCAGCGGCGAGGTTGATGTCCTTGAGGACGACCTCGATACCGGCCGAGGCGCTGACAAACGCGATGCCTGCGCCCATCATTCCGGCGCCGAGCACACCGACTTTGCGGGTTTTATAGGGCGCAAAACCTTGCGGCCTGGAACCGCCGGCGTTGATCTCGTTCAGTTGAAACCAGAACGTACCGATCAGATTTTTCGAGATCTGCCCGGTCGTCAGCTCGGTGAAGTAACGGGTTTCGATCAGGTGCGCGGTGTCGAAATCGACCTGAGCGCCCTCCACCGCCGCGCATAGAATCTTCTCCGGCGCCGGCAGAGTGCCTTGGGTTTTCGCGCGCAGGATCGACGGCGCAATCGCCAGCATCTGCGCCACTTTCGGGTTCGATGGCGTGCCGCCAGGAATCTGGTAACCCTTGACGTCCCAGCGCTGCACTGGCGCCGGATTGGCGAGAATCCAGGCGCGCGCCTTGGCCAGCAGCTCATCGCGATCCGCTGCCAGTTCATCAATCAGCCCGGCCTGCAACGCCTGTTGCGGGCGCACCTTCTTGCCTTCAAGCAAATACGGTAGGGCTTTTTCGATACCGAGCATGCGCACCATGCGCACCACCCCGCCGCCGCCCGGCAGCAGGCCCAGGGTCACTTCCGGAAGACCGAGTTGCACCGAGGCGTCATCAACAGCAATGCGGTGGTGACAGGCCAGACAGATCTCCCAGCCGCCGCCCAGCGCGGCGCCGTTGATCGCCGCGACCACCGGTTTGCCGAGGGTTTCCAGGCTGCGCAATTGCTCCTTGAGGGTCAGCACCATGTCGTAGAAAGCTTTGGCTTCGGGCTTGCCGACCTTGATCAGTTCATTGAGGTCGCCGCCGGCAAAAAAGGTTTTCTTCGCCGAGGTGATGATCACTCCGGAAATGCTGTCTTTCTCGGCCAGCAAGCGGGCGACGCAAGCGGCCATGGCCTCGCGGTACACGGCGTTCATGGTGTTGGCGCTCTGGCCCGGCATGTCCATGGTCAGCACGACGATACCGTCCTGGCCTTTTTCGTAACGAATGGCTTCGCTCATAACAGGGTTCCTTGAAGTCGGGGCTCAGAGGCGTTCGATGATGGTGGCAATGCCCATGCCGCCGCCGACACACAGCGTCGCCAGGCCGTAGCGCAGATGCCGCGCTTCCAGTTCATCAAGCAGGGTGCCGAGGATCGCGCAACCCGTGGCGCCCAGCGGGTGGCCCATGGCGATCGAGCCGCCGTTGACGTTGACCTTGCCGGGATCGACGGCCATGTCCTTGATGAATTTCAAAACCACCGAAGCAAACGCTTCGTTGACCTCGAACAGATCGATGTCCTCCACGCGCAGTCCGGCCTTCGCCAAGGCTTTGCGGGTCGCCGGCGCTGGGCCGGTGAGCATGATGGTCGGATCTGTGCTGGTGACGGCCGTGGCGACGATACGCGCGCGTGGCTGCAGCCCCAGCGTGCGGCCCTTGGCTTCGGAGCCGATGAGCATCAGCGCCGCACCGTCGACAATCCCGGAACTGTTGCCCGGCGTGTGCACGTGGTTGATCCGCTCGACATGGCTGTAGACCCGCAACGCCGTGGCGTCAAAGCCCATCTGCCCGATCATTTCGAAACTTGGCTTGAGCTTGCCCAGGCCTTCGAGGGTCGATTCGGCGCGGATAAACTCATCGTGATCAAGCAGGATGATGCCGTTTTGATCCTGCACCGGCACCAGCGACTTGTTGAACGAGCCGTCGGACCGTGCTCGCGCGGCTTTTTGCTGGGAGTGCAGTGCGTAGGCATCGACATCCTGCCGGCTGAAGCCTTCGAGGGTGGCGATCAGATCGGCGCCGACCCCTTGCGGGGTGAAATGGCTGTGCAGGTTGGTCTGCGGGTCCAGTGCCCAGGCGCCGCCATCGCTGCCCATTGGCACCCGCGACATCGACTCGACGCCGCCAACCACCACAAGATCCTCGAAGCCGGAGCGCACTTTCATCGCGCCAAGATTCACCGCTTCCAGACCCGAAGCGCAGAAACGGTTGATCTGCACACCGGCGACGCTGACGTCCCAGTCGGCCACTTGCACCGCCGTCTTGGCGATGTCCGAGCCTTGATCGCCAATCGGCGTGACGCAGCCGAGGACAACATCATCGACCTGACTGGTGTCCAGCGCGGTGCGCGCCTGCAAGGCGCTCAGCAAACCGGCCACCAGGTTGACCGGCTTCACGCTGTGCAGCGCGCCATCGGCCTTGCCTTTGCCACGCGGGGTGCGCAATGCATCGAAAATCAAAGCTTCAGTCATGACGTCCTCGAACCTGATTTATTGTCACTTCACTTTCGCCCTGCGCCGACTGGCAGGCAATGACCACATTGCTCAAAGCGCTTGACGCACACGCTCAGACGGACGGTCATCCGTCATCAGGTGAACCGGTTCAGGTCGCCGAGTTGTCTAGCCAGCGGGCGGCAAAGAAGCTGGCAATACGCCTCATGCCGTTTTAAGAGCTTTTGCAAAGAACTCCATATGAAATGGATCTAAGCGAAGGGAGACGCGGGCTCTAAGGTGAAGATGTACGCCATCGTCGTCGGGTTTTGCCGAGACGGGCGTCCTTTAACAGGAAGTGCAACGCGTGCCGTCAGGGATATGCAGTCAGGCATGCATCAGGAAATAACAATAAAGGCGGTCAAGCCATGTTCAAACAACCGAAAGTACGTCAAGCAGGACTCATTCTTTTCGCCACGACGCTGTTGTTGATCTTGCCGAATCTGACCAAAGTCATCGGCTGATTCAAACGTCGCGTGCTGTATATCGCCACTGAAAATGTGACTGGCCCGCTACCCGGGCCAGCGCGGTTGTGCCAACCTTTGCGCACTCCCACGACATGGACGGCGATCATTTGAAAACGCTCACTGCGCTCGGTGCCTTGCTGCTGAGCTTGCCCTTGTCCGCCGCACAACTGGATCTGCAGTTGGGCGCAAACAGCCGCACCTGGCAGACCGAAGAGCTGCTCAAACATCCTCAGCTGCAAACTCTCACGATCAACAATGATGTTTCCTACAAGAAGGACATGACCTATCAGGCTGTGCCTCTGGCCGCATTGCTGAAGGGGGTCAAGCCGGAGGATCACTTGCAAGCGGTGGCGCTGGACGGCTTTGCCGCAGAGCTGGCCGCCGCGCCCTTGCTGAACAAGGACGGCGCACGAGCATGGCTGGCAATCGAGGACCCGGCGCGGCCGTGGCCACCGCTGTCTGCCGGCAAGCACAGCGCCGGGCCGTTCTATCTGGTCTGGACCGATCCGCAGGCCGGCAATATCAGCCCCGAACAGTGGCCGTTCGAAGTCGCCAGCATCAAGCTGATGGCGCCGGTGGCCCAACGCTTCCCTGCCCTGCTGCCCGATCCTGCCTTGAAGGCCGATGATCCGGTGAACAAGGGTTTTGCCCTGTTTCAGAAAAACTGCCTGGCCTGTCACCGGTTGAATGGTGCCGGAGACGCGCAGTTCGGTCCGGATCTGAATATTCCGTATAGCCCGACCGAGTATTTCGGGGCGGATTTCTTGAAGCGCTACATCCGCGATCCGCAGAGTTTGCGCCAATGGCCGCAGGCGAAGATGCCCGGGTTTTCCGCGCAGGTGTTGCCGGATGGAGACCTGGAAATGCTGGTGGGCTATCTCAAGCACATGGCCGGCCGCAAAGCCAAGCCGTAAGCCTTAGGGTGTTATTACTGGCCTCTTCGCTGGCAAGCCAGCTCCCACAGGGTAGGCGCAGAGTTCGAATCACCGGTCATCCTGTGGGAGCTGGCTTGCCAGCGATAGCGGTATCCCGAATCTATTGTTGCTGCACGGAAATAACCGGCGTCGGCGAGACGAACACCTTCGCATGCATCTGCTCACAGCCGCCGCCCCGGCGCATGCCACGGACCGGGCAGGCATCGAGATAATCCAGGCCGACCGCCAGCTTCAAGTGTCGCTCCGGACGCGCCAGTTGGTTGGTCACGTCGAAGCTGTACCACGCGTCATCCAGCCACGCTTCTGCCCAGGCATGACTGGCCAGATGCTCGCAATCTTCGCTGTAGAGATACCCCGACACGTAACGCGACGGCACGCCAAGACTGCGCGCGCAGGCCAGAAACGCATGGGCATGATCCTGACAAACCCCGGCGCGACCGGCGAAAGCTTCGGCGGCGCTGGTGTCGACTTCGGTTGAGCCCGGCGTGTAGGTCATGTGCTGATTCAAACCGTGCATCAAGTCGATCAGCGCGGTGCGATCACGCCGTTGCTTGCAGTTCTTCGCGGCAAATTCGCGCAAGGCTTCATCGGCTTCGGTCAGGCGCGTGAAGCGCAGGAACGGCAGCGCCGACTGGCTCTCATGTTCGGCCTCGCGCAATTCATCGATATCGACCTGCCCCCGGGCGCCGATGATGATCGCTTCGTGCGGCTCGTCCATGGTCAGCACATGCAGGATGTTGCCGAACGGATCGAGCTGCGCACGCACCGGACGCGGCAGGTCGAGTTGCCAACTGAGGACATGCTGGCGCTCGCTGTCGTGGGGCGTCAGGCGCAGGTACTGGATGCTCGCGCGCACCTGATCTTCGTAGTGATAGGTGGTCTCGTGGCTTATGGAAAGTCTCATGCAGCCTCCAGGTAGGAACTGTGAATGGCGTTGCCCAACTGGCGCACCAGCGGGATGAATTCGGTCAGCCAGGCGTGCAGGCCTTCTTCGAGGATTTCGTTGATGCCGGTGTAGCGCAGGCGTGCGTCCATTTCCGCCGCCAGGCGTTGTGCCGGTCGGCCGTTGGCGCCTGGCAGTTGCGCGAGGATCTGGTCGATCTCTTCGGTACAGGCACGCAGCGAACGCGGCACATCGGCGCGTAACAGCAGCAGTTCGGCGACATGCCGGGCGCCGGGCGCGTCGCGGTAGATTTCGGTGTAGGCCTCGAATGAGGACAAGGCGCGCAGCAGCGCACTCCATTGGTAATAGGCGTGCGCCGTGCCGTCGCTGACTGCTTCGGCCTGATCGCCGGCCATTTCGTAACGGGCATCGAGCAGGCGCAGCGTGTTGTCCGCGCGCTCGATAAACGTGCCCAGACGAATAAAGCGAAACGCGTCGTTGCGCATGATCGTGCCGTATGAGGCGCCACGAAACAGGTGCGAACGTTCCTTGATCCATTCACAGAAACGACTCATGCCATAGCGGCTCAAGCCCTGTTCGGCGATGCCGCGAATTTCCAGCCAGGTCGCGTTGATGTTTTCCCACATGTCCGCAGTGATTCGCCCGCGCACGGCATGGGCACTGGCCCGCGCAGCGCCAAGGCAGCTGTAGATGCTCGCCGGGTTGGCCGCGTCCAGTGCGAAGAAATGCAGCAAGCGTTCAGCGTGCAGGTCACCGTGGCGTTCAAGGTAATCGTCCAGGGTGCCGGTGATCAGCAACGGCATGGCGAGTTCGTGCAGACCGTCGCCGCGCCCGTCCTGCGGCATCAGCGACAGCGAATAACTGATGTCGAGCATGCGCGCGAGATTCTCCGCACGCTCCAGGTAACGCGACATCCAGTACAGATCCGAGGCAGTTCTACTTAACATGGCAAGCTTCCTTCAATCCTCGACTACCCAGGTGTCCTTGGTCCCGCCGCCCTGGGAGGAGTTCACCACCAGGGAGCCTTCACGCAACGCGACACGGGTCAAACCGCCAGGCACCACACGGGTTTCGCGACCGGACAGCACAAACGGACGCAAATCGATATGGCGCGGCGCGATGCCGTTTTCGACAAAGGTCGGACAGGTCGACAGCGACAGCGTCGGCTGCGCGATGTAGGCATGGGGTTTGGCTTTGATGCGCTCACGAAAGGCATCGATTTCCGCTGTCGTCGCGGCTGGCCCAACGAGCATCCCGTAACCGCCGGAGCCTTGGGTCTCCTTGACCACCAGTTCCGGAAGATTGGCCAGCACGTGGGACAGCTCGGACGGGTTGCGGCACTGCCAGGTCGGCACGTTTTTCAGAATCGGCTCTTCGTCGAGGTAGAAACGGATCATGTCGGTGACAAACGGATACACCGATTTATCGTCCGCCACTCCGGTGCCGATGGCGTTGGCCAGCACCACGTTGCCGGAACGATAGGAGGACAGCAGCCCAGGCACGCCGAGCATTGAGTCCGGGTTGAATGCCAGCGGATCGAGGAAGGCGTCGTCGAGGCGACGATAGATCACGTCGACCGCTTTCGGGCCATCGGTGGTGCGCATGAATACCTTGTCGTCACGCACAAACAAATCCGCGCCTTCTACCAGTTCCACGCCCATTTCCCGGGCAAGAAACGCGTGTTCGAAGAACGCGCTGTTGAAGCGTCCCGGCGTCAACACCACCACGCTCGGGTTGTCGATCGGGCTTGAGCTTTTCAGGGTGTCGAGCAGCAGATTGGGATAGTGATCGATCGGGGCGATGCGCTGGGCGGAGAACAGTTCGGGGAACAGACGCATCATCATCTTGCGATCTTCGAGCATGTAGCTGACGCCGCTGGGTGTGCGCAGGTTGTCTTCGAGAACGTAATAAGTGCCATCGCCATCGCGCACCAGATCGACGCCGGAGATGTGCGAATAGATATCGCGGTGCAGATCCAGACCTTGCATCGCCAATTGGTATTGCTCGTTGGCCAGCACCTGTTCGGCGGGAATAATCCCGGCCTTGATGATGCGCTGCTCGTGGTAGAGGTCGGCGAGAAACATGTTCAACGCTTTGACCCGCTGAATGCAGCCGCGCTCGACAATCCGCCATTCACTGGCCGGAATGCTGCGGGGAATGGTGTCGAACGGAATCAGGCGCTCGGTGCCCTGCTCGTCGCCATAGAGCGTGAAGGTGATCCCGGCACGGTGGAACAGCAGATCGGCCTCGCGGCGGCGCTGCGCGAGCAGCTCGTCGGGCGTCTCGGCCAGCCAGCGGGCAAATTCCCGGTAATGCGGGCGGACCAGTCCGCCGGCATCGTACATCTCGTCAAAATAGGTGCGGATCATGCCGTACTCCTTGTCACTCCGGACATACAGGCCTTCGCAAGGCCCGTGCCATCGGCATAAACGCTTTGATTTCAATCGGTTGTAGATCCACGCCGAAGGCTGCGCACCATTCCTGTGCGGCAAATGCCCCGGTCCGATTGCCCCCGCTTCATTGCGACGCACTGCATCGCCTATCACCAGCATAGTCAGAGTTGATTTCACTGCCCGGCCACGACTGCGGATAATCCGCGCATTCGCTGCAAAACTTCCCCGGCACGCCGCCGCGAAGTAGACAGCTCAACTGATCTGAACTGCCTTGGCAGCCCCGTCCCGACAGGACTTTATTGCATACCCGTCTTCCCTTTTAGCCACCCTCTCCGGTGGCTTTTTTTTGCCCAGGATTCTTGTTTCAGGGTTTTGCCACTGCGATGTGCAGAAGCCAGAAACGACAACGGCCGACCCGAAGGTCAGCCGTTGCCCGACAGACAATGCGCAATATCAATTCAACCGGTAACGATTGCGCACCTCCTGCTTCACGCCCCAACCCTCGATAATGCCGCCCAGCGGTTCGACCACGGCTGAAAAGCCTTGCTCGAAATCGCCGATGTCGTCATAGGTTGCGTACATCACTTTGCTCAATTCCAGCGACCAGGCGCCGTCGTCGCGCGCACTGACCTGGGCATTGATGGATTCACCACGAAATTTGCCTGCTGCCCTGCGCGCCCGCTCCTCGTCCGGGAAAATCGCGTAGAACTCGATGGGATGGAACCGGGAAAAATCGAAACCGCCTTCTTTCATGCGGCGCAGAACGTTGCTGCTGATGTCTTCTTGATAGGCTGTGCTCATGAATCGTCCCCCTCGATTGATGGATAGACTTTCCGTATTCCCGCCCCGGGCCTTTTGGCCTAAGTACTACGGCAACGTGGTTGCGCGCGGGAAACAAGCATGTAGCTGACAAGACCAGACCTTAGCGATCCATTCGCTGATCTCGCTTGCAGAGTAGCCCCAAGAGAGCGCCGCTGCCAAGGCCTGGTTTACGAGATGACAGGAAGTGTTCAGACAGGGGTGATGCTGCGGATTTCGATGCCGTTCTGGGTCTTGAGGTTTTTCACACCGGCATCGGCGGTGCGCCCTTCCAGATCGTTGAGATCCAGCTTGGCGGCGACCGGAAGAAGCCGCTCTTTGACGAGCCGTGCGGCTTCATCATCGGACGGGCATTCCTCACGTTCGAAGACTTCATCGACAATTTCACCGTGATCATCCACGAAAGTGACTTTCCACTTTTGCATCAGTGCCTCCTCGATCAACCCGTAAATGGGCTTACCTCTATCTCGACTTTTTTCCGCGATAGTTGGTTCAAAAGGATTACAGCCGACAACGGTGAAAATAACCATCCAATCGGTAAGGCGGACTTCTGTGGCGAGGGGATTTATCCCCTCACCACAAAAGCTCCCTTGCAGAGCGACTTCAGCGTGATCAGTCGTTGCTCGGCTTGTTGACCGCCTGCAGCACGTATTGCGGCAAGGCGAACGCGCCGATGTGGATTTCCGGGTTGTAGTAACGGGTGACGATGCCGCTGCCGATGAAGCGCTGTTGCAGGGTTTCACGGCTGAGCTTGCGGTAGGCCGGGTTGGTCGAGCCCCAGGCGAAGGTCATCGAACCGCCGATGTAGGTCGGCACGGCGGCCTGGTAGAAATGCCAGTCCGGGAACAGGCTGCGCAGGCGACCGGCGGTGGTTTTGACTTCGTCGATTTGCATGAACGGTGTGCCGTTCTGAGTCACCAGGATGCCGCCTTCGTTCAGGCAGCGGTGGCATGCCTGGTAGAAGTTCTCCGAGAACAGCACTTCGCCCGGGCCGATCGGGTCGGTGGAGTCGGAGATGATCACGTCGAATTTTTCAGTGGTGGTAGCGACGAAACGCATGCCGTCATCGATCACTAGGTTCAGGCGCGGATCGTCGTAGGCACCGGCGGAATGGTTCGGCAGGAACTCCTTGCACATGTCGACCACGGTGCCGTCGATTTCAACCATGGTGATGTGCTCGACGCCGGCGTGCTTGGTCACTTCGCGTAGCATACCGCCGTCACCGCCGCCGATGATCAGCACGCGCTTGGCAGTGCCATGGGCGAGGATCGGCACGTGGGTGAGCATCTCGTGGTAGATGAATTCGTCAGCTTCGGTGGTCTGGATCACGCCGTCCAGCGCCATCACCCGGCCCATGCGCGGGTTCTGGAAGATCACCAGATGCTGGTGTTCGGTGCGCACTTCGTGCAGCAGTTTTTCCATGCGAAAACGCTGGCCGTAGCCTTCGTAGAGGGTTTCCAGGTACTCGCTGGTCTTGGTGACGGTCATGGTCAAGTGCTCCGATAAATGCGCGGGCGCCATCGTGGGGACGATTGCCCGGGAAAGGCGCGCATTCTACGTTGCCGAAGATGACAGGTCGAACCTCCGGTTGTTTTTTACCAGCGCAAATTACTGTGGGAGCGAGCCTGCTCGCGAAAGCGCAGCATCAGTTGCCGGTGATGGCGACTGACCCAACGTCTTCGCGAGCAGGCTCGCTCCCACAGAGATGACCGTGTGATCGAAAATCAGCTCAGATCCGGACGTTGCCCCGTGGCCCGGCAATCGCCCAGATGATCAGGCCCAGCACCGGCAGGAGGATGATCAGCAACACCCAGACGATTTTCATTCCGGTGGAGGCGCCGCTTTTCAGCACGTTGATGATGGCCCAGATGTCGAGGGCAAGGATGATCAGGCCAATCAGACCGTTGAACGTGGAACCCATGGTGTCGCTCCAGAATAGTGGCATGCACTTTTAGGATAGACGGTCGCGCGCAGGGTTCCCTTTTATTGCGTTCAGACGTGAACGGCGACCTTCAAGGCTTCCAGCGCTGGCGCGGCGGCGATGCCAACCTCGGCGCACAACTCCAGCACGCGGGGCACATCGTTGCCGTAGACCAGGACCATTTGCAACTCATCGTCGAGCAACTGGCTGAAGTTCATCAACGTGTAACCGCCGTTCTCCTTGTTCAGGCTGCTCATTTGCACCTGGATGCGGTTGAGTGCGGTCAGCGCTTCGGTCTTGGCCAGTTGTTTGGGCTTGAGATTGAAATCGACGCCCGGACCAAACGAGGCAACGATTTGTGCGAACAGGTCGACATAGGTATCGGCCTGAAACAGCACGGTTTCCGGCAGGCTACCGACCACTACCCACTCACCCAGCGGGATCGGGAAAGTGTCGTCGTAGTTGATGTCCGGATTGGCGGTCAGAAAAGCCTCGGCATCGGCGTAGGCCTGAGCGGCTTCGTCGGCCACCTTCAGGATCTCGTCCTCGCCCATGCAGCTGGAGCTGATTTTGCTGATGAGTTCGACGAGTGCGGCTTTCATGAGGGCGGATCCTGTGGCGGAGGTGAATTTTCAGGGCGCGAAGGATAGCGCATTCTGCCCTTCGCCACAGTCCGTGGACTTTACGCCAGCAACTTTTCCAGCTGCGCGGTGGTATCGACCGCGCCCATGGTCCGCGCCGCATCCAGCGCGGTCACGCCGTTGGCGTCCTTGGCTTTCGGGTCTGCACCCTGGCCGATCAGGTAGTCGACGATTTCAACGCGGTTGAACATTGCCGCCATCATCAGCGCCGTGCGGCCGTCGAAGGAAGAACCTTCAATCTCGGCGCCCGCCTCGACCAGCGCCTTGACCACCGCCAGATCGCCCTTGAACGCGGCGCCGGCAATCGGGCTCTGGCCGTTGCCATTGCGCATTTCCGGATCGGCCTTGTGTTTAAGCAGGACCTTCACCGCATCAACATGGCCGTAGTAGCTGGCGAGCATCAACAAGGTGTCGCCCTTGCTGTTTTTCAGGTTCACCGGCAGCCCGGCGGTGACCAGGCGATCAAGCATCTCGGCATCACCGTCGCGCGCCTTGTTGAAAACCTGCTCGGTGAATTCGGCAGCTTCTTCAGGGGTCATCTGGCGGCTTTGGTCGGACATGGGGCACTCCATTTCGGTCTATCGGAAAGCCGACAGTTTCCCGAGCGCGACGGTGGCTGTCACTCGGTTTTTTCCGAGCGTCCCGATAGCCACACTCAATATCGATGTTTGCCCTGTTGAATTTCAGCGAGGATTTGCTCACTGACATGCACATAGGTTTCGCTGCCCGGCAGCCAGGCGAAGATCGGGTCATCGCCGGTGAGCCCGGGGTCAAAGCCTTCCGTTTTCAGGCGAGTTTTCTGGTATTTGAAGGTCCCGGTGGTTTCCATTTTCACTTTCACCCGCAAGAACAACGGCACGGCATAAGCCGGCATACGTTGCCGGACGAAACTCAGCAGTTCAGCGAAATCCAGCGTGGCCAAGGATTCGGCGGGAGTAATTGCAGCCATCCCCGCACGCCCATTGGTGTTGGGGATCTCCACACCGTAGGCCACGGCTTCAGCGATCAGCGGATGTTGCAGCAACAAATTCTCGACTTCGGTGGTCGACACGTTTTCACCCTTCCAGCGATAGGTATCGCCGAGGCGATCAACAAATTGCGCATGGCCGAAACCGATATTGCGCAGCAGGTCGCCGGTGTTGAAAAAGCGATCGCCCTTGTTGAACACATCGTGGAGGACGACGCGGGCGGTTTTCTGCGGGTCGGTGTAACCGTCCAGCGGTGCCTTGTCGTCGATCCGCGCCAGCAGCAGGCCCTGCTCGCCCTTGCCGACCTTGCGCATGAAACCATCATCGCCGCGCAATGGCTCGCCACTGTCATGGTCGTAAGCGACCAGTTCCCACGCCATCAGCGAAAACCCGACAGTGTTGTCGAAATTGAGGATGTTGGTGAAACCGATGTTGCCGTCGCTCGCCGCGTACAGCTCACAAATGTGCTCGACGGCAAAACGCGTCTTGAACTCGGCCCAGGCACCAGGACGCAAACCATTGCCGATCATCTTGCGCACGTCGTGCCGGCTGTCATCGGCGCTGAGCGGTTGCTCGACCAGGTAGCGACACAGCTCACCGACATAGCCGATGGTGGTTGCGCGATAGCGGCGCACATCATTCCAGAACTGGCTGGCGCTGAACTTGCGGCGGATGGCGAAACCCGAGGCGCCATTGATCGCCGATCCCCAGCACACGCACAGACCCGTGGCGTGATACAGCGGCAAGGTGCAGTAGACGACGTCATCCGGGCGCATATCGAGGGCGATCATGCCGAAGCTCGCCGAACTGCGCATCCAGCGTCCATGCTTGAAAACACCGGCCTTAGGCAGGCCGGTGGTGCCGGAGGTGTAGATGTAGAAACACGGATCGTCGAAGAAAATCTGCGCGCTGCTCGGCGGGTTATCGCTACTGGCGTCAGCACTGGCGCTGATCAGATTGACGTAACCCTCAGGCGCGATGCCCGGATGGCTGTAGGTGTCCTGATCGGCGACGAACCAGGTGCGCGGCGCTGCGATCGCAACCTGATCACGCACGCCGGCATAGGCAGCGGTCAGTTCTTCGCCAACCACAATAGCCACCGGCGCGACCAGATTGATGCTGTGAACAAGCGTGTCGCGCATCAACGAGGTATTGAGCAGCGCACTCACCGCGCCGAGCTTGGCCAGCGCCAGGATTGTCACCAGTAATTCCGCACGGTTCTCGATGAACACCGCGACCACATCGCCCTTGCCGATGCCTTGCTCGCTCAGGTAATGCGCAATGCGATTGGCCCACTGATTGACCTGCGTGTAGGTCAACGCCACGTCGCCCTGCAACAACGCCACACCATCGGGATTGCGCAGCGTCGCCTGCTCGAACGTCCAGCCCAGACCACACGTTTGGGTCGGATCCGTGACATTGGCCACTTTCATGCCTTTGACCACGCGGGGGATGGCCTTGGCGATCATCGGCAGTTTGCGGAGCATCATGCCCCAGGTAATCGTGTCGCTTGGTGCGTGACGCATGAAAGCTCCCCGTTCGATCTTGACGTGCAGACCGCTGTTCTTGTTATCGGGTAATGACTGCGACCGACGCGTTTACGCTGTGGGTCGAGAAGGAAAGTACGTCAGTGCTCGCGGGGCTGTACACGCGGTTTTTGCAATGATTTGTATCCCGTCGCGCCTCCGGGGAAGAGCGGATTCTGGTACGGACGTTTGGTTCCGTTGTACAAGGAAAAATCACGCAAAATGCAGGATGCACGATGGCCATTCATGCAGATTGCACGACGCCTGCAAAATGCAATGCCTTCAACTTATTGATTTTAAAAGGATTTTATTCGCACCAATACTGGCACAAACGCTGCAACTACCTCCGCATGCTTGCCATTCAAGTACATACGGAGCTGATGACATGAGCCTGATTCAAGAAAAATTTACATCGCTGTTCTCCAACTACGAAGTCAGCACTGCCCCACGTCCTGACGGTGGCATCCTGCTCACTCTGCGTAGCAGCGACGGCAAAGTCTTCAAACGCGCCCTCTCGTATCAGCAACTGCATGCCGGTGACCAACTGTCGTGGGCGATCAGCGCGATCCGCCGCGACCTGGCCGAACAAGCCAGCGAGCTGCCGCAAATTGCAATGCTGCAGAGCCAGCAGCGTTTTGCTCTGCCAACCTATCACTCGCTGTAATTTTTAAAGCGCTATAAACAAAACAGGCCGTGGAGCTTTCGCTTCACGGCCTGTTTTTTTGTGTTGATGCAGAACCCTGTGGGAGCGAGCTTGCTCGCGAAAGCGGTGTGTCAGGGCTAAATTTTTATCTGATATTGCGCCTTCGCGAGCAAGCTCGCTCCCACATTTGATTCGTGTGGATCAGAAAGCTTCGGGTTCAATTCCGGTGAAGATGTCGACGGTAATGTGGCTTCCCAGCTCCCCCCCTTCACGCGCCAGGCCGCAGGTTTTCAGGCCAGCCGACTGCGCAGCATCGAGCTCTTCGACGATGTCCGAGAGAAACAGGATCTCCCCCGCATCTACCCCAATTGCCTGCTGAATATGGCGATAAGACTGCGCCTCACGCTTCGGCCCCGACGTCGTGTCGAAATAGCCGTTGAACAGCGGCGTCAGATCGCCCGCCTCCGAGCAGCCGAAAATCAGTTTCTGCGCCTGGATTGAACCGGACGAATAAACAAACAGTTGATAACCCGCCGCATGCCAACGTTGCAGCGCTTCAACGGCATCCGGATAAACATGCCCTTTCAGCTGCCCTGCCTGATAGCCCTGCGCCCAGACCATGCCCTGCAATGCCTTGAGCGGCGTGGCTTTGCGGTCTTCGGCGATCCAGCTCAAGAGGATTTCAACAACCCGTTCAACGTCAGCCAGCGGCTCATTGCTGTCTCGGCGCACGGCGTCGAGCTGTTCGGCGACATCAGCACGCGAAGCGTTCTGCCGCACAAAGTCGGGCAAATGTTTGGCGGCGTAGGGAAACAGCACGTCGAAGACGAAACTCACCGCGCTGGTGGTGCCTTCAATGTCGGTGAGGATGGCTTTGATCGACACGGTTTCAGTCCTCCAGACGCGGGAAGCGACCGGCGATGTCTTCGCCGGTGAAATTGGCAACCCAGCCTTCCGGGTTGTTGAACAGACGGATCGCCACAAAGTGCGGATGTTCGCCCATGTCGAACCAGTGCTTGGTGCCGGCCGGAACCGAGATCAGGTCGTTCTTCTCACAGAGAACGGCATAGACGTAATCGTCGATGTGCAGGGTAAACAAGCCACGACCGGCAACGAAAAATCGCACTTCGTCTTCGCCATGGCGGTGCTCTTCGAGGAACTTGGCGCGCAGTTCGGCTTTTTGCGGATGGTCGCTGTTGAGGCTGATCACGTCGACGGTGATGTAGCCGCGCTCGGTCATCAGCTTGTCGATCTGCTCTTTATAAGCGCTGATGACCTCTTCCTGACTGGCGCCGGGCTGGATCTTCGCGGCGGCCTGCCAGCGGTCGAAACGCACGCCCTGCTCGGCCAGCGTCGAGGCGATGTCTTCGAAATGGGTCAGCACCTTGTTGGGAATCTCAGGGCTGGAAACGTGATAAACGGACAGGCTGCTCATGGGCAATTCCTCGGTAGCGGCGGCGCCGTCCGGCTCTTGCAGACCGGTCGGGCGCCGCATGGCATCAGGCAAACAGGCTGTTTCAGATGAACTCAGCCTTGGCGGTTCATGACGCTGCGGGTTTTCAACTCGCATTCAAACAGGAATTCAAAAGCCTCGATCTGCCGCAGCGCGTCGCTCATCTGCGCGCCCCAGGTGTAGAGACCATGGCCGCGAATCAGATAACCGACGCAATCGGGATGGGCGTCGAGCCAAGGCTGCACCTTGGCGGCGAGGCGTGCAATGTCCTGATCGTTGTCGAAAATCGGCACACGCACCCGCGATTCGTGAGTCGAGATGCCGCTGAAGGCTTTCTGCAATTCGTAGTCTTCGAATTCGATGAAGTCCTCCGGAGTCAGGCGCGACAGCACCGTGGCGTTCACCGAATGGGTGTGCAGCACCGCACCGATCTGCGCACGCCAGTTGTAGAGCTGGGTGTGCAACAAGGTTTCGGCGGAGGGTTTCTTGCCCGGCTCCAGACTATTGCCGGCCAGATCGGTAGCGAGCACGTCATCCACACCCAACTGGCCCTTGTGCTTGCCCGATACGGTCAACAGCGCTTCGCTCGGCGACAGGCGCGTCGAATAGTTGCTGCTGGTGGCTGGCGACCAGCCACGGCCATATAGAAAACGCCCGGCGTCAACGATCTGCTGGGCGAGCTGTTCACGGCTAAGGCTCATGGCCTGTCCTCTTGCATACATGTGGCAATGATAACGGCAGCGGCAAGCGCTGCGAGACTGGCAATACTAAAGGTCAATGTCGCGCCAAGGGCATTCCAGCTGTAACCGGAATACAGCGCACCGAGCGCCCCGCCGGTGCCGGCCAGTGCCGCATACAGCGCCTGGCCCTGGCCTTGCTGGCGGGCGCCGAAACTACGTTGCACGAAAGCGATGGCAGCCGCATGAAAGCTGCCGAAAGTCGCTGCGTGCAGCACTTGGGCGAACAACAGCACCCAGAGAAACTCCGCAAACGAACCGAGCAGCACCCAGCGCAACGCCGCCAGCAGGAAACTCGCCAGCAGCACCCGGCGCAGGGAAAAGCGCGCCAGAATGCGGCTCATGGCCATGAACATCAGCACTTCCGCCACCACACCCACGGCCCAGAGCATGCCGATGACGCCACGGCTGTAACCGAGGCGTTCAAGGTGCAGGGTCAGAAAGGTGTAATACGGCCCATGGCTGACCTGCATCAGCGCGACGCAGGCATAAAACGCCAACACGCCGGGATGGCGCAATTGCTTGAGAAAGCCCTCACCCGCCGGCCGATTGCCTTGCGCCGGCTGCGCATTCGGCACCCACAAACTGCTGAGGACGATGCCAGCCATGATCAGCACCAGCGCCGCCGGATAAATGTCCAGACTGAGCCATTCGAACAGCCGCCCCAGCACCACCACGGTGATGATGAAACCGATCGAGCCCCACAGGCGAATCTGGCTGTAGCGCGACGTTTGCCCCTGCAGATGCGCGAGAGTGATGACTTCAAACTGCGGCAGCACCGCATGCCAGAAGAACGCATGCAAGGCCATGACCATCGCCAGCCAGGCGTAGGTCTGACTGACGAAGATCAGCGAAAAGGTCAGCAACGTGCACACCGCACCAAAGCGCACGATGGCCAGACGCCTGCCGGTGTAATCGCCGAGCCAGCCCCAGATGTTCGGCGCCACACAGCGCATCAGCATCGGAATCGCCACCAGCTCGCCGATGCGCGCGGCGCTGAAGCCGAGGTGATCGAAGTACAGCGCCAGAAACGGCGCTGTCGAACCGAGCAAGGCGAAATAGAACAGATAGAAACTGGACAGCCGCCAGTAAGGAAGCGCCGCCACGCCGGTTATGCCGCGACGGCTTTGAGCGCAGCCATCAGAGCTGGCCCAGCACCGGCGTGCTCACGCGCACATCGGCGTTCTGCCCACGGTGGCGCAGCAGGTGATCCATCAGCACGATGGCCATCATCGCTTCGGCGATCGGCGTCGCGCGGATACCGACGCAAGGGTCGTGACGACCCTTGGTGATCACGTCGACCGGGTTGCCATTCACGTCGATCGAACGCCCCGGGGTGGTGATGCTCGAGGTCGGTTTCAATGCCAGATGCGCAACGATTGGCTGGCCGGACGAGATGCCACCGAGGATGCCGCCGGCGTTGTTGCTGAGGAAACCCTCCGGCGTCAGTTCATCGCGGTGTTCGGTTCCGCGCTGGGCGACGCAGGCGAAACCGGCGCCGATCTCCACGCCTTTGACCGCGTTGATGCTCATCAGCGCGTGGGCCAGTTCGGCATCGAGGCGATCGAAAATCGGCTCGCCAAGACCCGGCATCACGCCTTCGGCGACCACGGTGATCTTCGCCCCGACCGAGTCCTGATCGCGGCGCAACTGGTCCATGTAGGCTTCCAGCTCCGGGACCTTGTCCGGGTCAGGGCTGAAAAAGGCGTTTTCTTCGACCGAATCCCAGGTCTTGAACGGAATTTCGATCGGGCCGAGCTGGCTCATGTAACCGCGAATGACGATGCCCTGACTGGCCAGATACTTCTTGGCGATCGCACCGGCCGCTACGCGCATGGCGGTTTCCCGCGCCGAACTGCGGCCACCGCCGCGATAATCGCGCTCGCCGTATTTATGGTGATAGGTGTAGTCGGCGTGGGCCGGGCGGAACAGGTCCTTGATCGCCGAGTAGTCCTTGGACTTCTGGTCGGTGTTGCGAATCAGCAGGCCGATCGAGCAACCGGTGGTGCGGCCCTCGAACACGCCGGAGAGGATTTCGACTTCATCGGCTTCCTGGCGCTGGGTCGTGTGGCGGCTGGTGCCAGGCTTGCGGCGATCGAGGTCGCGCTGCAGATCTTCCAGGGAAATCTCCAGACCCGGCGGGCAGCCGTCGACAATGGCGACCAACGCCGGACCATGGCTTTCGCCAGCGGTGGTGACAGTGAACAACTTGCCGTAGGTATTGCCGGACATGCAGGACGCTCCGTGAAATCAAACCCGAATTCTTGATGCGCGCCAGTATACGCAGGCTAACCGAGTAGTTCATCCTCGAACCTTAGTGGTGCTGGCGAGTCCAACCGGCACCTTGACCAATGATGGCGTGATGATGCTGCGAGTTCTGATCTTGAGTCTTACCCTCTTTACCGGCTTTGCCCAAGCGACAGTCCTACAGCGCCCGGTCACTCTGGACACCGGCAGCGGCGAACTTTTCGGTTCGCTGTTGCTGCCCAAGTCCGACAGCCCGGTGCCGATTGTTCTGATGATTTCTGGCTCGGGTCCTACAGATCGCGACGGAAACAACCCCGACGGCGGGCGCAATGACAGCCTCAAGCGCTTGGCCTGGGTGCTGGCCAAACACAACATCGCCAGCGTGCGCTATGACAAGCGCGGCGTCGCCGCGAGCCTGGCGGCCGCTCCTGATGAACGTGATTTGTCTGTAGAAGGCTACGCGGCGGACGCCGTGGCGTGGGGGCAGAAGCTCAAGGCCGATCCGCGTTTCGGCAAACTGATTCTGCTCGGCCACAGCGAAGGCGCGCTGATTGCCAGCCTCGCCGCGCCGAAACTGGACTCAGCGGCGGTGATCTCGCTGTCCGGCAGCGCGCGCCCGGTCGATCAGGTAATCCGCGAACAGTTGGCGCGCAGCCTGCCGCCGCCACTGATGCTGCGCAGCAACGAACTGCTCGACAGCCTCAAGGCCGGCCACACCGATGACAACGTGCCGCAACCGTTGCAGGTGATCTTTCGCCCGAGCGTGCAGCCGTACCTGATTTCGCTGTTCCGTCAGGACCCGGCGCAAGCCTTTGCCCAGCTGAAAATGCCGGCACTGATCGTTCAGGGCAGCAACGACATTCAGGTCGGCACCGAAGACGCGAAGCTGCTCAAGGCGGCGAAACCGGACGCGCAACTGACGGTGATCGAAGGCATGAATCATGTGCTGCGCATCGTCCATAACGATATGAAGCGGCAATTGGCCTCCTACAAAGACCCGAATTTGCCCCTGGCCGCCGAACTCGGCGCTGCCGTCATCGAATTTATTGACGGAATTCGTGCAAGTTAACTGCGTTTTACCCTCCAGCCTCACAGAAAACGGCCGATAAGCCTTTGTCGCCAGCGCAACGTCTGGCGGCAAGCAGGGCTTGGACAGGATCTCGCCGTTATGACTGAAACCCAGACTTCACCCGACACCAGCGCTGAAAAAGACGCACCGCCAGCGGTCGAACTGCCGTGGGCGGATGTTCAGGCCGAGCACCACAAGATGCTCCGCCTGGCGCCGCTGCAGACCGACCGCAACACCGGTGGCCGGCCGTTGCGCTTTGTCGAATTCGGTTACGCCGAGCGCAACAGCAAAGAGCGCAGCCTGATGCGCATGGCGATCAAGCTGCCCAACCAGCGTGTGCGCAAAGAACAAAATCATCTTGATGTGTGGGTCGACCACGCGAGCAAACGTGTGAGTTTCGGTCCCGACAGTGGCTTGCAGGTCGAACCGCTGAATCGCGGCATTGGTCGTTTCATGGCCGCGCAAGGCATCAATTGGGCGAAAAAGCGCTGGCCCGGCTACACCGTCGAAGGCATGGACCTGAACAACAAGGACGCGCTAAACGAAGACACTCGCTTGCGTCGCGACCATTTCCTGCGCGTGCACGGTTTCGATGTGGTTTACGCCGACGCCCAGCATTTGAAAGGCAGCATCAAGGCGGTTCAGGTCGGTGATCTACTGGGTGACTGGAACAGCGAAAAAATGCAGATCGTCGAGATTCTTGAAGCCGCGCAGATGCTGCAGCAGGCCGAACAGAATCTCGCTGAGCAGGAAGTGAAACTGAAGAAGCAGGAAGAGAAAGTCAGCAAGTTCAAGCGTGAAGACGCCGGGTTGCGCTTCACCATTACGTGTCTGGTGGCGTTTGCGGTGTTTCAGGCGGGGTTGTTGATCTGGATTGCTACGCACCGGTAGATCAAAAGATCGCAGCCTCCGGCAGCTCCTACACTGGAATGATGGACATCCTGCAGGAGCTGCCGAAGGCTGCGATCCGATCGTTCCCATGCTCTGCGTGGGAATGCAGCCCGGGACGCTCTGCGTCCCTAAAAGAGGTCAGACGCGAGCTGCGAAAAGTGCCTGATGCGCGCGGCACTGCTCGGCTGTCAGCATGAACACGCCATGCCCGCCGCGCTGGAACTCCAGCCAGGCGAAATCGACTTCCGGGTACAACGCCTCGACGTGCACCTGGCTGTTGCCCACCTCGACAATCAGTAAACCTTTCTCGGTCAGGTGATCCGCCGCTTCGGCGAGCATGCGCCGGACCAGATTCAGACCATCATCACCGCAGGCCAGGCCCAGTTCCGGCTCGTGCTGATATTCGTCCGGCATGTCGGCGAAATCTTCCGCGTCGACGTAGGGCGGGTTCGACACGATCAGATCGAAACGCTGACCCGGCAAACCATCGAAGCCATCACCCTGCACGGTGTAGACGCGCTCATCGACGCCATGGCGTTCGATGTTCTGGTTGGCTACTTCCAGCGCCTCGAACGACAGGTCCGCGAGCACTACCTCGGCATTCTGAAACTCGTAAGCACAGGCAATACCGATGCAACCGGAACCCGTGCACAGGTCGAGAATTCGTGCCGGTTCGTTGCCGATCCATGGCGCAAAGCGGTTTTCGATCAGCTCACCGATCGGCGAACGCGGGATCAGCACGCGCTGGTCGACGATGAACGACATGCCGCAGAACCACGCTTCACCGAGCAGGTAGGCGGTGGGAACGCGATCTTCGATGCGGCGCTTGAGCAAGCGCTGCAGATTGACCAGTTCGTCATCTTCGAGCGCGCAATCAAGATAGCTGTCGGCGATTTCCCAAGGCAGGTGCAAAGCGCCCAGCACCAACTGGCGAGCCTCGTCCCAGGCGTTGTCGGTGCCATGACCGAAAAACAGATCCTCCCCATGGAAGCGGCTGACGGCCCAACGGATGTGGTCGCGCAGGGTACGAAGTCGGGAAGTGATCACGGCGTAGAACTCCAGAAAAAACGACTGGCGATTCTAGCAGCCAAAACGCCCGACGACGACGCAGGAAAAACCGCGCTGCAACGGTAGGAGATTTCTTTTTTTTGCATCAGGCATTGAACGGAACGTGTAACTTGACAAGGCTGCAGGCCAAGAACGACGGCGCCTACGATGGTAGCGATTCACAGAACCGCTCAGCCAGAGGACAATGTCGCAAAAGCCCCACCCCGAGGAGCCCCAGAATGTCCGTTCCAAAAACGATGTTTCAACTCAGCGGTCGCGGTTACGCAGCGGCCACCCTGAGCCATGCCACCGTGGTCATCATCGATGCCCAGAAGGAATACCTCAGTGGCCCGCTGGCCCTGAGCGGCATGGACGCGGCCGTCGCGAACATCAAACAAGTGGTTGCCGCAGCCCGTGCCGCCGGTCGGCCGATCGTGCACGTGCGTCATCTCGGCACCGTTGGTGGCCTGTTCGACCCGCAGGGCGAACGTGGCGAATTCATCCCCGGTCTCGAACCGCAAGGCGATGAAACCATTATCGGCAAACTGCTGCCGAGCGCATTCCATGGCACCGAACTGCTCGAGCGCCTGCAAAACCTCGGCTCTCTGGACCTGATCGTCTGCGGTTTCATGAGTCACTCCAGCGTCAGCACCACCGTGCGCGCGGCGAAGAATCTCGGTTTCCGCTGCACGCTGGTCGAAGACGCCTGCGCGACACGCGATCTGCCGTTCAAGGGCGGCGTGCTCAGCGCCGAACGCGTGCAGGAAGCGGAAATGGCGATCATGGCTGACAACTTCGCCACGCTGGCCAAGACTCAGGACCTGATCTGATCCTGCCCTTGTGAGCGGTGCATTGGCGCCGCTCATCCGCTATATCCGCTGATTTGCCGCAAATGCCATAGCCTCAGGAACAACCCGGTCAACTCCCGGTCGAAGGGCCGATACCATTGAGGAAGGTCGGAATGAAGTTATCCGATGGATTTGACGCACGCCGTTTGCGGCCCAAAGGCCAAAGCAACTGGCGTTTTCGATTTGGCGCGGCGATCTCGGCCATTCTGGCGACGTTCGGCGTGCTGCTGGCGATGGCTGGTGCAGCCAGCCTGCTCGGCCGTCCGCCGGCGCTGGGTGACCTGAACGCATCACCGCTGGGCTCGGCAATCATGCTTGCCGTCGGCTTGCTGTTTCTGTATTTCGGCGTTGCCCTGTGGCGCCGCTGCCGCCGTCGCGCACGGCAATCGCGGGAACTGAACATGTCCCCGCATCTGATGAAAAAACACGACTGACCCAACGGCCTGGCTTTTTGCCGGGCCGTTTTCTGTCGACTTGGGTAAACTGGCCGCCCTTCGCGGAGGCTGACATGCAAGACGACGATTTTTCTCTGTTCAAAAGTGCCATCCAGGGCGTCAAGCCGATCAAGCACGACCGCGCCGACACCGGCAAACCCAAGGCTGACCGCGCGCAGATCGCCAAGCTGCGTCAGTCCGCCACCGTGCGCAGCGACACCACCATCATTGACGGCTTGTCCGACCAGTTCGTGATCGACGTCGGCCCGGAAGACGAGCTGATGTGGTCCCGCGATGGCGTGCAGGAAAGCCAGATGCGCAAGCTCAAGGTCGGGCAGATCCCGTTCGAAGGCAGCCTCGACCTGCACGGCATGAGCGTGGAAAAGGCTCGGGAAACACTTTGGGCCTTTCTCGCCGAAGCGACCAAATTCGAAATCCGCTGCGTGCGCGTGACGCACGGCAAGGCTGTGCGCCTGGATGGCAAGCGCCCGATGATCAAAAGCCACGTCAACACCTGGCTGCGCCAGCATGCGCAAGTGCTCGGTTTCTGCTCCTGCCAGGCCCGCCACGGCGGCGCCGGCGCGGTTTATGTGATGCTGAAACGGACGATGATGGAAGGCCGCGACGAATAAAGCCGTCACACCGAACTTGCAGGGTTGTGTCCGCCACCGTACCCTTGCCCTTTGCGAAAATCCCCACAGGTAGTTTCATGTCCCTGGAACAGAATTACACCGCGATTCTCGGCCAATTGGGCGAGGACGTGTCCCGCGAGGGCCTGCTCGACACGCCAAAGCGTGCCGCCAAAGCCATGCAGTACCTCTGCCGCGGTTATGCACAGACGCTCGAAGAGGTCACCAACGGTGCCCTGTTCAGCTCCGACAACAGCGAGATGGTGCTGGTCAAGGACATCGAGCTGTATTCGTTGTGCGAACACCACCTGCTGCCGTTCATCGGCAAGGCGCATGTCGCCTACATCCCGAGCGGCAAAGTGCTGGGCCTGTCGAAGGTTGCGCGGATCGTCGATATGTACGCGCGCCGCCTGCAGATTCAGGAAAACCTCAGCCGCCAGATCGCCGACGCGGTAATGCAAGTCACCGGCGCGCTGGGCGTGGCCGTGGTGATCGAAGCCAAGCACATGTGCATGATGATGCGCGGCGTCGAAAAGCAGAATTCGTCGATGATCACTTCGGTGATGCTCGGTGAATTCCGTGAAAACGCGGCAACCCGTAGCGAATTCCTCAGCCTCATCAAGTAATTCGCAACAGAAAAGAACCGGCATTGATCGCCGGTTTTTTTTCGCCTGTGAAAAATCGGGTAAGCTGCGCGCCTTTCTTCATTTGCACCGTGAGGCTTTCAACGTGTTCGTCAAAGCGCTTCGTGTCGGCCTCGGCCAACTGGTTATCTTCATCGACTTCATTACCCGCCCGGGCAAGAAAAAGCGCCCCGCTACTGCTCAGGCGCAAGTCGACGCTGCCGCGAAAGATCTGACGCTGTATCAGTTTCACGCCTGCCCGTTCTGCGTGAAAACCCGCCGCGCCCTGCATCGCCTGAATGTACCGGTGGCGCTGAAAGACGCGAAGAACAACGAGCAGGATCGCCAGACCCTGCTGGAACAGGGTGGCCGAATCAAAGTGCCTTGCCTGCGTATTGAAGAGAACGGGCAAACCACCTGGATGTATGAATCCAAGGTGATTATCGATTATCTGGATAAGCGGTTTGCGGCGGTCTGATGTTAATGGGTTGGAGCGCTAGCCGCCTTCGCGAGCAGGCTCGCTCCCACCCTTGAAACGCATCCCGTCCTGTGGGAGCGAGCCTGCTCGCGATGAGGCCACACTGACAACGCCGGCCCTTGAGCCGGCGTTTTTGCTAGGCCGCCCTTTCCATCTGCGCCCGCCGCACCACCGCCGCCAACCGCTTCAGCCCTTCATCCAGCCGCGACGGATCGATGTGACTGAAATTCAAGCGCAAATGCCCATGATGCTTGTCCGGCTCAGGAAAGAACGGCTCACCGGGCATGAATGCCACATCATTGGCCAACGCCTCATTGAGCAATGACCGGGTGTCCAGCGGTTGCTTCAACGTCAGCCAAAAAAACAGCCCGCCCTGGGGCATGTTCCACTCAGCCAGATCGGCAAAATGCTCTTCCAGCGCCAACTGAAACGCATCGCGCCGCTGCCGATAGAAATCCCGCAGCTCGCTCAAATGCTGTTGATACTTCTGCGAGCCGATCCATTGCAGCGCCTGCCATTGGCCGATGCGATTGGTGTGCAGATCCGCCGATTGCTTGAGTTTGAGCAGGTGCGGGAACAGATCCGGACTGGCGATCAAGTAACCGACACGCAAACCCGGGAGCAAGGTTTTCGACACGGTGCCGGTGTAGATCCAGCTGGCTTTTCTCAGACGCGCCGCAATCGGCTTCGCGCTGCCACCATCGAAAGTCAGTTCGCGGTATGGCTCATCTTCAATCAGCGTGACGCCAAATTCATCGAGCAATGCCGCGACTGCGGCGCGCTTGGCCTCGCTGTAGCGCACGGCGGAAGGATTCTGAAACGTCGGGATCAGGTAGATAAACGCCGGACGGTGTTGTTCCAGACGTTTGCGCAGTTGCGCCAGGTTGGGTCCGTCGGCTTCCTGCGGCACGGTCAGGCAATCGGCGCCAAACAGTTGGAAGATTTGCAGCGCGGCCAGATAAGTCGGCGCCTCCAACAGAATCTCCGTGCCCTTGTCGATGTACAGCTTGGCCGCTAGATCCAGGGTTTGCTGCGAGCCGCTGACCACCAGCACCTGACTCGCCTCGCATTCAAGGCCCAGCGCCCTCGCCTCTGCCGCCAGCGCCTCGCGCAAGGCCGGCTCGCCTTCGCTCATGCCGTACTGCCCCAGCGACAGCGGCATCTCGTCCCACTCCACCTTCGGCAACATCGTCTCAGCGGGCAAACCGCCGGCAAACGACATCACCTCTGGACGCTGGGCGGCGGCGAGAATTTCTCGGATCAAAGAACTTTTCAGGCGCGAGACACGTTCGGAAAAAGCCATGGGGATCACCGTAGCGAGGCAGGTAAAAAATGAGTCAAACTGGTTGACTGAAACTACGACAGCTTGAGCGAGTACGTCAACATGCTTGACCTTAAAAACCCCGCAACTCAGCAACAGGCCATGGAAGCGTTCTTCTTCGGCTATCAGGCGTTCACGGCCAAGGCGGATGAAATGCTCGAGCGCCGCGGACTCTCGCGGGTGCATCAGCGCATCGTGTTTTTCATCGCGCGCTATCCGAACCTGAGTGTGAAAGAGTTGCTGGCCCTGCTGGGCGTAAGCAAACAAGCGTTGAACATGCCCCTGCGCCAGTTGCAGGAAATGCATCTGGTCGACAGCGTCGCTTCACAGACGGACAAGCGTAAGCGCCTGCTTGAGCTGACGGCGGAAGGCGCGAAGTTCGAGCAGGCGTTGCGCCGTGAGCAGGTGAAATTGCTTGAGCGGGTGTTTGCCGAGGCGGGGGAAGCGGCGGTGAATGGGTGGTTGGCGGTGAATCTGGCGCTTGGGGGCAGTCAGACGCATCTTGATTGACAGGACCGCCCTCTTCGCGAGCAGTCTCGCTCCCACATGGGAACGCTTTACAAAGGTGAGAGCGAGCCTGCTCGCGAAGCCATCCTGGATGGGCATATATCCCTATCAGCAAAAAAATCGGCGACAAAAACCAAAACAATATTTGCTTTATTTGTACACAAAAGCATAATCCACTGCGTGCGAGTTCCTGACTACACGGTCAACAAATTCGCGTATGCCTCAAAGGGCCGCTGCCACCCCTCATGGGGTCCGGCCCTGGAAATAACAATAAAACTCTTGAGGAGTACTCGCTGTGGAAAGCCGCAAATCCGAAGCACCGCCGCTCGAGCTCACGCCGCCATTACGCAATGGCCTGCTGGAGCGTCTGTTCAAACTCAGCTTGCATGGCACCACGGTGAAGACCGAGCTGATTGCCGGTCTGACAACCTTCATCACCATGGCTTACATCATTTTCGTCAACCCGAACATCATGGCCGATGCCGGGATCGATCACGGCGCAGCCTTCGTCGCCACCTGTATCGCTGCCGCATTGGGCTGCCTGTTGATGGGGCTCTACGCCAACTGGCCGGTCGGCCTGGCGCCGGGCATGGGCCTCAATGCTTTCTTCACCTACACCGTGGTCGGCACCATGGGCTACAACTGGGAAACCGCCCTCGGCGCGGTGTTTGTCTCGGGCGTGCTGTTCATGTTCCTGACCTTTTCGCGGATTCGCGAGTGGCTGCTCAACAGTATTCCGGTCAGTTTACGTTTTGCGATGGGCGCCGGTGTTGGTCTGTTCCTGGGCCTGATCGGGCTGAAGACTGCCGGCATCGTCGTCGACAGCCCGGCCACCCTGATCAAACTTGGCTCGCTGCGCGAACCCGGCCCGTTGCTCGCCGCGATCTGCTTCCTGATGATCGCGATCCTCAGTTACCACCGCGTGTTCGGTGCGATTCTGATCAGCATCATCACCGTCACCCTCGCCGGTTGGGGCCTGGGTCTGGTCCACTACGAGGGCATCATGTCCGCGCCGCCGAGCCTGGCGCCGACCTGGATGGCAATGAACGTCGCCGGCGTGTTCAACGTCAGCATGATCAGCGTAGTACTGGCCTTCCTCTTCGTGCACATGTTCGACACCGCCGGCACGCTGATGGGCGTGGCCCAGCGCGCCAACCTTGTCGCCGCTGACGGTCGCATCGAGAACCTTTCCCGAGCCATGAAGGCAGATAGCGCCTCTAGCGTATTCGGCGCCGTGGTTGGCGTGCCCCCAGTGACAAGTTACGTGGAAAGCGCCGCCGGCGTAGCCGCTGGTGGTCGGACTGGTCTTACCGCCGTCACCGTGGGTGTGCTATTTATAGCGGCCATGTTTTTCGCACCGCTGGCTGGCATGATTCCCGCTTATGCCACAGCAGGTGCCCTGATTTACGTGGCGATGCTGATGATGGGCGGCATGGCCCACATCGAATGGGACGAGGCTACCGACGCCATTCCGGCGATTGTCACGGCGATCATGATGCCGCTGACCTTCTCCGTCGCCGACGGCATCGCGCTGGGCTTTATTACTTACGTCGCGTTGAAGGCCGGCACCGGCAAGTACAAGGAAATTTCCGTCAGCCTGTGGGTGCTCTGCGCGATCTTCATCGCCAAGTTCATCTTCCTGTAAGCGCTGCGCGGTTCAGGCTTCAAACCAGCCTCACCCTCACCGGTGGGGCTTTTGCACATCTCGATAACAACAAAGGAGCAAAACGATGAGTCTGGAAACCTGGCTGCTGTTCAGTGGCGCTGCACTGGTGGTGATCCTGATCCCGGGGCCACTGTCATTGCTGATGATCAGCAACAGTCTGAATTACGGTTTACGCAGGTCGTACCCCGCGTTCCTGGGTGGCGTGATCGCCTCGATCTGCCTGCTCAGCGCTTCGGCACTGGGGCTTGGCGCTCTGTTGCTGGCCTCGGAACAGTTGTTCAGCGCGCTGAAAATCATCGGTGCGCTGTACCTTTTTTATCTCGCCTGGCAGAGCTGGCAACAGTCGCGTCAGCCATCGACGGGTGCCGAAGTACCCGAAGCCGCACCGGTGCCGCGTTTTCGCACATTGTTCGGACGCGCTTTTGTACTGGGTGCGAGCAACCCTAAGGACATCCTGTTTTTCGCCGCGTTTCTTCCACAGTTCCTCCGCGCAGACCAACCGTTTCTGCCGCAGTTACTGATCATGATTGCGACCTGGGTAGTGCTCGATCTGTGCTGCAAACTGGCTTACGGTCTGGGTGCCAATGGTGCCGCACGTTATTTGCGCAGCGGCAAAGGCCAGAGTTGGTTCAATCGGGTGAGTGCCGGACTGTTTGGTGGTGCTGGCGCGGCGTCGTTGCTTGGCAGCCACTGACTGAAAAGCGCCACTATTGATTATCCTGCCGGAATGGATCTCGGGCAGGATCATGTTGTTCATGAATCAATTAAGTGTGAGCAACATCCAGTCCCTGATATGCAATAGATAGCAACAACCCTTCGATATACAGGTCTCGAAAGGCCAACGTAATATCCTTGGCCTTAACAACAATTGCCGGAACAAGGAAGTTCTAATGGCCACACTTATACGCGAAGCAATAGCACAAACCGACCCTGCAATACATGCGGACACCCAACCTGTTTCCGATACCGTCATAGTTATGGATTTGGGCTATGAATCCAACGAATACAAGCCTTCAACCATCGACCATGGCCAAACCAGTGGAAAATCGAGTCAGTTGCAAATGGTGGACGAAGTGTTCGGCCCTTTGGAGATTGGCGATATTTCGATTACTCGTACAGCGCTCGACGGACTAGGCGCAACAATTGACGGTCAGCCATTGAATGGCCAGAACAGCTTCTTTCGCCGCCCCAAACTTTCTTTTATCAATAGCCTGCAGTTCGACGCCAATAAAGTTGAACACTTTCTGAAAACTTCAACAGGCAGCGATGGCTACTTGTTACCCACGCTCCTGTTTGAAATGGCCAGCCAGCGCCCGCTTGGCGCCCCTCAGCTCTTGAGGGAAAACATTGCCAATGAAAAGGTAGCCGGCAATTACCGCGACAAACTGGTAAAACTTCTGAGCGCAGCACAGTCGCTTGATCTACAACACGTGCACGTCCCCAAACATCATCCCCGCTGGGCGGCATTGACCAAAAGCTACGCGACGCTGGGCTCCAGCCTGGGCATCCAGGGTTTCGGCATTTTCATGGGGATTCGTGGCGTAATCGATGCGATCAAAGCCGATAACCGTGCTGAAGTAGCGATAAACAGCGCGGGCATTGCGTCGGAGCTGGCCTCCATCGCGGCCGATGTCACGGTCAGTAAAATAGCCACACAGATGCTCACAGCCGGACAGAATGCTTACCGGGACTTCGCCCGAACACGCTTCGCCCTCAGACTGGGTCGATCGGGCGGTCTGGTCGGCGGCATGCTGACGCTGCCCTTCGACATCTTTACCGCCGTGAGATCCATGAACGCCGCTGAGAATGCCACCGGCAAAGAGGCTATGGATCATTACGTCAGCGCTGGCCTGAGCATTACCAGTGCAGCCATGACCGTCATTCTCGGCACTGCCGCGATGGCCGGTTTCTCGCTTGCCGGCCCCGTCGGGCTTGCAGCCGGCGCGATTCTCGCCATTGGCTCGCAGGTCTACGGTGCGGTACGTATCGTTGACGACATAGATGACTACATCGAATTAACCGTTGATGAGCGGTGGCGTAGCGGATGGTTTTCGTTCTGCATGATGGACGTCGACGAAAGCGTTCAAAACCGCTATATCAAGGCCAAAACACTACTTCAACACTCATTGCAGTTAAAAAAGACCGCGAGAACGCTACTCGATGGCCCCTTGAAAGAGAGCACCGAAGCCATCGTCAATGGCAAGTTTGATGTACGCCTGAAACCGACGCGGGTCTGGAAACGAAACTGGTGGACCAAACAGGATGCGTGGGAGTCGGTCAATGTCCCTGAAGTGGTAGGCACCGATGACATCATTGATGCAAGCGCAGGGGTTACAAAAGATACACCCGGCGCGGAACTGGGAGTTGCGGCAGAGGGCAAAAACATTCTGTGGTTTCTCAGCGAGGGTAATGACTCGATCAAAGGTGTAGAAAAAAAACCCAACACGTTCTATTACAAGTCAGGAAAAAAACAACTGTCGGGCGGTGAAGGCAATGACCAGTTCCTGTTTGAGAACGCAGCCGCTTTCCTCGAAAAGGACAGCCATGTTGCAGAATATTCAACGCTGAGCGGCGGCGCAGGAAATGACACACTGGTACTTGGCGGCAATTACTCCTCTCGTGATACGAACAGAACTGGCTATGACATAGATTTGCTGGCCGGAACATTGCAGATCATCACCAGCGATGTCGATGCCGAGAATAACAAGATATCCATCCTGCACAGTTTGCTGGACAGTATCGAAAATATTGAAACAGTCTATCGCGCAGCAAGCGTTGTAACCGGCACTGCGCAAAACAACGTCATCAAATCACGGGGCAGCGACATCATTGAAGCTGGCGCCGGAGACGATCAGATATTCCTCTCCCGCGAAAAAGCAAAAGCGTCGGGAGGCGCCGGTGCGGATCAATATTACATTGCGCATGTGGCTGGTCGTTTTTCCATTATCGATGATGGTGAACAGACCAGTTATATCGTCATGAATTGGCGCAAGGACCTGATTGAGTCCTGGGCTATCGAGGGCAATGACCTGGTCATCCGCTCAGGCTTCGAAACTCATGACAATCCCAAAAACGTATTGACCATTCATGACGTTTACAAGAAAAACGAAGGCACAAGAAAGCTGAGCAACAAAAATCTGATTTTCATAACCAGTGATGATTGCCATTTCAGACTTGACCTGCCTGAAACAATCCCGGATGGCCACACCGCCGATATACCGGAAATTTTCGTCAAACGTGGCAAACCGGTAACACCGATCATTATTTATGCGCCGGAATGCTGGATCCGACACCGCAAGGAAGCGAGCTATTACGTACCGAGAACCGGCAAGGCCAACACTTTCTACGCGGTTTTACGTCCGGATGTCATAACCCGGATATATCTGGACTTCACCAGTGATGAGCTGACAAAAGCCGAGGCGCATTTTTTCTCCGACAAACCCAAGTCATATCGACTGACTGTCGGCTGCCATCTCGTCTATCACTTCGGCGCGAAGACCATCAAGCTGAATTATTACTCGGCTGCGCGTAGCGAAGACGATCACGACAATATCATCAAGATCCTGCGAACCATGGCCGTGCGACCGTTCGGCCGTTATGTGTTGATTTTCAAGGACGGTGTCGTTGCAAACGCTGGTCTTACAGCGGAAACCGACATCCCGCCAGCCTTTACTGACTTCTCGGTCTCGAGGCATTGGGTAACCCAGATGAAAGTGCCACTCACGGGTCGTTCTCGACAGTGCTTTTATGCGCTGCCTGAGAAAGCGGGTTACTCGCTTGGCACTACGAGGAGTTGCGCAATGCCGATACCACTGGCCGTGCAAACCAGCATGGACGCCTATGAAGGAGTGGGTGCGAGTTATCTCATCCACGTACTGCCTGACATGACTATCAGACTCTCGACTCCTGGCGCGCTCGCCAATGCCAAAGAGCGGCTTCCCTACTCATCCACCTGGGAACTTGATGCAACGCAGCTCGGCGAGATCGATATAAAACTCGAAGAAAACCGGCTTTCCATCGGCACTACCACTTTTTATCTGCCTGTCTATGAAAGCGAGGATTTGATAGACCAGATCCGCGTTATTGCCACCGGTGGAGTTGTACATACGGTCGATCTGGTCTTTGACCGTGTCTATCTGGATGGTCTCGATGCACGTTTTTTCGAAGAGCCCGACGCCTCAAAAGCACTCCCGCAAGCTCTTGCCGCATTGGCCAATGACGAAGTCAAAGTCTGGAACATTATCTGCCTTAACGACCAGACCGCGCGCGTGGGCTACAACTTTGCCGCGCATGGCTGGGTATTGCGTGCCGACAAATCCCGCATCGAAAAGTCTGCTTTAAGGGTGGTGAATCGCTGCAACCACCAAACCAACATTTTCGGCCCCGTTTCTGTGATGAAAGTGCCTCCCGCGTAATTCGCCGGTCGTTCGTCAATAAACCCATTTTTTTCGAGCGTTGCTGTCTACGCGGCACTTGCACGCGTCTGCGCGCTCTTTTACCGAGCATTCCCCATGGCCAAGTCACCCAAGAAAGTCCCTGCAGTAAAACCACCCACTGCCCCCGATGCTGGACATTCCGGCTCACCGCCTCTCGTCAGCCGTATGGGCCTGGACATGCCTGACGCCCTGCTTCTGGGCATCGATTCACCGGCCGTCAGTCAAGCGGCAAGCACATCTGCCGCAGCCAGAACACCGCCCACGGTTACCGTTCACGCCCTGCCGGATGCAACGGAAAACTTCAGCGCCACTCGTAACGCAATCGCCTGGCCGCAAGAGCGTTTCCACGAACTGGTACCCGTGGCGCAGAACGAAGGTTTGTTCACCGGACCGGATCAGCGCACGTACGCTCAGATCGCTAATGAAGGCCAGTTCGTCGTCGAGCAGGACGGGCAAGGCAATTATCATGTGCCTCTGACCTTCGCACCCGGTGTGCCCGGCCTGCCCCTGACCCGCCTCGAGGGTCAGACGACTTGGCAGATCCGGCGGCCCGAGAGGCTATCCAACCGGCCTGCATCCGCCACCCCCAACCTGCCCTCATACATCTCGCCGGCCGACGCCATGACGCTGAGCAAGCCTGAGCTGGCAACGGAGGGCCTTCGATACAACAGACTCAGGCAGACCTTCGTAACGACGGTGGACGGCACGGTCATGGTGCGCAAAAACAAGGATGGCGAATACCAACAAGCGTTTGCCTCGACGAGCAATGCACCCGACGTTTTCTTCGAGCAAATCCCCGGCACTGTTTTCTGGCGACAAAAACCGCCAGGGGCGAAGCCATCGCAAACGCCAGCCCAATCCAGCCAGCCAGGCGAACAGACCGACCAGGCAGCACCTGGCCCGAGCAAGCGTCCCCGACTTGCCGAAGCCGCAGAGACGCTAACCGCGTCGACAGCCAAGCCGTCCTCTGACAACGACCAGACGCCGTATTTCTGGCTTCCCTGGGGGCATCTGAACAAACCTGCGCACACCGAATCGGTACAGCTTGGCTGGCTGCATTATCCAATCGTTCCGGTTGGCTCGAATACGGCGCCCACCGTGTATTTCGTATGTCATCCCGAGTTTTTCCCGAGCGGTTTCGACGCTTTCGAGAACATGCTGAAAAACGCCCCCGAGCAACAGCCGGTGGCGACGTTTCGAATCGGCAGCGATCCAGGTGAAGTCCATCCGGGCAAACGCTTTTTCGAAGAGCCTATAACAACGTCCGTCGCTCGCGCGTTCCCTGATTTTTCGCAAGCGACAACGACAGCCGTTGCCCGCAGGTTATTCGAACTCGCCGATCATTCCCCGACGATTACCGGCACCGGTCTGATCAACGTTCAGGCCGTCTTGCATCAATGGAAACAATTGCCGTTTTCCACAGCACCTGATTTTGCCGACCCGCTGAATATGCTCGCCATAGCGCCGGACATCGATCTGGGGGGCAAGCGGCTTATCCCGATGCCTTCCCAGACCGACAGCGAATTGCAACGCCTGACCTTTGATCCACAGCACTTCTCCTCCGCCTGGAATCATTACAAGACCTATCCATCAGATCTGAATCTGCGGCGATTGCTCGGCGCGTTGCTGGTCGGCTGTGGTTACGAGCTGTTCCCACTGACCTATGAACACAGAATGCCGACGCTGGTATTCAAACGCGCCGGTCACGATCAAATCTTCTTTTTGAAACTGGGGGCAATCAGTCAAGCCGGCCTGACTCACGTTCCTGGCAACGAACTGACAGAACCGAGCTTGCCCGCCAGAATCGGTCAGGACGCCTTCAAGGCACTGACCGATGCAGCGGCGCAGAACAAAGTGGTATGGCTGATAGGAGGCGTATTGAAGGTCGCGTCCACGCCAGACTCGGTGTTCATTATTCGCGAGCGCTGACCCGAGACTCGACTGCGCCGGCAGTTGCGCCGTAAACACGCATAAAAAAAGCCCGCAGTGTGAGCGGGCGAAAGACCAAAGAAGCTATATGCGCAGTCGCTTCCCGGTGGGGGCAGCTGCTTGGGGGTCAGCTGCCCCGATACGTGGAATAGCTGTAAGGCGAAATCAGCAGAGGCACGTGATAGTGGTCCTGCTCGGCAGAGATGCCGAAACGCAGTACGACGACATCGAGAAACGCCGGCTCGGGCAGTTGTACGCCACGGGCGCGGTAGTAATCGCCGGCATGGAACTGCACCTGATAAACCCCGGTGCGATAATCGTCGCCTTGCAGCAACGGCGCATCGACCCGGCCATCGCTGTTGGTTGTCGCACTGGCGACCAATTCCAGGTGCGATCCTTCAACGCGGTACAGCTCGACCTTGATCGAGCTGCCCGGGCAACCGTGTGCAGCGTCCAAAACGTGTGTTGTCAAACGTCCCATTGATTCTGCGCGCCCGGCCGCAACAAGCGGTCAGACTTCGCGCCTCCCGAAGTCAGTTGAAAAGGAGACCGCACCGTTTCGGAGCACGAAACGCTGCGGCGAGCGACTGATTAAGACACTTTTCAAAAAAATTGTACACAATAAAAGCGACATTTTTCGCTTCACCCCCGCCATGCGGGTCTTTATCACCAATTCGCAGGCAAAGCGCCTGAACATTGAACCTTCTATTCATTAGCTGACTGGTCAGGCAGGTTTCTTGCAGGCTGGAACCATTAACAGCAAAAGATGACAGCCGGTGAAAAATGCGAAAATTCAGGCTTACAAAATGTAAATAAAGTTGTATACAATCAGCCCATCGCTGTGACGCCAGCCTGCCAGGCCGCCACACCAATCTGTCAACGTACAAGAAGGAAGACTGCAGTGAGCGCTGACTACCCACGCGACCTGATCGGTTACGGCAGTAACCCTCCTCACCCACACTGGCCGGGAAATGCCCGGATCGCCCTGTCCTTCGTACTCAATTACGAAGAAGGTGGCGAGCGCAACATTCTGCACGGCGACAAGGAATCCGAAGCCTTCCTCTCCGAAATGGTCGCCGCTCAGCCGCTGCAAGGCGCTCGCAACATGAGCATGGAATCGCTTTACGAGTATGGCAGCCGTGCCGGCGTCTGGCGGATTCTGAAGCTGTTCAAGGAATTCGACATTCCGTTGACCATCTTCGCCGTGGCCATGGCCGCCCAGCGTCACCCGGACGTGATCCGTGCGATGGTCGAGGCCGGCCATGAAATCTGCAGCCATGGCTACCGCTGGATCGACTATCAGTACATGGATGAAGCGCAGGAACGCGAGCACATGCTCGAAGCGATCCGCATCCTCACCGAACTGACCGGCGAACGTCCGCTGGGCTGGTACACCGGCCGCACCGGGCCGAACACCCGCCGGCTGGTCATGGAAGAAGGCGGTTTCCTCTACGACTGCGACACCTACGACGACGACCTGCCCTACTGGGAACCGAACAACCCTACCGGCAAGCCGCACCTGGTGATCCCCTACACCCTCGACACCAACGACATGCGCTTCACGCAAGTGCAGGGTTTCAACAAGGGTGACGATTTCTTCGAATACCTCAAAGACGCGTTCGACGTGCTTTACGCCGAAGGTGCCGAAGCGCCGAAAATGCTTTCGATCGGTCTGCACTGCCGCCTGATCGGCCGTCCTGGTCGCCTCGCTTCACTCAAGCGCTTTATCGAATATGCCAAAAGTCATGAACAGGTGTGGTTCAGCCGTCGCGTCGACATCGCGCGTCACTGGCAAGAAACCCACCCGTACCAAGGGACTGCAAAATGAGCCGCTTTCAAACCCTGCAACCGTCGACCCTGAGCCGCGACGCTTTCGTCAAAGCCTTCGCCGACATCTACGAACATTCGCCATGGGTGGCCGAAAAGGCCTACGACCTCGGTGCGGACGCTTCGATCGACGAGATCGAAACCCTGCACCAGCGCATGAGCGATATCCTGTTGAGCGCCGATCATGCCAGCCAGCTGGCCCTGATCAACGCTCACCCGGACCTGGCCGGCAAAGCCGCCGTCCAGGGCCAACTGACCGAAGCCAGCACCAATGAACAGGCTGGCGCCGGTATTCACCAATGCACGGCCGAAGAGTTCCAGCGCTTCACCGAGCTGAACGACGCCTACAAAGCCAAGTTCAAGTTTCCCTTCATCATGGCGGTAAAAGGCAGCAACCGGCATCAGATCCTCGCGGCGTTCGAAACGCGCATCAACAATTCGGTGGAAGCCGAGTTCAAATGCGCGCTGGCGGAGATCAACAAGATTGCCCTGTTCCGTTTACTGACTCTTTAGCAAGCCTGGCCCGAGCGTGAATGAACGCGCAAACGCCCAGGGCCCTGCGAGCATCCCCAGCCAACTTATCAAAGGCAGACAAGAAGAATGAAAGCTTACGCCGTACCTTTCGAAAAATACGTCAACCTGGCCGACGCCCGTTTGGGCACCAAGATCATTTCGGTCACCGATGACTGGTTCGCAGACGCCAATCGTCTGTTCCAACCGACCCCGGCCGTATGGAAGGAGGGCGTGTTCGATGACAACGGCAAGTGGATGGACGGCTGGGAGTCGCGCCGCAAGCGCTTCGAAGGTTTCGACAGCGCGGTGATCCGTCTGGGCGTACCGGGCTCAATCAAAGGCGTGGACATCGACACTTCATTCTTCACCGGCAACTACCCGCCATCGGCCTCGCTGGAAGCGTGCTTCCTGGCCTCGGGCGAGCCGGATGAAAACACCCAGTGGACCGAAGTGCTGTCGGCCGTCGAGCTGCAGGGCAACAGCCACCACTACCACGAAATCAGCAACGACAAAGCGTTCAGCCACCTGCGCTTCAACATCTACCCGGACGGCGGTGTTGCCCGTCTGCGCGTATACGGCATTCCGTTCCGCGACTGGTCCGCTGTGGGTGACAACGAGCAAGTGGACTTGGCAGCAGCCCTCAACGGTGGCCGCGCCCTCGCCTGCTCCGACGAACACTTCGGCCGCATGAGCAACATCCTCAACCCGGGCCGTGGCATCAACATGGGCGACGGCTGGGAAACCGCGCGTCGTCGCACACCGGGCAATGACTGGGTGATCGTCGCCCTGGGTCATCCGGGCGAGATCGAGAAGATCGTCGTCGACACCCTGCACTTCAAAGGCAACTACCCGGACACTTGCTCGATCCAGGGCGCGTTCGTCAAGGGCGGCACCGACAGCCAGATCGAAACCCAGTCGCTGTTCTGGCGCGAACTGCTGCCAAGCCAGAAGCTGGAAATGCACGCCGAACACACCTTCGTCGAGCAGATCAAGGCACTCGGCCCGATCACCCACATCCGCCTGAACGTGTTCCCGGATGGTGGCGTGAGTCGCCTGCGTGTATTGGGCAAGGTCGCTAAATAACACTGCAATGATCGTTCCCACGCTCTGCGTGGGAATGCATCACTGGACGCTCTGCGTCCGCTTTGGATGTGACGCGGAGCGTCACGGGCTGCACTCCCACGCAGAGCGTGGGAACGATCACTCAACGAAAAGAAGAACAGCATGCGCACACTGACGATTGAACCGCTGACCAAAGAAGCCTTCGCCCCTTTCGGTGACGTGATCGAAACCGACGGCAGCGATCACTTCATGATCAACAACGGTTCGACCATGCGCTTCCACAAACTGGCGACGGTCGAAACCGCGACGCCTGAGGACAACGCAATCATCAGTATTTTCCGCGCCGACGCGCAGGACATGCCGCTGACCGTTTGCATGCTGGAACGCCATCCGCTGGGCAGCCAGGCTTTCATTCCGCTGCTCGGCAACCCCTTTCTGATCGTGGTCGCGCCAGTTGGCGATGCACCTGTATCAGGCTTGGTCCGCGCCTTCGTCACCAACGGCAGGCAGGGCATCAATTACCATCGCGGCGTCTGGCACCACCCGGTGCTGACGATCGAAAAGCGGGATGACTTCCTGGTGGTTGATCGCAGTGGCACAGGCAATAACTGCGATGAGCATTTTTTCAAAGAGGATGAGCGGTTGATCCTCGCCCCCCACCAATAAGAGAAGGTCTGATCACTCGACAACAAGAGTGACAGGCGAGAGGTAAAGACTGTGGAAGCACATCTGTTGGAATGGCTGAACCTGAGCGTGCGCTGGGTTCACATGATCACTGGCGTGGCCTGGATCGGCGCGTCGTTCTACTTCGTCTGGCTGGAGAACAACCTCAACCGCGTCAACCCGAAAACCGGTCTGGCCGGTGATCTGTGGGCGATCCACGGCGGCGGCATCTACCACCTGGAAAAATACAAACTGGCCCCACCGTCCATGCCGGACAACCTGCACTGGTTCAAGTGGGAAGCCTACTTCACCTGGATGTCGGGGATCGCGCTGCTGTGCGTGGTGTTCTACTCCAATCCGGTGCTCTACCTCGTGGCACCCGGCAGTGGCCTCAGCGGTCCTGAAGGCGTGGCCATCGGTATCGGCTCGCTGATCGTCGGCTGGTTCGTCTACGACTTCCTCTGCGATTCGGCTCTGGGCAAGAAACCCGCCCTGCTCGGCTTCATCCTGTTCGTGCTGATCATTGCCGCCGCCTATGGCTTCAGCAAAGTGTTCAGCGGTCGTGGTGCGTACCTGCACGTCGGCGCGATCATCGGCACCATCATGGTCGGTAACGTGTTCCGCATCATCATGCCGGCGCAACGGGCACTGGTCGCGGCGATCGCCGAGAACCGCACGCCTGATCCGGCCCTGCCGGCCAAGGGTCTGCTGCGTTCGCGTCACAACAACTACTTCACCCTGCCAGTGCTGTTCATCATGATCAGCAACCACTTTCCGAGCACTTACGGCAGCCAGTACAACTGGTTGATCCTGGCCGGGATCGCGGTGCTGGCAGTATTGGTGCGTCACTACTTCAACACCCGTCACGACAGCCACAAGTTTGCCTGGACCCTGCCGGTGGCAGCGGTGGGCATGATCTGCCTGGCCTACGTCACTGGACCGACGCCGATGTCGACTGCACCTGAAGTGGCCAAGGCACCGGCGAAAATCGAGTACCAACCGCTGCCGGAGACGGCACTGGGCGGTGGCGCGAAACCGGCCGAAGCGGCGCAACCTGCGGCACCCGCAGCTCCTGCGGCGGCACCCGCGCAAGCCTCGAATGCCGGCCCCGGTTTCGACAAGGTGCACAACGTGATTCAAGAGCGTTGCACGGTGTGCCATTCGTCCAAGCCGACCAGCCCGTTGTTCAGCGCAGCCCCGGCCGGTGTGATGTTCGACACCCCCGAGCAGATCCGCCAGAACGCCGCGCGCATTCAGGCGCAAGCCATCACCACGCAGATCATGCCACTGGGCAACATCACCCAGATGACCCAGCAGGAACGTGACCTGATCGGTGCCTGGATTGCCCAGGGAGCGCAGACCAATTAATCGTTGAAAGCATCGCGAGCAGGCTCACGCCTACAGAGATCCTGTGGGAGCGAGCCTGCTCGCGAATAGCCGCCGCAACGCGGTCTCCCCTGATGCAAAGAAACAGCTGCAAGCAACCCGGCAGCTGTTAATCACAAGAATAAAAAAGATCCGAGGTGTTGCATGTCCGAGCTGTCCAAAGCGCGCATCCCCGACGCACCCGCCATTCAGCGTTTGCCCCTTTTGCAACTGATCCTGGTCGGTCTGCAACATGTTCTGCTGATGTACGGCGGTGCCATCGCGGTGCCGCTGATCATCGGACAGGCCGCTGGCCTGAGTCGTGAAGAAATCGCCTTCCTGATCAACGCCGACCTGCTCGTCGCCGGCATCGCCACTATCGTGCAGTCGCTCGGCATCGGCCCGATGGGCATTCGCATGCCGGTGATGATGGGCGCCAGTTTCGCTGCGGTCGGCAGCATGGTGGCCATGGCCGGCATGCCCGGCATCGGTCTGCAAGGGATCTTTGGTGCGACGATCGCCGCCGGTTTCTTCGGCATGCTGATCGCGCCGTTCATGTCCAAGGTCGTGCGTTTCTTCCCGCCGCTGGTGACCGGCACGGTCATCACCTCGATCGGTTTATCGCTGTTCCCCGTGGCCGTGAACTGGGCCGGTGGCGGGGTCGACGCCGCGCAATTCGGTTCGCCGATTTATCTGGCCATCGCTGCGCTGGTGCTGGCCACCATCCTGTTGGTTCATCGCTTCATGCGCGGTTTCTGGGTCAACATTTCCGTGCTGATCGGCATGTGCCTGGGCTATGTATTGTGCGGCGTGATCGGCATGGTCGACCTCAGCGGCATGGCCAGCGCACCGTGGATTCAGTTCGTCACCCCGCTGCATTTCGGCATGCCCAAATTCGAGCTGGCGCCGATTCTGTCGATGTGCCTGGTGGTGGTGATCATTTTCGTCGAGTCCACCGGGATGTTCCTCGCGCTGGGCAAGATCACCGGCCAGGAAGTCTGCCCGCGCATGCTCCGTCGTGGCTTGTTGTGCGATGCCGGCGCGTCGTTTTTCGCCGGTTTCTTCAACACCTTCACTCACTCCTCGTTCGCGCAGAACATCGGCCTGGTGCAGATGACCGGTGTGCGCTGCCGCTCGGTGACCATCGTTGCCGGTGGCCTGCTGATCGTCCTCAGCCTGTTGCCGAAAGCGGCGTTTCTGGTGGCATCGATTCCACCGGCGGTGCTGGGCGGCGCGGCGATTGCGATGTTCGGCATGGTCGCCGCGACTGGCATCAAGATCCTGCAAGAGGCGGACATCGGTGACCGCCGCAATCAGTTGCTGGTCGCGGTGAGCATCGGTATGGGCCTGATCCCGGTGGTACGTCCGGAATTCTTCGCCCACCTGCCGCTGTGGATGAGCCCGATCACCCACAGCGGCATCGCCATGGCCACCCTCAGCGCCCTGACGCTGAACCTGCTGTTCAACATCCTCGGCGGCAAAGAGCGTGCGGCGATCAATGATTGCCATGCGCACTGATTGAAACCACCACACCACCTGTGGGAGCGAGCCTGCTCGCGAAAGCACTGTGTCATTCAACATTGATGGCGACTGACACAACTGCTTCGCGAGCAGGCTCGCTCCCACAGGGACTACGCAACTGCTTGTGCCTCAAACAATAAAAACAACAGGGAGCAACAGATGATCCGCACGCAAAGCAACGTTCTGTTGAGTGGCGGCCTGCTGACCGCGAGTCAGGCCATGGCCGGCGATCTGCTGCTGTGGCAGAGCAACAGCCTCAGCTATCTGTACGGCAAGAACTTCGCGATCAACCCGTCCTATCAGCAGACGGTCACCTTCGAGCACGCCGACAAGTGGAAGTACGGCGACAACTTTCTGTTCGTCGACAAGATCTTCTACAACGGCAAGGAGGACCCGAACAAAGGTCCGCACACCTTCTACGGCGAGTTCACCCCGCGCCTGTCTTTCGGCAAGATCCTCGACCGCAAGATCGAGTTCGGCCCGATCAAGGATGTGCTGTTGGCGATGACCTACGAGTACGGCGAAGGTGAAAGCGAGGCCTACCTGATCGGTCCCGGCTTCGATCTGAAAGTGCCCGGCTTCAACTACGTCACCCTGAACATTTTCCGCCGCCAGACCGAAGGCCCGCGGCCCGGCGACGGTGTCTGGCAGATCACCCCCGCGTGGTCCTACAGCTTTCCGTTGGGCAATTCCGATGTGCTGATCGACGGTTACCTCGACTGGGTCGTCGACAACGACGAAAACTCACGCGGCACCTACCACGCCAACCTGCACATCAATCCGCAGATCAAATACGACCTCGGCAAAGCCATGGGCTGGAGCCAGAAACAGGTATACGTCGGCACCGAGTACAGCTACTGGAAGAACAAATACGGCATTGAAAACAGCCACTCGTTCGATACCAACCAGAACACTGCCAGCCTGCTGCTGAAGGTGCACTTCTGAAATGGCCCGCAACCGTGCGCCATGCCTATCGTCGGTGCTCTGTTGCGGGGCACTTGAGCCTTGGCCGAGGAGTCAGTATTCTCCGCGGCCTTCCGAATTCGCTCTAAAAAAAAGCCTGAATTCAATTTCTGACCGAAAAGCCAACTTATCCCGGCTGCGGTCAGTCCTGAGGCATCCCGAAAACACGCTCGTCGACTGTTTTTCAGCAGCCGAACGGGCGTTTTTTGGTTTTTCAAAAGCCTTGGCGCAGCTTTTGCTACCAGCATTCAAAGCTGACCGATCGGATGAAATTTGCGGTACGAAAAAAGGCGCCACATCAGAGCGCCGATCTTAAAAAAATAACGTGGAACACCTACTTTGGGAGCAACCGAATGAAACGTATGTGCACCAGCCTGATGCTGGCCGGATCGATGTTCGCCGGCGGCCAGGCGATGGCCGAAGGCCTGCTGCAGTGGCAGAACAACAGCCTGACCTACCTGTATGGCAAGGACTTCCAGGTCAACCCGCGCATTCAGCAGACCGTGACCTTCGAGCACGCCGATGCCTGGAAGTATGGGGACAACTTCCTGTTCATCGACAAGATCTTCTACAACGGCAAGGATGATGGCGGCGTCGGCTCCAACACCTACTACGGCGAGCTCAGCCCGCGCCTGTCATTCGGCAAGATCTTCGATCAGAAACTGGCCTTCGGCCCGGTGACTGACGTGTTGCTGGCCATGACCTACGAGTTCGGTGAAGGCGATACCGAGTCGTACCTGATCGGTCCGGGCTTCGACCTGGCGATTCCAGGCTTCGATTACTTCCAGCTGAACTTCTACCAGCGTCACACCCAGGGCGCACGCGCCGGTGACAATGTCTGGCAGATCACCCCGGTGTGGTCCTACACCATTCCGGTGGGCAAATCGAACATCCTCATCGACGGCTTCATGGACTGGGTGGTCGACAACGACTCCAATTCCAAGGGCGACTACCACGCCAACCTGCACTTCAACCCGCAGGTCAAATACGACTTGGGCAAGGCGCTGAATTTCGGCGAGAAGCAGTTGTATGTCGGTGTCGAGTACGACTACTGGTCGGACAAGTACGGGATCAAGGACAGCCAGTACTTCAAGACCGATCAGAGTACCACGAGCTTCCTGGTCAAGTTCCACTTCTGACCCGGCGGCGTCCTCCCCGACGCCTTCGCGAGCAAGCTCGCTCCCACGGTGGTTCTATGTTGACTGCAAATTGCGCATTCAATGCAAAACCCTGTGGGAGCGAGCTTGCTCGCGAACAGGCTCACCGTAATTTCAGGCAGGAGCCACCGCTTCAGATATCCGCAAAAACCGGCACAGTTCCTCACGCTTGGCCAACGCATCCCGCCGCCCCAACTCGATCAACTCGCTGCAATACCCCGCCTCGAACAGCAGGTAACTGAGCACCCCCGCCCCGCTCGTCTTCGTCGCCCCCGGCCCGCGCAGAAACAGGCGCAACGCCGCTGGCAGCTCCTGACGATGCCGTGCGGCGATTTCGTCGATCGGCTGACTCGGCGCAATCACCAGCACTTCCACCGGCGCCACACCCAGCGCACGGGTCGGCGTGCCGGTCGGGAGCAAATGACTGAACTGATTCAGACGCTGCAGCAGCTCGATATCGCTTTCCAGACTGTCGATAAACGTGCTGTTGAGCATATGCCCGCCGATCTGCGCCAGCGTCGGTTGCTGGCCGCTGTAGGCGCGCTCCAGCGGCTGCTGCGGATCAACGCCGCGCGGGTTGCCGCTGACGCCCACCACCAGCACGCGACTGGCACCCAGATGCAGCGCCGGGCTGATCGGCGCCGACTGGCGTACTGCGCCGTCACCGAAATATTCCTCGCCGATTTTTACCGGCGCGAACAACAGCGGGATCGCCGAACTGGCCAACAGGTGATCGACCGACAATTGCGTCGGCACGCCAATGCGGCGGTGCCGCAGCCAGGCGTCGATGGTGCCGCCGCCCTGATAGAACGTCACCGCTTGCCCCGATTCGTAGCCGAACGCGGTCACCGCCACCGCATGCAATTGCTTGCGCGCGATGGATTCGGCGATGCCGGGCAGGTGCAGTTTTTCCTCGAGCAGTTCGCGCAGCGGCGAACTGTTGAGCAGCGCCACCGGCATCTGTCGACCGAGACCGAGCAGGCTGTGGCTGACGAAGCGGCTGGCTTGATGGATGACTCCAGGCCAGTCGCTGCGCAACACGCGGTGGCTGCGAAAGCCCTGCCAGAACTGGGTCAGGCGTTCGATGGCGGCGCGAAAATCCGTGGCGCCACTGGCCAGGCTGACCGCATTGATCGCCCCGGCCGAGGTGCCGACGATCACCGGAAACGGATTGTCCGCGCCGACCGGCAGCAACTCGGCAATCGCCGCCAGCACCCCGACCTGATAAGCCGCCCGAGCCCCGCCGCCGGAAAGAATCAAACCTGTGACCGGTTCAACAGGACTCATCGCAACACTCCACAGTGCTTGTCAGTACGGGTGAATCAACGACGCTTGGGATAAAGTTTCGGCTCACCCGGCGGGCGACTCTTGAAGCGCCGATGCGCCCATAGATATTGCTCGGGGCAGGCACGCAAAGCGCTCTCGACCCACTGATTGATGCGGATGCAATCGGCCTCCTCGCTCTCGCCGGGGAAGTCTTCCAGCGGCGGATGAATCACCAGGCGATAACCACTGCCGTCGGCCAGACGTTCCTGAGTGAACGGCACCACCAGCGCTTTGCCCAGCCGTGCAAACTTGGTCGTCGCAGTGACGGTGGCGGCCTGAATGCCGAACAGCGGCACGAAGACGCTCTGCTTGGCGCCGTAATCCTGATCCGGCGCATACCAGATCGCCCGCCCCGAGCGCAGCAGTTTGAGCATGCCGCGCACGTCATCGCGCTCCACCGCCAGCGAATCGAGATTGTGCCGCTCGCGGCCACGGCGCTGGACGAAGTCGAACAAGGGGTTTTTGTGTTCGCGGTACATGCCGTCGATGGTGTGCTGCTGGCCGAGCAGCGCCGCGCCGATTTCCAGCGTGGTGAAATGCGCGGCCATGAGGATGACGCCTTTGCCTTCACGCTGAGCCTTCTGCAGATGTTCAAGGCCTTCGACGTGGGCCAGTTTCGCCAGACGCTCGCGCGACCACCACCAGCTCATCGCCATTTCAAAAAAGGCAATGCCGGTAGAGGCGAAGTTTTCCTTGAGCAGGCGTTTGCGCTCGGCGGCGGATTTTTCCGGGAAGCACAATTCCAGATTGCGCCGGGCGATGGTTCGCCGGTCGCTGGCGACGCGATACATCAACGCGCCCAAAACTCGACCGATGGTCAGCAGCGCCGGATACGGCAGCTGCACGATCAGCCACAAAAGCCCCAGGCCGCACCAGAGCGGCCAGAAGCGCGGAGCAAGATATGCTTTTCGAAAACGCGGGCGATCCATTAAAGCTTCCGTAAATACAGTGGCCGCGCATTCTACATCGTTCGACCCGGCTTGCGGCTCGCGGGCGTTCTCGTTATAAGTCTCGGCACTTTTAGTGACAAGCCGTTGTATGCCGACATGAGCCAAACCGACCCGTTAGACCAAGATCCCGTATTCCAGCTCAAGGGCAGCATGCTGGCCATCACTGTGCTGGAACTGGCCCGTAACGACCTCGAAAGCCTCGATCGGCAATTGGCCGCCAAAGTCGCCCAGGCGCCGAATTTTTTCAGCAATGCACCGCTGGTCCTGGCGCTGGACAAACTGCCGCCGAATCAGGGCGCGGTTGATCTGCCGGGGCTGATGCGCGTCTGCCGTCAGCACGGCCTGCGTACCTTGGCCATTCGTGCCAGCCGCATCGAAGACATCGCCGCTGCCATCGCCATCGACATCCCCGTGCTACCGCCCTCCGGCGCCCGCGAGCGTCCGCTGGAGACGCCGGAAGCCGAAGTCAAAAAGAAGCCGGAAAAGCCGCCTGAGCCGAGCGTCAAACCGACCCGCGTAATCACCACGCCAGTACGTGGTGGCCAACAGATATATGCCCAGGGTGGCGATCTGGTCGTGGTCTCTTCGGTCAGTCCGGGGGCGGAACTTCTTGCCGATGGCAACATCCATGTATACGGCCCGATGCGCGGCCGTGCGCTGGCCGGCGTCAAAGGTGACACCAAGGCACGGATTTTCTGTCAGCAATTGAGCGCTGAACTGATCTCCATCGCCGGTCATTACAAGGTCTCCGAGGATTTGCGTCGCGATCCGATGTGGGGCTCGGGCGTCCAGGTCAGCCTGTCAGGCGACGTGTTGAACATCATTCGGCTTTAACGGATACTGCCGCATTTTCCAAGCATCTCTAAAACGTAGCGAAAACGGCTCAAACGAAGTAGGAAAAAGGCCCAAAGCCAAATTCCAGCCAAGGCTGTCCGACTGCAGTAGTTTTCAAGAGATGTTTTTCAGGGGCTGAACAGTCCTTCTTCCTTAGGGGTGAAACACCTTGGCCAAGATTCTCGTGGTTACATCCGGCAAGGGTGGTGTGGGTAAGACCACCACCAGCGCCGCTATCGGTACCGGTCTCGCTCTGCGCGGCCACAAAACAGTGATCGTCGACTTCGACGTGGGCTTGCGTAACCTCGACCTGATCATGGGTTGCGAGCGCCGCGTGGTGTATGACTTCGTCAACGTGGTAAACGGCGAAGCCAACCTGCAACAGGCACTGATCAAAGACAAGCGCCTGGAAAACCTCTACGTACTGGCGGCCAGCCAGACCCGCGACAAAGACGCGCTGACCGTCGAAGGCGTGGAAAAAGTCCTGATGGAGCTCAAGGAACAATTCGAGTTCGTCGTCTGCGACTCCCCGGCGGGCATCGAGAAAGGTGCGCACCTGGCCATGTATTTCGCCGATGAAGCGATCGTCGTGACCAACCCGGAAGTGTCCTCGGTACGTGACTCGGACCGCATGCTCGGCCTGCTGGCAAGCAAATCGCGCCGCGCCGAACGTGGCGAAGACCCGATCAAGGAACACCTGCTGATCACCCGCTACCACCCGGAGCGTGTCGAGAAGGGCGAGATGCTCGGCGTTGAAGACGTCAAGGAAATCCTCTCGGTGACCCTGCTCGGCGTCATCCCGGAATCCCAGGCAGTGCTCAAGGCTTCCAACCAGGGCGTGCCGGTGATTCTCGACGACCAGAGCGATGCCGGTCAGGCTTACAGCGATACCGTCGACCGCCTGCTGGGCAAAGAAAAAGCCCACCGATTCCTCGATGTCGAGAAGAAGGGATTCTTCGAGCGCCTGTTTGGAGGTAGGTAATGAACCTTTTTGACTTCTTTCGTGCCAACAAAAAGCCAAGTACCGCCTCGGTAGCGAAAGAGCGTCTACAGATCATCGTGGCGCATGAGCGCGGCCAGCGCAGCACGCCGGATTACCTGCCAGCCTTGCAGAAGGAACTGGTCGACGTGATCCGCAAGTACGTCAACATCGGCAACGACGACGTACATGTTGCACTGGAAAGCCAGGGCAGTTGCTCGATTCTGGAACTCAACATCACCCTGCCCGATCGCTGAGTCGATCCGGCAGGTATGACGGCGGTTCAGGGCCATTCCCCAGTGGAATGGCCCTGAACCGCCGTTGGCATTTGTTACGAGGCTGTTTTAATGCCGCTGTCCAACATCCGCATCATTCATGAGGACGCCGCCGTACTGGTGGTCGACAAACCGACCCTGCTGCTCTCGGTGCCCGGTCGCGCTGACGACAACAAGGACTGCCTGATTACCCGCTTGCAGGAAAACGGCTACCCGGAAGCGCGCATCGTCCATCGTCTGGACTGGGAAACCTCGGGCATCATCCTGCTGGCCCGGGATGCCGACACCCATCGCGAGCTGTCGCGGCAGTTTCATGATCGCGAAACCGAAAAGGCCTACACCGCTTTGGCCTGGGGTCAGCCGGAACTGGACAGCGGCAGCATCGATCTGCCCCTTCGCTACGATCCGCCGACCAAACCACGGCATGTGGTCGATCACGAATTCGGCAAACATGCGCTGACGTTCTGGAAGGTGCTGGAACGGTGCGGCGACTGGTGCCGCGTCGAACTGACACCGATTACCGGGCGCTCGCATCAACTGCGCGTGCACATGTTGTCGATCGGCCATCCGCTGCTCGGTGACGGACTCTACGCCCACGAGCAGGCGCTGGCCGCCTGGCCACGTTTGTGCCTGCACGCGAGCATGCTCAGCTTCACTCATCCGCAAACCGGCGAACGCCTGCGCTTCGAGTGCCCGGCGCCATTCTGAAATGCGTAAATACTTTGAAAGCCCTTCCTTGCGAAGGGCTTTTTTTGTCCTGCCAGAATTCCACCGGCAATAGATTGACGTAAAGAACTGTCATAAAATTGTAATCAAATATAAAATCATGGCACTTCGATATCAGGCAGGAGGCCTCTTCCGTGTTCTGCAGCAAAACACTTCAATCCGAATACCCCATTGTGTGCGCATTCGGTAACACCACCCTGCACCTGAGCGAAGCACCCAGCATCCAGGCACGCCAGGCCCTGGAGCAGCTCATTAAAAAACGTCGCGCGCGCAAACTGACCCGAGCCAGCGCACCGTTATCGTCCTGTGAAACACCACTCTTTGCCAAGGTCCAGCCATTGGACACGTTCAAGGCAAAGGTGCGGGTGAGTCTGAACAAACCGCAACGCAACGGGCGCTTCGACTGGCCGCTCGAAGAACTGATAAATTCCCTCGAAGCTCAGCGCCGGGGCGTGGAGATGCCTGCGCTGAAGGGCTATGGCTATACGCGCAGCAGACTCGGCCTGACCGAGGAATTTTTCCTCCTGACTCACCTGCTCGAAGGCCATATGGATGGGGCGGAGTGCATCAGACGCAATCCCGAAAACATCGAGACCTTTATCCTCGACGCGTTTCAACTGCTCAGCTCGCTCGCCAGCAAGAACATCACTCACATGGATTTCTGGGTGGGCAACATCATGGTGCCCGAGCAAACGCACAGGCCACTCAAAGCCATCGACTTTGAAAACTGCTTCGCCGGCCCGACCGCGCACCCAAGTGAAACACTCGGTTTTCAACTCGGCTTCTTTTATCGTCGGGATATCTACAAATTCATTACCGAAGCCGCCTACGATCGCCTGGTCGATCAATATCTCAGCGCGCTGCCCGGTCTATCGAGAGACAGGTTCGAGGCGGTCTATCAGTTGAGCAAACATGAATACGTCGGTCGCAAGCAGCGCCGAGAAGTCTTCCTCAGTGGCAGACTGATCACCGGTTGACGCCCACCCCGGCAACACTTTGAAGCAAGTGCCCGGCCTGCAAATCAGCGGAGCAATACGGTAGACTCGCGCCCCCCGCCGTATGGAGCCGCTTATGCGCGAAGCCTTCCCCCCCATGGAAAAAGTGCCGCACCAGTTGCTCTACCTGATCTATGGTGACAAAGACGTTTATCGGCGCGAGGCGAAATTCAGCATCCTCACCGCCCTGGCACAGCTGCAGCCAGGTGAATCACTGTGCATCCGAGTGCTGACTGATCGTCCGCAGGACTATGCCGGCTGGCCGGTCGATACCGTCCCTTTGAGCGAGCAGACCCTGATCCAGTGGCAGGGCGAAAACGGCTACCACCACCGCCGCAAAGCGTGCGCCATTGCGCTGGGCCTGACACTCGCCGAAAAAACCCTGTTCGTCGATACCGACACGCTGTTTCTTGATTCGCCGCACCGGCTGTTCAGCATGATCACGCCCGGCCGTTACGTGATGGACCGCTTCGAATATGACTGGAGTTACGTCTGTAACCGTGCGGACTACGAAAAACTCGCGCGCTGCCTGCAAGTCCACGGCATCTCTTCGACGAACAGCTTCAAGCTCTACAACAGCGGCTTGTGCGGCGTCACCGATGGCGATGCAGCGCTGCTGGAGAAATCGATCCGGCTGATCGATGAGTGGACGCAGGGTTCGTTCGACATCCATACGATCGAACAGATTGCACTGTCGTTCGCCATGCGCGACCAACCGATCCAGGAAGCGAAGAAATTCGTCTATCACTACTTCGCCGACAAAAACTTCTTCCACGCCATGCAGAAACACTTTTTCGCCCGCCATGGCGAGGCTTTCCACCCCGAACTGCCAGCGCTGTGCACCGAGGTTCCGCGCAGCAAGCCCGTCCCCTCGACCTGGCAGCGCCTGCGCATCAAGTGGAAGCTGCGCAAAAAGCGCGGCGGCATGAAGAAAGTCGGCCGGGCATTGCTGTTCGGCAGTGCTGCACCTGCCCACCCGTATTACGAGATCTGCCGTCACGAATGGTGGGAATCGGCGTCGCGGGAAATCCTGCGTTGGGACAGCGTTGCGCAAAAGGCCTTCTTCGGCAGCGGCAAGGGCTGGCCGAAGCACCTGCCGAAACCCGCCAGAAAGGATGATCAACAAGCGATCATTGCCTACCTGCGCAAGCGCATCGATCAGCACTCCTGAGCGTGCTTGCGCAAACCACTTGCCCAATGGCGCCGAGTGATGCGTTAAACTGCCGCCCATTGCTGTCTGGAGTTTCTTATGCGCGCAGAGTTGAACCAGGGCCTGATCGACTTTCTCAAGGCCTCCCCTACCCCGTTCCACGCCACCGCCAGCCTCGTTCAGCGTCTGGAGGCCGCCGGTTATGTGCGCCTCGACGAGCGCGAGCCATGGTCCACCGAGGCCAACGGCCGCTATTACGTCACCCGTAACGACTCCTCGATCGTCGCGATCAAAATGGGCCGCAACTCGCCACTGCACGACGGTATCCGTCTGGTCGGCGCTCACACCGACAGCCCGTGCCTGCGGGTCAAGCCGCAACCGGAACTGCAACGTCAGGGCTTCTGGCAACTGGGCGTCGAAGTCTACGGCGGCGCGCTGCTGGCGCCATGGTTCGACCGCGATCTGTCGCTCGCCGGCCGCGTGACCTTCCGCCGTGACGGCAAGGTCGAGAGCCAGTTGATCGACTTCAAGGCACCGATCGCGATCATTCCCAACCTGGCCATTCACCTCAACCGTGAAGCCAACCAGGGCTGGGCGATCAACGCGCAGACCGAACTACCGCCGATCCTGGCGCAATTCGCCGGTGACGAGCGCGTCGATTTCCGCGCCGTGCTCACTGATCAACTGGCCCGCGAACACGGCTTGAATGCCGACGTCGTCCTCGATTACGAGCTGAGTTTCTACGACACGCAAAGCGCGGCGGTGATCGGCCTGAACGGCGATTTCATTGCCGGTGCGCGTCTGGACAACCTGCTGTCCTGCTACGCCGGCCTGCAAGCGTTGCTCACCGCCGAAACCGACGAAACCTGCGTGCTGGTCTGTAACGACCACGAAGAAGTCGGCTCCTGCTCGGCGTGCGGTGCCGACGGCCCGATGCTTGAACAGACTCTGCGCCGCCTGCTGCCGGAAGGCGACGAGTTCGTGCGCACTATTCAGAAATCCCTGCTGGTCTCCGCCGACAACGCCCACGGCGTGCATCCCAACTATGCAGACAAGCACGACGCCAACCATGGCCCGAAACTCAACGCCGGCCCGGTGATCAAGGTCAACAGCAACCAGCGCTACGCCACCAATAGCGAAACTGCCGGTTTCTTCCGCCATCTGTGCATGGCCGAAGAAGTCCCGGTGCAAAGCTTCGTGGTGCGCAGCGACATGGGCTGCGGCTCGACGATTGGCCCGATCACCGCCAGCCATCTGGGTGTGCGCACCGTCGACATTGGCCTGCCGACCTTTGCCATGCACTCGATTCGCGAACTGTGCGGCAGCCATGACCTGGCGCATCTGGTCAAAGTGCTCAGCGCGTTTTATGCCAGTCGTGAATTGCCATAAAGGCTGAAAAGCTTCGCGAGCAGGCTCGCTCCCACAATTGAACTGCATTTCATTGTGGGAGCCAGTCATCTCCCCTTGGAATGCCAATCAACCTGTGGGAGCGAGCCTGCTCGCGAAAGCGCCTGTGCAGACAGCAGAATCCTCTCGGCCTGATGCATTCCTGAGCCACATCACACCCTGCCTCGAAAACCCGCCTAGACTGCAAGAATCCTCTACAGACAAGGCAGTCTTCATGATCTCGATGTCCTCCTTCCACGCCATGCTCATTCCCATCCTCAGCGGAATGATCCTGCTGGCCATCGGCTTCAACTTCCGCGACAAGAACGCCGGGGTGTTCGCCATGTGGATCGGCATGCTGATGATCCTCGCCACGGTGGTCTACAAGATCCTCGCCAAACTCAACGAATGACCGCGCCCGGCTCGCATTGCGCCAAGGGGCCTCGTACACTCCAGCGCATCCGCCTATCGCGAGGTTGTTTTCTGGTGTTTGCTCGTCTTTTTGCTTTGCCCGGTCTGCTGCTTGTCTGCCTGATGACGCTGCTGCCGCTGGCGCCCGCCCAGGCAGTCGGTCTGCCCGGCCTGCTCAACACTTCCAAACCGCAGCCTGAAGCCGTGGAACCCCTCGGCCAGTCCCTGGACGAAGTGATCAAGTCGCTGGAAAACGACAAGCAACGCGCGCAGCTGCTCAGTGATCTGAAGAAGCTGCGCGACGCCACGAAGAAAGCTCAGACCACCCCCGAAGAAGGCGTGCTGGGCCTGATCGGCGGCACCCTCGCCAGCTTCGAAAAACAGTTTTCCGGCGCCGACAGCCCGCTCACCCGCTGGTCCAACGAATTCGATCTGGCCAAGGACGAACTGACCAGCAAGCTGCTGCCGGCCAATGAATGGCTGCCGATCATCTTCGGTTTCGCGGTGATCCTGATGGTCTGGAGTCTGCTCGCCGCCGCGCTGATCTGGCTCAGCCACCGCGTGCGTCTGCGCTTCGGCCTCACCGAAGAACTGCCGCAACACCCCAAGGCCCTCGACATGCTGCGCTTTGCCCTGCGCAAGCTCGGGCCGTGGCTGATCGCATTGGTGATGACGGTGTACATGAGCTACGTGCTGCCGTCGTCACTGGGCAAAAGCCTGGCGATGGTGCTGGCCTATGCCTTGGTGGTCGGCACCTGTTTTTCGGCGATCTGCGTGATCGCCTTCTCCCTGCTCGATGGCCCGCACCGCCATCGCGCGCTGTACATTCTGCGTCATCAGGCGTTTCGGCCGCTGTGGCTGATCGGCAGCTTCGCCGCGTTTGGTGAAGCGCTGAGTGATCCGCGTCTGGTCGAGAGCCTGGGCGTGCATCTGGCGCACACCGCCGCGACCACTGCCAATGTGCTCGCGGCGCTGTCGACCGGCCTGTTCATTCTGCGATTCCGCCGACCGATCGCACACCTGTGATCCGCAACCAACCGCTGTCACGCCGCCTGACCCGCCGCGCCCTCAGCGACACCATCGAGATCCTCGGCACCTTCTGGTACGTGCCGGCACTGGTGCTGGTCGGCATCTCGCTGTTCGCCACGTTTGTCTCCGCCGGCGACACCAGCACCGCGCTGCGGCAGTCGCTGATCTGCACGGTGCTGCTGGTGTTGTGCATGGTTATCAACGGCCTCGTGCGCCGCCATTCGCTGAAACCGCAACGCGGGCCGAAACGCCATGCGCTGTATTCGGAGCGACTGAAAAACTTCTTCTACACCCTGACGCATTTGCTGGTGTGGCTGATCTTCATCGAACTGGGCCTGCGCGTCTGGGGCCATTCGCTGATCGCGTTCGCCGAAGGCGATGGCCATGACATCAGCGTCAAACTGTTCAGCCTGATCGGCACGCTGATTTTCTCCTGGCTGATCTGGATCCTCGCCGACACCGCCGTGCACCACGCCCTCACCCGCTCGCGCAAAGGCCTGGCCAACGCCCGGGCGCAGACGATGATGCCGCTGATCCGCAACGTGCTGTTCGTGGCGATATTTATCATTGCGCTGATCGTCGCCCTGGCGAACATGGGCATGAACGTCACGCCGCTGCTGGCCGGTGCCGGCGTGATCGGTCTGGCCATCGGTTTCGGCGCGCAGTCGCTGGTCGCCGACCTGATCACCGGCCTGTTCATCATCATCGAAGACTCGCTGGCCATCGACGATTACGTCGACGTTGGCGGCCACCTCGGCACCGTCGAAGGTCTGACCATCCGCACCGTGCGCCTGCGCGACATCGACGGCATCGTCCACACCATCCCGTTCAGCGAAATCAAAAGCATCAAGAACTACTCGCGGGAATTCGGCTACGCCATCTTCCGCGTCGCCGTGCCGTACAACATGGAAATCGACGACGCGATCAAACTGATGCGCGACGTCGGCCAGAAGATGCGCAGCGATCCGTTGCAGCGCCGCAACATCTGGTCGCCATTGGAGATTCAGGGTGTGGAAAGTTTCGAGTCCGGCAGCGCGATCCTCCGCGCACGGTTCAAGACTGCGCCGATCAAGCAGTGGGAAGTTTCCCGGGCGTTCAATTTGTCGCTGAAAAGGCAACTGGATGAGGCGGGGCTGGATCTGGCGACGCCAAGGATGAGTGTGCAGGTGATTACGCCTGGGGTGGAAATCAAAAAGGAAAGCTGAACAGAGATGGCCCCCTATTGGCAGGTAATACCAATAGGGGGCTAGCTTTATCTGGCCTTGAAACCAGGTTTGCCATTAGCGGAACGCCAGTTTTTTACCTCCAAGACAACATTTTCAGGCCCATCCTTACCTTCCTCTGGGTAGTAAATCAAATCGTAACCAGATGGATGTTCAACTAGCCGGCAGAACTCAAGAATGGCAGCAATTTGCTGCTTTTCTGTAGTAAACCCGGAATCATGTATTTTCCTGACAAACTCGAGAAAATCTTCCTCTCTCATATCCTGTATCGATCTCATATCAAAGCCCTTTATGAATTTCAACATGCGCCTTCGGGGTAACGATATTTATGTTGTCAGCATTATATAAATCCCCTCCCTCGGCCAAGCCGACCTTATGATGCAGTTCGTATTTCACTCTTGCTCCTGCTGAATCGTTCATTCTAACTATCGGGGCTTTGCCCTTTTTCATTTCGTTCAAACTTGTTTCATTAAATAAGTCAGCCAGTTTTTCGTCATTGAAAACAGCTTTCCAGAATGTTTCTCTGAATGCTCTGAAACTGTTGAACTGACGACCCCGTAACTGATCAGCAATGTGCGATGGGATTAGCGCCCCATCACCCTGCGCAGCAGCCCCTAACCATCCACCCGCAACCGGCGCTCCATGACCACTCGCCACCCCTGGATCATTGCGTCGATCCCGGAACATGACGTACTGCGGTGGCAGACCCGATTCCGGTGGGAAGACCAGAATGAAGTCGTCGAAACGAATGTTGCCCCGCCCTGGGTAAGCGTCGATCCGTCCTTCAATCGGCACGAGGTTGCCGCCGATATATCGCGGTGGGGACGGATTCTCGATTGGGAATAGCGTTGAACTGTCTGCCGGCGTTACTGCGGGAGTCCAGACCGCGGTTGTCGGCGGGATGTCAGTGAGGGTCGCGCTGTAAGTGTTGTTCCCTGCGTTGAAACCAGCTGCAACCACGCGAACGCCGGAAGGCCGTTTTGTCCCCGCTACCGGAACGACAAGCAGTTCGGCGAGAGAGCCCGTCAGCGGCCGGGCGCTCAAACGCACCGGCAGATTCAGTCGTGCCCTTTCGCTTGCCAGCCTGTCCAGATCAGGCAGTTGACCGGGCAGCAGATCGGACAATGGAACGCTGAGCAGAAAGCGTTCAGGCAATTCTCCATTGCCCAATGCCGGTGAGTAGACAAATGCACTTACCCCCACCATCAGACCGGACGCCGTGCCAGCAGCCAGCCCCGATAAACCTGCCACCGCCGAGCGAATCGAACCGGCAAGACCCGCCATCAGGCTGTCGGCAATTGCGACCGCACCAGCGGAGGTCGCAAATACGAGTTGGGCGTGGCTGGTATTGCCCTGAAAGCGCAAAAGGCTACTGTGCCCACCGGGGGTGTCCTGCCGGCGCTTTTCGTCAGCCACCCTGCGTGCTTCGGCTTCAGCCTCAAGCGCCGCCTGTTCCTCGGCACGCTTGCGCTCCAGTGCCTCAGCCGCCAAACGGGCCTGTTCCTCTTCGAGCCGCCTGATTTCATCGGCGGCGGCCTGCCGCGCCAGCTCCTCCGCCAGCCGCCGCGCCTGCTCTTGAGCAACGCGGGCCTGTTCCTGTGCAACCTGCCTGGCGTGTTCCGCCGCCAACCGCGCCTGCTCCTGAGCGATCCGCTCGGCTTCCTGCGCTTGCACCACGGCAATCATGCCCTTGACCGTGGCCGACTGGCTGTTCAACAAGTTGATGCCTTCGACCAACAACTTGGCATTGAACAAGGCGCTATAGGCCTGCCGAACGCTGACACTACTGCCTCGCCGATTTACCTGCGGTAACCGGCCACCGTTAAAAAACGTTTCAATTTGGGCATGACTGAAACGTTGAATGGCAACGTCTCTCGCCACGAAAAACGCATTGAATTTTCGTGTCGTCAGCGACTCCCTGAATCGCATCTCCCGCGCCAGCGCATCCAAAGGCGGCAATACACTTTGGTCGCCTGCTGCCCGCACTTCTGCCAGTTCATGTTCGATGACTTGAGCAATATTTCTGGAAGTATCTTTGTAGATACTTTCCATATCGAGTATTTCACCCAACGGCGCAAAGTTAATGCCTGGTCCCGAGCCGTCCCCTGCACCTAAATAATGTAAATATTCATCTTGTTTATCCGGACGCACAACAATCGGCGGAAGCGTTATTCCATTACGCTGCATTTATAAGTCCTCCATGGACAATAGTTTTGTCGCACTGACCCGTTATCCTCAAACAGCCAATAACGTGACCGGTACCTGGAGAAATTTATGGAAATAGATGTTGTGCGGTGCGGTACATGGTTATCGCCCGCGTTTTATCTGTCACGCCGGACGGAACTGATAAAGCGGTAGGAGTTTTCGCTGATAACTTATGCTCAAACGTAAATCTGTCGGAGCGCATAGCGTTTTCCGGACCCGATCGCACTTGCGTGCAAAGCCTTTGTCACAGGCAAGGAAGCCAACAACAATAATCAAGGAGAAACCCATGCAACTGACGCGCATTGCCCAGACCCTTTTGCTCACCCTGGTCGCCAGCCACGCCAGTGCCGCGACGATGGACAGCGCCCGCACGCGCATCGCCGAGCAGGCGCAGAAGCTCGAACCGGAGCTGCTCGAAACCCGCCGCGACCTTCACGCTCATCCAGAACTTGGCAACACTGAAAAACGCACCGCTGAACTGGTCGCCAAACAGCTGCAAGCAATGGGCCTGGAAGTGAAAACCGGCGTCGCCCGCACCGGCATTGTCGCCATTCTCAAAGGCGCCCTGCCCGGCCCGACCGTGGCCCTGCGCGCCGACATGGACGCGCTGCCGGTCAAGGAAGTCTCCGACTTGCCGTTCGCTTCGAAAGCCAAAGGCACGTATCTCGACAAGGAAGTCGACGTCATGCACGCCTGCGGCCACGACGCCCACACCGCAATCCTGCTCAGCGCAGCGAAAATTCTGACGGGCATGCGCGACACCCTGCCCGGCACCGTGGTGTTCTACTTCCAGCCCGCCGAAGAAGGCCCGAGCGACTTCATTCCCGACGGCAAAAACACCTGGGGCGCTAAGATGATGGTCGAGGAAGGCGTAATGAAATCGCCGAAACCAGACGCGGTGTTCGGCCTGCACGTCTGGGCCGGCGTCCCCGCCGGCCAGATCGCCTACCGCCCCGGCCCGACCCTGGCCAGCTCCGACGACCTGCGCATCAAGATCCACGGCAAACAAACCCACGCCGGCCGCCCCTGGGATGGCATCGACCCAATCACCGTCGGCGCACAAACCATCGTCGGCCTGCAGACCGTGGTCAGCCGCCGCACCGACATTTCCTCTTACCCGTCGGTGGTCAGCATCGGCACCATCAACGGCGGCACCCGCTACAACATCATCCCCGAATCACTCGACATGACCGGCACCATCCGCTCCTACGACTACGGCATCCGCCAGAAACTGCACAGCGACGTACGCCAGACCATCGAGAAAATCGCCGAAAGCGGCGGCGCCAAAGCCGACGTCACCATCATCGAAAAATACGACCCGACCATTAACAACCCTGCACTAACCGAGAAAATGCTGCCGACATTGAAGTGGGCGGCCAAGGATGATGTGGTGCAGGGACCGCTGGTGGGTGGGGCGGAAGATTTCTCGTTCTTCGCCAAGGAAGCGCCGGGACTGTTTGTGTTTCTTGGAGTGACCCCGAGGGACCAGGACATGAGCAAAGCCGCGCCGAATCACAATCCGGGGTTCTTTGTGGATGAGTCGGCGCTGGTGGTTGGGGTGAGGACACTGGCGCCGTTGGCGACGGATTATCTGTATGGGAATGCGGCGGTGGGCAAGTAGAGAGGGAGGTGACTGTGGGAGCGCAGCGACCAGAAGATCAAACCACATCAACCCCTACGTGAATCGCATCATGCCGCCAAAACTCCAGATCACAATCAATCAGCCGCCCATGCTGATCATAATTGACCCGAGCAATCCTCAATCCCGGACTCCCCACCGACACCCGCAAAGCCGCCGCCGCATCGACAGATAAAGACGTAGGCACGATCTCAAACCGCACCCGCCCATAGTGCAAATCGAAATGCCGCGCATACAACTCGGTGATCGACTGATTCAAATCAAACTCGAGGATCCCCGGAAAAAACTGCGGATTCAGATAGTGCTCCACATACAACACCAGTCGCCCATCAATGCGCCGCGAGCGGCAAATCTGAATCACGCTCGACAACGCCGGCAACTGCAACCACGCACACACCGCCGCCGAAGCCGGCTGCAACCGCGCCGAAATCACCTCGGTCGAAGGTTCGCGCCCCTGCGCACTGACCATGGCGTGGAAGTGACTGCGCTGCATGAGGTTATAAGCCAGACGCGGCGGCGACACGAACCAGCCACGCCGCTCCTCACGGTAAATCTGCCCCTGTGCCTCAAGCTGCAACAGCGCTTCACGCACAGTGATCCGCGTCGTCCCGAACAGCTCGCTCAGCTTGCGTTCAGCGGGCAACTTGCTCCCGGCCGCCAGCAAACCGTGATCGATTTGCTCCTGCAACACTTGGCCAATCGCTGTCACCGCTTTCGTTGCCTCATCGCGCATCAACGTTACCTATCTGGACTAGACCAGCACTGTTTCAGGGCAAATCCGGGCGCTGCTCAGAGCGCTTTCGTGTGTTGCAAGCCTAGGCAGTGCAGATGACCGACAGATGACAAAACTACCCAACGGTCGTTTTCACGGCTTGCAATACATCGGCCAAGTCCCTTGCGTATCGGGCCTGCGTCATGGTCTACGCTTGTTTGGCAACGGCCAATCCCGGGCGGAGAAAAGATCAGCCACAAGGCCATCGACATCAAAATGTCATCCAGCCCGCCTAAATTGGCTCAGGTATTGCTGACCTAGACCAACCCAACCGCAATCGCAGCGTTGAACACGACCAAGGAGCTTCGGAATGAAACAGTTTTTCCTGGCAACACTGTTAGGCTCGACCATTGCAATGTGCAGCGCCGCCATGGCGGCCGACACCGATCTGAAGACCCTCGAAGCCGCTGCGAAAGCGGAAGGCGCCGTCAATAGCGTCGGCATGCCCGACAACTGGGCCAACTGGAAAGGCACCTGGGATGATCTGGCTGCGAATTACGGCTTGAAACACATCGACACCGATATGAGTTCGGCTCAGGAAATCGCCAAGTTCGCCGCTGAAAAAGACAACGCCACCGCCGATATCGGCGACGTCGGTGCTGCCTTCGGCCCGATCGCGGTCAAGCAAGGCGTGGTGCAACCGTACAAGCCAAGCACTTGGGATCAGATTCCGGACTGGGCCAAGGACAAGGACGGCAACTGGGCACTGGCCTACACCGGCACCATCGCCTTCATCGTCAACAAGAAGCTGCTGAACGGCTCCGACGTGCCGACCAAATGGGCTGACCTGAAAACCGGTAAATACAAAGTCTCCATCGGCGACGTGAGCACTGCTGCCCAGGCCGCCAACGGTGTCCTCGCTGCCGCACTGGCCAATGGCGGTGACGAGAAAAACATCAAGCCTGCACTGCTGTTGTTCGCCGACCTCGCCAAACAGGGTCGTCTGTCGATGGCCAACCCGACCATCGCCACCATGGAAAAAGGCGAGATTGAAGTCGGCGTGGTCTGGGACTTCAATGGCCTGAGCTACAAAGCCAAGATGGCCAACCCGGATGATTACGTAGTGCTGATTCCATCCGACGGCTCGGTGATTTCCGGCTACACCACGATCATCAACAAGTACGCGAAAAACCCCAATGCCGCCAAGCTGACGCGCGAATACATCTTCAGCGACGCCGGCCAGACCAACCTCGCCCGCGGCAACGCCCGGCCGATCCGCGCCGAACACCTGCAACTGCCGGAAGACGTGAAAGCCAAACTGCTGCCGAACGAGCAATACAAAAACGTCACGCCGGTCAAGGACGCCGATGCATGGGAGAAGACCTCCAAAGCCCTGCCGCAGCAGTGGAACGAGGAAGTCATCGTAGAGATGAAGTAATCCTGTGATCCCCCTGTTCGGGATCCGCTGAAGATCCGAATGTGGGAGCGAGCCTGCTCGCGAAGGCGGCGCGTCAGTCGACATCACTGTTGAATGATGTATTGCATTCGCGAGCGGGCTCGCTCCCACAGGGGATCGGGTTGATTTCGGAATATCTGAATTTCGCGGAGTTCTTGCCCCTATGAAGCACAACGTCATCCTTGTCGTGCTCGACGGCCTCAACTACGAGGTTGCGTGTCACGCCATGGGGCATCTGCAGGCTTATGTTGGCGCAGGACGCGCGGCGCTCTATCAACTAGAGTGCGAACTGCCGGCCCTGTCCCGACCGCTTTACGAATGTATTCTCACCGGCGTGCCACCGATCGGCAGCGGCATCGTCCACAACAATGTCTCGCGCTTGTCCAACCAGCGCAGCATCTATCACTACGCCCGCGATGCCGGATTGAAAACCGCCGCTGCGGCGTATCACTGGGTCAGCGAGTTGTATAACCGCTCACCGTTCGTGGCCGCGCGCGACCGCCACACCGACGATCCGACGCTGCCGATCCAGCACGGGCATTTCTACTGGAACGACCATTATCCGGATTCGCACCTGTTCGCCGACGCGGAGAACCTGCGCCTGCGTCATGCGCCGGATTTCCTCCTGATCCACCCGATGAATATCGACGACGCCGGACACAAGCACGGCCTCGACAGCTCGCAATACCGCAACAGCGCGCGCTCGGCTGACGTCATCCTCGCCGACTATCTGCAAAGCTGGCTCGACGCTGGTTATCAGGTATTGGTGACCGCCGACCACGGCATGAACAACGATCGCTCGCACAACGGCCTGCTGGCGGAAGAACGTCAGGTGCCGCTGTTCGTCCTCGGCGAGGCGTTCAGCCTCAACCCTGATGTCACACCGAAGCAGACCGAGCTCTGCGGCACGGTTTGCGAGCTGCTCGGCGTGCCCCACGACAAACCTGTGTGCCGGGAGCTGCTCAAGTGAATGCCATGAATCGCGGCAAATGGCTCGCGGCGCTGTGTCTGGTGCCCTTCGCGCTGTTCTTTATCGTCTTCGAAATCGCCCCGCTGGTCTGGGTGATGATCAACAGCCTGCAATCGGAAGAGTCCGGCTGGGGCCTGGCCAACTTCAGCAGGATCTTCGGTTCGAAGTTCTATCGGCAGGCGATCCAGTACAGCCTGGAGATCAGTTTCTGGTCGAGCGTATTCGGCATCATCATCGCCGTGCTGGGTGCGTATTCACTACGCCGCGTCGATTCGAAGCTGCGCAACTTCGTGAATGCCTTCGCCAACATGACCAGCAATTTTGCCGGCGTGCCGCTGGCTTTTGCGTTCATCATCCTGCTCGGTTTCAACGGCAGCATCACCATCATGCTCAAGCAGTCGGGGATCATTCAGGACTTCAACCTGTACTCGAAAACCGGCCTGATCATCCTCTACACCTACTTCCAGATTCCCCTCGGCGTGCTGCTCCTCTACCCGGCTTTCGACGCTCTGCGTGAAGACTGGCGCGAGTCCGCCGCACTGCTCGGCGCCAACGGCTGGCAGTTCTGGCGGCACATCGGCCTGCCGGTATTGACCCCGGCGTTGCTCGGTACTTTCGTCATCCTGCTGGCCAACGCCCTCGGCGCTTACGCCACGGTTTATGCGCTGACCACCGGCAACTTCAACGTTCTGCCGATTCGTATCGCGGCCATGGTCTCCGGCGACATTTCCCTTGACCCGAACCTGGCCAGCGCGCTGGCCGTGGTGCTCGTGGCGCTGATGACCATCGTCACCGTCGTGCATCAATTGCTGTTGAAGAGGAGCTACCATGTCTCGCGCTGAATCCGGCCCGGCCGGCGTCTACCACCGCGTCGTGGTCTATCTGCTGTTCGCCATTCTGCTGTTGCCGCTGCTGGGCACGCTGGTCTATTCGATCGCCAGCAGTTGGTCGGCAACGATTCTGCCCAGCGGCTTCACCTTCAAGTGGTACATCCAGCTGTGGAGCGATCCGCGCTTTCTCCACGCATTCGGGCAGTCGCTGATCGTCTGCGTCGGCGCGCTGGTGTTATCGGTGGTGCTGATCCTGCCGCTGCTGTTTGTCGTGCATTACTACTTTCCGAAACTCGATGCGCTGATGAACATCCTCATCCTGCTGCCCTTCGCGGTACCGCCGGTGGTGTCCTCGGTGGGGCTGTTGCAGCTCTACGGTTCCGGGCCGATGGCGATGGTCGGTACGCCATGGATTCTGATCGGCTGCTACTTCACCGTGGCGCTGCCTTTCATGTACCGCGCGATCACCAACAACCTGCAAGCGATCAACCTGCGCGACCTGATGGACGCCGCGCAACTGCTTGGCGCCAGCACTTTTCAAGCGGCGTTTCTGGTGGTGCTGCCGAATCTGCGCAAAGGCCTGATGGTGGCGCTGCTACTGTCTTTCTCGTTCCTCTTCGGAGAGTTCGTGTTCGCCAACATCCTCGTCGGCACCCGCTACGAAACCCTGCAGGTGTACCTGAACAACATGCGCAACAGCAGCGGCCACTTCACCAGTGCGCTGGTCATTTCGTATTTCTTTTTCGTGCTGGTCCTGACCTGGATCGCCAACATCTTGAACAAGGACAAAAGCGAATGAGCTACGTCAGCGTCCAACACCTGCAGAAAAGTTATGCCGGCACCACGGTGTTCAGCGACATCGATTGCGAAATCAACAAAGGCGAGTTCGTCACCCTGCTCGGCCCGTCCGGTTGCGGCAAGTCGACTTTGCTGCGCTGCATCGCCGGGCTGACCCCGGTGGATGGCGGCAAGATCCTCCTCGACGGTGTCGACCTCGTGCCGTTGAGCCCACAGAAACGTGGCATCGGTATGGTCTTTCAAAGCTACGCGCTATTCCCCAACATGACCGTCGAACAGAACGTCGCCTTCGGCCTGCGCATGCAAAAGGTCAACGCCGATGACAGCCACAAGCGCGTCTCTGAAGTGTTGAAACTGGTTGAACTGCACGACTTCGCCAGCCGCTATCCGCATCAACTGTCAGGTGGGCAGTGCCAACGTGTCGCCCTCGCCCGGTCGCTGGTGACCCGCCCACGCTTGTTGCTGCTGGATGAGCCGCTGTCGGCGCTCGATGCTCGGATTCGCAAGCACTTGCGCGAACAGATCCGTCAGATCCAGCGCGAACTCGGCCTGACCACGATCTTCGTCACCCACGATCAGGAAGAAGCGCTGACCATGTCGGACCGGATTTTCCTGATGAATCAGGGAAAGATCGTCCAGAGCGGCGACGCCGAAACCCTCTACACCGCGCCGGTCGATGTATTCGCCGCCGGCTTCATCGGCAACTACAACCTGCTCGACGCCGAGGCTGCGTCGAAGCTGTTGCAACGGCCGATCAACCACCGCATCGCCATCCGCCCGGAAGCCATCGAATTGAGCCTCGACGGCGAACTCGACGCGCAGATCCGCAGCCACAGCCTGCTCGGCAACGTCATTCGCTATCGCGTCGAAGCGCGCGGCGTGGAACTGGTGGTGGATGTGCTCAACCGCTCCGCCGCCGATCTGCATCCCGACGGACAGCGCCTGGCACTTTCCATCGATCCAACGGCCTTGTGCGAAGTAGCATAAAAGCAGCTGCAAGCTTCGAGCTACAAGCTTCAAGTTGTAGACTGCGGTGCACCTGATTTTAATTCTTGCAGCTATTAGCTCGTAGCTTGCAGCTGTTCTCGGAGAGAACCCGATGGCTTTGGCAATTTTTGATCTGGACGAAACGTTGATCCACGGCGACTGCTCCTCGCTATGGAGTGAGCAGATGGTCCGCCTCGGCTGGGTCGATGGCGAGTCGTTCATGCAGCGCGACAAGGAACTGATGGATGCCTATGGCCGCGGACATCTGGCGATGGAGGACTATATGGCCTTCAGTCTCGAACCATTGATTGGCCGTACCCCTGAGGAAATCGAGCACTTGGTTGGCCCGTGGGTGGAAGATTTCATTGAACCGATCATCTTCAGCGACGCGACCAAAACCATCGCCGCCCACCGCAAGGCCGGCGACCGGATTCTGGTGATTTCGGCATCCGGTGCGCACCTGGTTCGCCCGATCGCTGATCGTCTGGGCATCGACGAGATATTGGCCATCGAACTGGAAGTCGCCCATGGCGTGTACAGCGGCAACACCGTCGGCACCCTGACTTACCGCGAAGGCAAGATCACCCGCTTGCTGGAATGGCTGGATGCCGAAGAAGAAAACCTCGAAGGCGCGAGTTTTTATTCCGATTCGCGCAACGATCTGCCGTTGTTGCTTAAGGTGGACTTCCCGCACGTGGTCAATCCGGATCCGGTGCTGCTTGAGCACGCCGAAAAGGCCGGCTGGCCGATCCACCTCTGGAAATAAAAGCAAAAGATCGCAGCCTTCGGCAGCTCCTACTTTTGGAATGCGTGCCTCTGTAGGAGCTGCCGAAGGCTGCGATCTTTTGACCTTGTTTTGCTGTCAGCTCAAACCCTCATTGATCACCAACACCAACTTGCCCGCCACCGTATTGCTCGCCAGTTCGGCAAACGCTGCTTCGGCATCCTTCACCGCAAACGCTTTGGCCAATTGCGGACGCAAGCGGCCCTCGGCAAACAGCGGCCAGACATGCTGGCCCAGGTCACTGAGCAGATCGGCCTTGAACTGATCGCCACGACTGCGCAACGTTGAACCGAGCAGTTGCACACGCTTGGCCAACACCTGCGCCAGATCCAGCTTCGCCTCGCGCCCGCCCATCAAACCGATCAGCACCCAACGCCCGTCCAGCGCCATCAGCTTGAGGTTCAATGCTGAATAATTGCCGCCCACCGGATCGAGAATCACGTCGAACGGCCCGAAGTCGCGCAGGCTCTCCAGATCATCGGTGCGCACCACGCCGCCCTGCGCACCCAGCGCTTCGCAGTAAGCCAGGCGCTCGGCGGAACCGACGCTGACCCAGCACGGGTTGCCGAAGGCTTTGCACAGCTGAATGGCGGCTGAACCGATTCCACTTGCGCCGGCGTGCAGGAGAATTTTCTCACCGGGCTTCAACGCTGCAAGTTGAAACACATTCAGCCAGACGGTGGCGTACACCTCGGGCAATGCCGCCGCCTCGATCAGCGAAACACCTTCGGGCACCGGCAGCACGTGCCGTCCGTCGACGACCACCTCTTCGGCCATGCCGCCCCCGGCCAGCAAGGCGCAAACCCGATCGCCGACCTGCCAGGACGAGCCCGCACCGACTTCGCTGATCACCCCGGAGCACTCAAGACCGAGCACGTGGCTGGCACCGGGGGGCGGCGGATAAAGCCCTGCCTTCTGTAATAAATCGGCGCGATTGAGGCCGGCTGCCGCCACCCGGATGCGGACTTGTCCTACATCGCAGGTAGGGCTCGGCTCTTCAACCCATGCCACTTGACCTTCAACGCCTTGCAATGCCTTCACACTGCCTCCATAGTGAGTCTGGACTGAGCCCGAAGCTGTAGCGCCGGGCTTTTTGCATTATGCGACCGGCTCTCAAAGAACCGGCGACTTCAAAGACGGCCTAATATGCGTTATCAATTGTCCCCGCGTCGAATCAGCATGAAGCATCTGCTCCCCAGCACCGCCCTCGCTCTTTTCATCGGTATCGGCCTGTTGCCGGTGTCGGGCACCACATTCGCAGCCAACAGCTGGGACAAGTTGCAGCCTGATCGCGATGAAGTCATCGCCAGCCTGAACGTCGTCGAGTTGCTCAAGCGTCACCACTACAGCAAGCCGCCGCTCGACGATGCGCGCTCGGTGATCATCTACGACAGCTACATCAAGCTGCTCGACCCGTCGCGCAGCTATTTCATGGCCAGCGACATCGCCGAATTCGACAAGTGGAAGACGCAGTTCGACGACTTCCTCAAAAGCGGCGACCTCAACGCCGGGTTCACCATCTACAAGCGCTATCTGGACCGCGTCAAGGCGCGTCTGGACTTCGCCCTTGCCGAGCTGAACAAAGGCGTCGACAAGATGGACTTCAACACCAAGGAGACCTTGCTGATCGATCGCAAGGACGCGCCTTGGCTCAAGTCCACCGCAGAACTCGACGACCTGTGGCGCAAACGCGTCAAGGACGAAGTGCTGCGCCAGAAGATCGCCGGCAAAGACCCGAAGCAGATCCAGGAAACCCTGACCAAGCGCTACAAGAATCAGCTGGCGCGTCTCGACCAGACCCGCGCCGAGGACATCTTCCAGGCGTACATCAACACCTTCGCCATGTCCTACGACCCGCACACCAACTATCTGTCGCCGGATAACGCGGAAAACTTCGACATCAACATGAGCCTGTCCCTCGAGGGCATCGGTGCCGTGTTGCAGAGCGACAACGATCAAGTGAAGGTCGTGCGTCTGGTGCCGGCAGGCCCGGCGGACAAGACCAAGCAGGTCGCTCCGGCCGACAAGATCATCGGCGTTGCCCAGGGCAACAAGGAAATGGTCGACGTGGTCGGCTGGCGTCTGGACGAAGTGGTCAAACTGATTCGCGGTCCGAAAGGCACCGTGGTGCGCCTGGAAGTGATTCCGGCGAGCAATGCGCCAAACGATCAGACCACCAAGATCGTGCCGATCACCCGTGAAGCGGTGAAGCTCGAAGACCAGGCCGTGAAGAAGTCGATTCTCAGCCTGAAACAGGACGGCAAGGACTACAAACTCGGCGTGATCGAGATCCCGGCCTTCTACCTCGACTTCAAGGCCTTCCGTGCCGGTGATCCGGACTACAAGAGCACCACCCGCGACGTCAAGAAGCTGCTCACCGAGCTGCAGAAGGACAAAGTCGACGGCGTGGTCATCGACCTGCGCAACAACGGCGGCGGCTCCCTGCAGGAAGCCACCGAACTGACCAGCCTGTTTATCGATAAAGGTCCGACCGTGCTGGTGCGTAATGCCGATGGCCGTGTCGACGTCCTCGAGGACGAAAACCCGGGCGCGTTCTACAAAGGCCCGATGGCGCTGCTGGTCAACCGCCTGTCCGCCTCGGCCTCGGAAATCTTCGCCGGCGCCATGCAGGACTACCACCGCGCGCTGATCATCGGTGGTCAGACCTTCGGCAAAGGCACCGTGCAGACTATTCAGCCGCTGAACCATGGCGAACTGAAACTGACCCTGGCCAAGTTTTATCGTGTCTCCGGGCAGAGCACCCAGCACCAGGGCGTGCTGCCGGACATCGACTACCCGTCGCTGATCGACACCAAGGAAATCGGTGAAAGCGCCCTGCCGGAAGCCATGCCGTGGGACACCATCCGCGCGGCGATCAAACCAGCGGCCGATCCGTTCAAGCCGTTTCTCGCCCAGCTGAAGTCCGAACATGACGCGCGCACCAACAAGGATGCCGAGTTCGTGTTCATCCGCGACAAGCTGGCCCTGGCGCAGAAACTGATGGAAGAAAAAACCGTCAGCCTCAACGAAGCCGATCGTCGTGCCCAGCACGCCGACATCGACGCCAAGCAGCTGGCGATGGAGAACATCCGTCGCAAGGCCAAAGGCGAAGAACCGCTCAAAGAGCTGAAGAAAGAAGACGAAGACGCATTGGCCGCTGCCGAGCCGGACAAGGTCAAACCGGAAGATGATGCCTACCTGAGCGAAACCGGGCGCGTCCTGCTGGATTACCTGAAACTGAGCAATCAGGTGGCCAAGAAGTAAGTGATGGCAATTTAGTGCTGACGATCCCCGGATCGTCATCAAACAGTCATCATTCTGTCGTGCAATAAAGGACCGGGAGCAAGCGCTCCCGGTCCTTTTTTTATCGCCAGAGACTACCATGACCACGACCGAACAGCTGAGCGCGTTGAGCTCGATCCTGACTCAAAGCGGTTTACACAGCCTGTTCCAGCCGATCATCTGTCTTTCCGAACGCCGCATTCTCGGTTACGAAGCCCTGACCCGTGGCCCGTCCAACAGCCCTCTTCACTCGCCGATTGCCCTGTTCGCCGTGGCGCGACAGGCTGGCCGATTGAGCGAACTGGAGATCGCCTGCCGGCAAAGCGCCTGTCGCCGCTTCAATGAGCAGCAACTGCCGGGCAAGCTGTTCCTTAACGTCTCGCCAGAATCCTTGCTCGAAGCCGCGCACCAACCCGGGCGTACGTTGCAACTGCTGCAGGACTTGGGCATTGCGCCGAGCCAAGTGGTCATCGAGCTCACCGAGCAGACGCCAATCGATGACTTCCAGTTGCTGCAAACCGCTCTGCATCACTATCGGGCGATGGGTTTTTCCATTGCGCTGGACGACTTGGGCGCAGGCTATTCGAGCCTGCGCCTGTGGTCGGAATTGCGTCCGGATTACGTGAAGATCGACCGGCACTTCATCGACGGTATTCATCAGGATGCATTGAAAAGAGAGTTTGTCGGTTCGATTCTGCAAATCGCCAAAGCCTCGCGCGCGCAAGTCATCGCCGAGGGCATCGAGCTACCGGAAGAACTCGCGGTGCTGACTGAAATGGGCGTCGACCTGGTGCAGGGCTACCTGCTCGGCCGCCCTCAGGAACATCCATCCCGCGACGCTCGCGCCTTAATGCCCAAACACGATAGCAGCGCCGTCGCGCTGAATGACGAAGGCAGCGACCTCAGCGCCCTGCTCAACGACCAGCCCGCCGTGCAACGCGATACGCCCACCGCGACGGTACTGGAAGCCTTCCGCCGCCAGGCCAATCTCAATTCGCTCGCGGTGCTCGACGAACAAGGCCAGCCCTGCGGCATCGTCCATCGCCACTCGCTGTCGGACGCACTGCTCAAACCGTTTGCCACCGATCTGTTCGCGCGCAAACCGATCAGCCGCCTGATGAACGATGATTTCCTCGCCGTGGAAATCAGCCAGTCGCTGCAGCAGGTCAGCCGCCTGATCACCAGCCGCGCCCGCCAGCGCATCGAAGAAGACTTCATCATCACCCTCAACGGCAGTTACCTCGGCCTCGGCCGGGTGATCGACGTGCTGAAACTGATCACCGAACTGAAAATCCAGCAGGCACGCTACGCAAATCCCCTTACCCTGCTCCCGGGCAACGTACCAATCCAGCAATGCCTCACGCGCCTGCTGCAACAGGCCCGCGAGTCGATCATCTGCTACGTCGACATCGACAGCTTCAAACCCTTCAACGACATCTACGGCTACGGCCGTGGCGACGAAGTCCTGCTCTGCCTGGCCCAATGCCTCAACGAACGCATCGACCCCACCCGCGACTTCGTCGGCCACATCGGCGGCGACGACTTCCTCCTCGTCCTCGGCCCCGAAGACTGGCGCAAACGTCTAAACCAACTGCTCGACGATTTCCAAAGCCAATGCCGCCGCTTCTATCGCCCCGAGCATCTGGAGGCCGGCTGCTTCGTTGCACCCAATCGCCAAGGCGTGCGGCAGGAGTTTGCGTTGTTGTCGTTATCGATCGGGGTGGTACATCTGCGACCTGAAGCTTGCGCAACGCTTGATGCCAGCCAGCTTGCGGAGATGGCTTCGCAGGCTAAGCATCATGCGAAGGGGGTTGTGGGGTTTAGTGTGTATTTGCTCGATGCTGCAGCGCCTCCGGCCCAGACATCACAGCTAGTTGGTTAAACCCCAGCACAGTAGCGCATCATGAACTCCATGTAGTTCACAATCATAATCTAGCGATCACATGCCCCTCTTTCAAGACACGGAAGGGTAGTAAGTAGTCACGACTAATTCTCAATCTATCGGATAGTCGCAAGCCCAAGGGGGAACGAACAACTCTGGATTAATCCCATTCAATTCAAGAAAGGCATTTATTTCGTCCTCCGTCTCCATTTTTTTCAGTTTTGTAATTGTGATATCGCTAGCACCAAAACTATCTCTGGTTTCCAAAATATGAACTGGCACGGTGAACTCAATGAAGACGAACTTAGAGCTCTTGGAATCCTCAAGGAAGTCGTAATAGCGTTCTCCTGGGTGCCTATCCATAAAATTCAAGTGATACACAGCATAAATGGCAGCCCATTTCCGAAGCGAACGATCATGCGAAGGCATCTCTTGGGCTATCTCTGTGTAATTTCTAGCTTCCAGCCCCCACCATACTTTTCTAGAAATCACTTTGTAAATGCTCATTTTTCCGTTTGATGAGGCTCGCCCCATATTACTCTCGTGTGAATTCGTTAGTTCACAGACTCCATCAACATCGCGTTGTGTGCTCTACGCCGGCGGTGGCAATGGACTAATCAAATCGGATACCCGCACCGCCATGGGGGGCAGAATAATTCCGGATTGATCGCGAGCCGTTCCAAAACCGTATAGATATCCTCCTCAGAATTAACGGACACAAAGTTTAATATCACGACATCCCGATCATCAATACCATCGCTGGAGCCAATTTCTTTAATAGCCAAAGTAAACACTACAATCGAAAACCTAAACCCTTTCGATTTATGAATAAAATCGTAATATTGATGCGGATCGCCTGAGAAAGAATATTTGTATATAGCATATATTGAGACCCACTTTCGACTTGAGTGATCTTTGCACGGAAGTTCTTGTGCAATATTGTCGTAGCTCGTCCCTTCGAGTCCATACCATACGCTACGAGCGATTTTCTTCTGCTGTTTCATTTTTGAAGTGAAAATGAGTTTGGCCGGTAAAACCTGAAGTGTCGGATCGGTACTATGGCTTGAAATATTTCTTGCTTATTAAAACCCGTCCCCACCAAGTAACTCCAACATTGTAAGAGTGTGAAAAAATTAAGCAGCAGCTAATTTATCAATTCTGAGCAACCGCCTAACTTGCCGCCACTTCCACCAACAGACTATAACCCTCACATTCTAATGGCAATCACCATGTAGACCTATCTTCGCGAGCAGCCTTATCAATATCCTCCCTCCAAACTTCAGCAGCCAAACGGTACACATCTGCAAAAAAACAGCGGGGACTCTCCAACGAGTACCATTCTGCCCTAGGCCAACTGCAGGTTTCGCTTTCATCAATATCGAATAAGCTTTCAAAGTCATAGGCCGAATTGCTTAGCGCTTCTTCTAACGCCTCGAACAAAACAAACTTATGCCTGTACGAAAGATAGGGCAAGTTCAAACAATACTTCCTTATTAGCCTCTCTCTATCCTCTGATATATCTGGATTATATGCGCCCAGCTCCATGCCGCGAGTTTCCTCCCGATCATAAACATCCAAGACACCAATAAACCAAGTAAACCTTGGCTTGAAAAGCTCGTCCAAATACGGATCTTTAATCATATTTTCTTCTCCGAGGGGTAACCCGTGAATGGCTCTTGGGTGTTGATTTTATCGAATTTAACCTCAAACCAATTCATATTTTCATTCAAAATCGGGTTTTCAGGATCGTTCCTATTCGGCTTCCAGCCACGCCCTGCGCCGGGCAACTCCAACCTGACAATTGGAGTCTCATTGTGATCTTTACCAGTATGTCTGATTAAGCCATTTTTATCTTTCGTCATCGCCTTGTTCAATGCTCCCAAATGCATGCGCCAGTTATGAAACTGTGAGCTGGGATTTCCCCTTGGAGGAAATGGAGTGATTCCAGTGTGAGGATCAGTGCCATCGATAGCGCGCTGTTTTAGAGCATGATCAGGAATTTCGGGACCGTGTTTCCTTACCGTGTGCATGTCATAACGTTCTTCGTACTCATAAACGCGCCGTTTCGCATTCTCCTCAGCCACTTCATCAATCCTCGCCCGTCGTTCCTGCGCCGTCATCTTTGGCAGCGGGGGCGCTCCCTCTTCGACGACCACGCGACCAGCCTCGTACCGCATAGGACGTCGCGGCGCTGACGGTGGACAAATGCAACTCAACCCCAACGGATCCACCCACCCCGTCGGATTCGGCACGTACTGGTACTGGTTCAACCCACCCGCGAGCTTCACCGGGTCCGGGGTCAGATACCTTCCCAATCTCGGGTCGTAATACCGATGCCGGTTGTAATGCAATCCGCTTTCAACATCGAAATACTGCCCCTGAAAACGCAGCGGTTGGTCGAGGTAGTCTTCGCCGGCCAGGGTGACGGCGGCGACTTTGCCGTAGGCGTCGTATTGCGCGGACCAGACGATTTCGCCGCTGTAGTCGGTGAGTTCCTGTGGGGTGCCGAGGTGGTCGAGTTGGTAGTAGAAGGGGCAGGCCTTTTTCGGGCCTTTGCCATCGAGCATCGCGAGTGGGCGGAAGGTGCCGGGTTCGTAGAGGAAGCTGCGGTATTGCGTGGCGCTGCTTTCGGCGACGAGGTGTTCGCCTTGCCAGAAGAATTCGGTGACGGCGCCATCCACTGTTTTGCGGATGCGCCGGCCGAAGGCGTCGTAGTGATAAGTGGCGGTCTGGCCGTCGGGGCGGGTCAGGCCGATCAGGCGGTGCTGGCAGTCGTAGCGGTATTCGGTGACCAGGGTCTGGCCGTGGCCACGGCGTTCGCGGATCAGGTTGCCGAAGGCGTCGTAGTCGTAATGGCGGTCGCCCTGCATCAGCAGGCGGTTGCCTTTGATCTGCGCGGGACCGGGGCGATCCTGCATCAGCAGGTTGCCGGCCGGGTCGTGGGCGAAGGATTCGGGCAGTTCGTCGCGCGAGTGGCGTACGCGGATCAACCGGTCGAGGGCGTCGTAGCCGTAGGTGCGCTGGCCGTGGCGGCTGTCGGCAATGTGCTCGAGATTGCCGTTGGCGCTGTAGGCATAATCGCGGCGGTACAGCGAGGCGTGGCGATGGCCTACGGCGTGGGCGAGCAAGCGGCCCTGATCGTCGTAGGAATATTCGCTGAGCAGCAGACCCTGCTGGCGTTGCTGTTCACGACCGCAGTGGTAGACGTGGCGCGTGAGCGGCGTGCCATTGAGGTCGATGGCTGACAGCGCACCGCCCTTGGCGTAGTGATAATCGAGCTTGCTGTTATCCGGCAGACGCAGGCGCTTGAGCTGGCCGCAGGCGTCATAGGCGTAGCGCAGAGTGCCCCAGCCCTGATGCTCGGTGATCAGCCGATCCTGACGGTCATACTCGAAGGCCAGCGGATGGTTCTGGCCGTCATCGACAGCAACCAAGCGGCCGAGGCGGTCGTAGTCGTAGCGGATCTTGGCGCCATTGGGCAGGGTCTTGACCAGCAAACGCCCGGCCTTGTCGCGCTCATAGTGGGTGACCAGACTGGGGCCGAAATCCCCAAACTCGGTCTTCTCCAGCAGGTGCCCGTTGAGGTCGTAGACGTAAGCCGTACGCCGCCCATCAAACCCGGTTTCCTGTCGGATCAATCCGGTCGGCGTGTAATCCAGTCGGTACTTTTCGCCCGATTCGTTTTCAATCTCGGTCAGCAACAGCCGCGCATGGTCATAGCGATACTGCACGCGGGTGCCGTCAGGATTGATCCGCCGCGAGACCAGGTGCAGATCATCGTCATATTCATAGCGGGTGATACGACCGAGCTCGTCGCGCTCAGCGGTGATCTGCCCGTAGGCGCCGTAGCTGTAGGCGCGGGTGCTGCCCGTAGGAGAAGTCGTCAGGATCAGTCGGCCGGCCGCGTCCCACTCCTGACGACTGACAACACCAAATTCGTCCTGGGTGGTAATCCGCCGTCCCAGCGCATCGTAGGAAAAGCGCCGCACGCCGCCATCGGGCAGGGTTTCTTCGATGAGCTGGCCGAGCTCGTTCCACACCCAGCGGTGGCGGCTGCTGTCCGGATAACGCAGCGACAGCAATTGCCCGCGCAGGTTGTAGTAGTAATGGGTGACCTGGCCGTCGGGATCGACCGCTTCGGTAACGGCGCCTTCGGCGTTGCGCCGGTAAATCCACACCGCATCACCACGGCAACGCTTGTAGAGAAAACCGTTGCGGTACTCGTAGGACGTTGGTGCATCGTCCGGCGGAATCAGCGCGATCAGCCGTCCGACTTCGTCGTAGCGGTATTCGGTGACCGCGCCCAACGCATCCTGCTCGGCGATCAAGCGCCCCTGCTGGTCATAGGCCTTGAGCTGCTCGCCGCCATCGGCCGCAACCTGACGCACCAGCCGCGCACGATCGTCGTGGACGTAGACTTCTTCGGTGCCGTCGACGTAATGCACGGTCACGCTGGCGTCGTCATCGTTCCAGACGTAACGGGTGTTCATCTGCGAGAACGACGCCCAGTGGCGCACGCAGCGGGCGGCTTTGCCCTCGCGCTGCCACTCCCAGAAGAAGCTCGCGCCGCCGGTTAGCTGGCGCTGGAGGATGACGTGGTGATCGTCGTAGTCGTAGCGTTCGCTGTCGCCCACCGCGTTGGTCGCGACCAGCAGGCGTTGCCGCGCATCGAAGCTGTAGGTGGCAAGGTTTTGTTCGGTGGTCCACTCGCCCTGAACAAAGACTTGGTAATCGACCGCCACCAGTTGCGCGCGGTCATAACGCAACAGCAGGGCGCGTCCGGCGCCGTTGTCCAGACGCTGAATGCGGTCGGAGCGATCGCGTTGCAGGGTCAGACGATTACCGTAGACATCGCTGATTGCGGTCAGTCGTCCGGCGCGAAAGTGATAGAACCGCGCGCTGTCACCGGCCAGGGCGAGGATCAGTTCTTCCGGCTCATCGCCGAGAAAGATCGCCGCCCGCGACAGGCTGTTGTGAATCGCTGGGCGCGCGACGTTGGGCAGGGGAAAGCGGGTGCGGCGGTTTTCGTGGTCGATCCAGATCACGCCATCGCCGTCGAAGGACAGGCGATGGGCCAGCGTATGGCTCCAGCCGAAACCCAGGCCGATGTCGATCTCGACCGCGCTGCTGCGGTACAAGCGGGTGAACTCGAAGGGCAGCACGCCATCAAGCACTGCGTCGGTCAGGGTCAGCAGTTCTTCGCCGGTGACCATCGACACCGGGCAGCCGTTGGTACAGGTTTTGGGCACGCAATCGGCGGCATCGCCGTTGGGGTTTTTCGCTTGGTCGGGCGCGTCGTCGTGTGGCTCGTCTTTCTTCAACATGGCGTTGCGCTTGGCATCCCAGCGCAATTGCATCCGGCCCTTTTTCACCCCGGCGGCGATGCCCCGCGCGGCAACGGCTTTGTAGCGGTCAACGTATTCAATAAAGGCGTTGACGATGCTGAACAGCGCCTTGACCAGACGCTTGGCGACGTTGAACAGCTGCGTTGCGCGGTCTGCCAGACGCAGCGTCAGATAAGCGATCCCCGCCCCCGCTCCGACAAACGTCAGCACCACGCTGATCAACACATCGATGATCAGTTGCACGATCATCATCGACGCCACTTCAGCAGACTTGCCGGCAACCTCGCTGGGCGGCAGCATGTCCAGCCACAGACTCGCCGACCGTAGCAGCAAGCACATCGCCGCTTCGTCACTGACCAGCAACTGCAGCTTTTCCATGAGATCCGGAGCGGTCTGTGCCAGCTCGATCAGATCAGCCGCGCCGCTGCCTAGACGCTCGGCAAACTTGCCGGGGTCCTGGAGGATTTCCGAGAGCAGACCGAGGCTGTCCCATACCCCTTCGATGGCCGCCCAACTGCCGGCGAGCATGCCGTTGCTGGCTGCGGTCGCCACCGACTGTGACCACTGCGGCTTGAAACCTTGCCACTCGCTACGCAGCCAGCGCTCAAGTTCGCCGGTCAAACCGTCGTAGGATTTGAACAGCTCGTCGACTTGACTGGAGGTGACAGCGCTGTGGACCAGAACGCGGTAGAACTTGCCCTCGTCGCCTCTGAACTCGCCCTTGCCCTGCTGATCAAGGGTGACCGGCGCGGTTTTGCCGCTATCCACGTCGACCACATCGACGGAAATGTTGCCCAGCGGGATGTCGTAGACCGATTCGAACTTGCTCTCGATTTGCATCAGCCCGCCGTGCGGGCACTGGACGACGCTGGAGGAAAATTCGTCGTCGCTGCTGCTGACCGACGTACTGCTATCGCCGAAGCGGATGATCCGCTCCATACCCACCAGCGATGGCAGGTCTGCTGCCTCGCTGATCTGGTCCGCCCTGCGACTGAGCCAGTGATCAAGCTGTTTGCGGTAGAGGCTGAGCGTTTGCGGAAAGCTGTCGAGTTCCTGCTCGATGCGCGCGATGGCTTCCATCAACACACGCGAGCAAACAAGGTGGACTGAAAAACGGGCTGAAGCATGAGCGGTCCCTCGCGCAAGAAATTAGTCGCGGGAACTGTGCGGGGGATCAAAGAGGAAAGAAGTCAGGCGAGTAGGCAAAGGATGTAGGACTAATCTGCAATCCAGCATCAAGCGAAAAACGTGCAGGCAGAAACGTAAACGCGGCGTGAGGAAACCTCACGCCGCGTTTACTTAGAAGACATACATGGAATTACTGCGTTGAATCACCAGCCTTCAGCTGTTGCAGCTTCAGCTCGGCCAACGGGTGGCCGGCCTTGGCGGCCATGCTCCACCAACGAGCGGCCTCAACGGGATCCGGCGCCTTGCTCGGGGTACCGGCGAGGCTGATCACGCCAACTTGATAAGCGGCTTTACCATCGCCGGCCAACGCCGCCAGACGCAGTAAACGCACGCCTTCTTCACGCGCGCCCAACCCGACGCCGCGAAAAGTCAGAATGTGCCCATAAAAGCTTTGCGCACCGACATCGCCGAGGTTGGCCATTCGTGCAAACTGGCCTTCGAGCCAGCGCCAGCCACGCGGCTGGCGAACGAACCACGACCAATGAAACAGCCTGCGGGCCAGCCAGTAACCGGCCCGCGCCTTGAGCCGCAGAAACACTCAGGCCTCCGCCGATTCCGGGTATTCGTATTCGAAGACGCGCACCACTTCCGACGCATGCCAGGACGCCGCCGCAACGCCATCTGACGGCCCGGAAAAGCGCCCCAGACGCTCGACACATTCAAAGAACCCGGTACGCGGCAAACGACTCGCGCCCTGACTGATGACCAGCGAACTGCGCAACGGCTGCTCGGCTTTGGCATCCAGTGCGGCCAGATGCTCCAGCGCAGCCGTCAGTGTCTGCATCGCCGGTGTCGGCAGCTGCAAACGCTCAAGCAAGGCTCGATAGGTCAGAAGATGGCGCTGACGGCGCGCCTGGTCCAGTTCCCCCAGCAATCCGTCCCAATGTTGACGGCTGATGCGTACGCTCACGATTCGTCCCTCCAACCCGGCACCGTCAGTTCCCAGGCCAGGCTGCGGCGAATCGCGGCGTCGGGCTGACGCTCACCACTTTCGATCATGGCCAGGTAAGACGGGCTGATGCCTACCGTGCGGGCCAGCGCCTCGATGGCGATGCCCTTCCCTTCGCGCAAACTGCGTAATTGATCCAGACCCGGAAGAATCGGCTCCGGCGAGGCGGCGAGCGGCGCTGCTGGCTGCTGCACCGGTGTTGCGTTGATCCCTGCTGCTTTCAGTAAAGCCTGATATTGAGCCCACGGCAGAACCGCGTATTCGGGTTCGCCATCGCGTGCAATTATCTGAATATCCATGACTACCCCGTAGGACAACACCACTTAGCGAGTCGGCACTTTTCCCTAGAAGTGTAATCCTAACAGCGGCCAAGGTCGCGAGTGGTATCTATCTGTAGGCAGTCTTGGTCAGTCAGGGCTTTTTCGGGCCTTGCAACTGCAATTGTTCAGGGGTATCAGGGAGGCGTTCAACCACGGCCAGCTTTTCGGGTTGCTGGCGCTTGCGCCACAGGCGGAAGGCGTTGAGCTCGTCATCGAGGGTTTTCATCAGCCAGGCGAGGACAGCGATGTCATCGAGCATGCCGAACATGGGAATGAAATCCGGAATGGCATCGACCGGGCTGAGGAAATACATCAGGCCCGCCACCACCGAAATCAGCGACTTGGCACTGATCGCGCGATACTCGCCACGCCAGTAGGCCAGGCACAGCGACTGTAGCAAGCGCAGATCATCCTTGAGTTTGCCCAAGCGATTGCCTTGCGCGGCGCCTTTGCTGGCCACGGCAAACAACAGGGTCGGCAGGCGTCCACGGGCCAGCAGGCGACCGGCCAACGGCAGGAATCGAGCGAAATTCCACGGAGCTTTCATCTATTCTTCCCGTTGAAATGTTATCCACACAAATTGTGGATAACCTTGTGAACAGAGCTGCATTTCAGCGCTGAGAACCCCGTTTCATAAGGGCTGCGCTTAGATCGGGCGTTTTTTACTCACATAAAAAAGCCCAATATTTCATTGACTTGGCGGCTCAGGGCGTCTAGCGCGGGCAGCCTCAAAGCTATGACTGTGTTGAACGGCGTCAGTTCGCTCTGTTTACCTTTCCTGACCTGCAGATGCAACAACGCCCCGCATAAGCGAGGCGTTGTTGGCGATGCCGTTGCGTGTTACTTGGCAGCGGCGTCTTCTTTGGCTGGATCCTTGATGGCCAGCAGTTCCAGGTCGAAAACCAGAACCGAGTTGGCCGGGATTGCCGGGCTTGGCGACTGAGCGCCGTAAGCCAGATCGCTAGGGATGTACAGTTTGTACTTCTCGCCAACGTGCATCAGTTGCAGACCTTCAACCCAACCCGGGATCACGCCACTGACTGGCAGATCGATCGGGCTGCCGCGCTCTACGGAGCTGTCGAACACGGTGCCATTGGTCAGCTTGCCGGTGTAGTGAACAGTGACGACGTCGGTCGGCTTAGGCTGTGGGCCATCGGCTTTCTTCACTACTTCGTACTGCAGGCCCGAAGCGGTGGTGGTGACACCGGCCTTCTTGCCGTTTTCTTCGAGGAATTTCTTGCCGGCGGCTGCCGACTCTTCACTCATCTTGGCCATACGCTCTTCAGCACGCTTTTGCAGCGAGGCGAAGGCTTCGACCAGTTCTTCATCTTTCAGCTTCTGTTCTTTCTTGCCAACGGCATCTTCGATGCCCTGGGCTACCGCTTTGGAGTCCAGATCATCCATGCCTTCCTGGGCAAGGCTTTTGCCCATGTTCAGGCCGATGCCGTAGGAAGCTTTTTGCGCCGGGGTTTTCAGCTCTACGCTGGTCTGCGAGTCACAACCCGCGAGTACCAGGCTAACCAGGGCTACCGCCGCCGCCAACCGATGCTGTTTCATGCTATTTCCTTGTTCATGCGCCGAATGGGCAATCGAGTAAAGCCGCGAGCTTATCAGGCCGCCACGACCAATGGCTACCGGCATGAGAGCAGGAATCTTCCGATAAGTTCAGGGATTAAAACGCATTTGGACAACGGCTGGATGAAGCTTCTGTCATCCACGGACGACAAGCGTCATCGGAGCTTGCCTCAGCGTCTGGCGTAATGGCCACTTGCCCAGCAGTCATGGCTCAGGCATAACAGCGCAACAATTCGACAAGGATGTTTAACTTGCGCCTTCTATTCCGCGTTCTCACTCTGGGGATCGTGCTAGCGATAATCGCCGTTGCGATGATTGTCTATTACGTCGCCAACCCGAAATTGCCCTTCTACACCCCGCCGCAACAGGTACGTTACCTGGATCAATGGAGCGAAGAGCAACGGCAGACCTACTACTTCACGCCGCAAGGTACGCAAGTCAAAGGCCTGCGTTACGAGTGGTTCCAGGCTTTGGAATTGCCCTTCTCTGAGCAGCGCTTCGCCTCCCCTGAACATCTCGCCCGTTTCGGCTTCCTGGTCGACCCGCAGCAGAAATCTAGCCCGAACAATCCCGGCAACCTCCCCGTCGGTTTTGCCCGGCACCAGAATCCCGGCAACGCATCGGAGCATTATCTGGACATCACCTGCGCTGCTTGCCACACCGGCGAGTTGCGCTATAAAGACCAGGCCGTGCGTATCGATGGCGGCAGCGCACAGCACGTGTTGCCTTCCAGCGTTCCTACATTGCGCGGCGGCAGTTTCGGACAGGCCCTGGTCGCCAGTCTCGCCTCGACTTACTACAACCCATGGAAGTTTGAGCGCTTCGCCCGCCAGGTGCTCGGAGATGATTACGAAGCGCGCCGCGAACAATTGCGCAGCGAGTTCAAGACCTCGCTGAACACCTTCGTCAAAGTGGCGTGGAACGACACCCATCGCGGCCTGTACCCGACCGAGGAAGGCCCGGGGCGCACCGACGCGTTCGGCCGGATTGCCAACGCTACGTTTGGCGACGCGATTTCCCCCGCCAACTACCGCGTGGCCGATGCCCCGGTGGATTACCCGCAGCTGTGGGACATGTGGACGTTCGATTGGGTGCAGTGGAATGGCTCGGCCCAGCAGCCGATGGCGCGCAACATCGGCGAGGCGCTCGGCGTCGGTGCCACGCTGAATTTCTTCGACGCCAATGGCCAGCCGCTGCAAGGCGCTGAGCGCTACCCCTCCAGCGTGCGCGTGCGCGATCTGCACGCCATCGAAGAAACCTTGCAGCAGCTGAAGCCGCCAACCTGGCCCGAAGATCTGTTCGGTGCGATCGACAAGCCGCTGGCCGCCAGAGGCCGCGCGCTGTTCGCGGAAAACTGCGCCGGCTGCCATGTCCCGCGCCAATCGCAGGAAGGCGAACGCTGGGTGCAGCACTTGCACATGCTTCCCGTGGAGGTGATCGGCACCGATCCGAATGCGGCCAACAACGTTGCCAGTCACCGTTTCGACCTGAGCGCGCTGCAATGGGATGTCGAAGAGCTGCAAAAGATGGACGTCAAGTTGCACCCCGAACCCAAGGAGCCGCTTGATCTGCGCCAATTGTCGGTGGCCAAGGGCCTCGCTTACGTCACCGCATTCGTGGAAAACCGTGCCTATCGCGACGCGCAGATCACGCCGGAAGAAAAACCGCGCATGGATGGTTTCGGCCTGCCGATCGGCGTGCGCGAGAAAGTCGCTTACAAGGCCCGGCCGCTGGCTGGCGTGTGGGCGACTGCGCCGTTTCTGCACAACGGCTCGGTGCCGAGCCTTTATCAGTTGCTGTCACCGCAGGATGAGCGCGCCACCACCTTCTATAAAGGCACGCTCGAATACGACCCGCACCACCTCGGCTATCGCACCGAACCTTTCACCAACGGTTTTCTGTTCGACACGCGCATCAGCGGCAACCACAACAGCGGCCACGAATTCCGCGCCAGCGCTCGCGGTAACGGGGTGATCGGCCGCCTCCTGCAACCCGAGGAGCGCTGGGCGCTGCTCGAATACCTGAAAGTATTGGGCGGACCACTGGAGGCGCAGTTGCCATGATCATGCCGACATTCAAAAGAGAACTGCCACCACTCGCGCGGTTCTGGCTCTGGTTGGGGCGCTTGCTTGGCAAGACTCTGCTGATTCTGCTGGTCATCGCCCTGCTCGGCTGGGCCATCGCCACCGCGTGGTTTGCCTGGCAGCATCGCGGGCCGGTGTCGGCGCAGGAACAGATTCCAGCAGGCGAAGCGGCGATGACCCAAGACGTCATCCAAACCGCAGTGCGCATCGTCGACCAGCACCGCGAACCCACGCGTTATCTGCGCGATGCCCACGCCAAAGCGCATGGCTGCGTGAAGGCGCAAGTGCAGGTGTTACCGGAACTGGCGCAATCGCTGCGACGGGGTGTGTTCAGCGAGCCGGGCAAGACCTGGCAGGCGCTGATCCGGTTGTCCAACGGCAATGCCTATCCGCAATTCGACAGCATTCGCGATGCGCGCGGAATGGCGATCAAGTTGCTTGAGGTTCCTGGCACGCAACTGCTCGGCAATCGCCAGGAGCAGCATGAACAGGATTTCGTGATGTTCAGCCATCCGAACTTCTTTGTCAGCGATGTCGCCGAGTATCGTCAGAATGTAGCGGCGCAGGCTGACGGCAAGAAGGTCATGGCGTTTTTTCCGACGTGGGATCCGCGCACCTGGCAGGTCCGTCATCTATTCATCGCGCTGGCAACCCTGTCAGCGCCGCCGGACAGTCCGACTGAGACCACATATTTCTCGGTATCGCCCTACAAGTTCGGTGAGGCCAATGCGAAATTCCGCGTCGTGCCGGATCCGGAGCGTTGCCCGGCGTATACGCTGCCCAAACAGAATCACGACTTGCCGAATTTCCTGCGCAGCGCACTGAATCAGCAGTTGTCGACGGATCGGGTGCCGGCGTGCTTCGCCTTGCAGATCCAGCGCCAGGACGCGAACAAATACATGCCGATCGAGGACACGAGCATTGAGTGGCGTGAGCAGGATGCACCGTTTGAAACCGTGGCGCGGATCACCCTGCCCGCGCAGGACTTCGACACGCCGGCGCTGAATCTGCAATGCGACAACCTGTCGTTCAACCCGTGGTTCGGCATCGAGGCGCATCGGCCGATTGGCGGGATCAATCGCTTGCGCAAGGCAGTGTACGAGGCGGTGAGCGATTATCGGCATGCCCGCAATGCGGCGCAGTAGCGCGGCGATTTTATAAATCGCAGACAGCAAAAAGCCCGCACAAGGCGGGCTTTTTGTGGTGTCTGGCGTTCAGTTCCAGATACCGAATATGGCGCAGCGGACGGGACTCGAACCCGCGACCCCCGGCGTGACAGGCCGGTATTCTAACCGACTGAACTACCGCTGCGCGAAACGCTTGAAACGAATGGTGGGTGATGACGGGATCGAACCGCCGACATTCTGCTTGTAAGGCAGAAGCTCTCCCAGCTGAGCTAATCACCCTTCGCTTCGTTACGGGGCGCATTATGCCACAGGTTTTCGTAAAATGTTGATTTAATTGAATATTTTTCAAAAAAATCTGAAAACCGGTGAAACGATACATCCCGCGGGTACAACCTTGAGACAGAAAAAAACCCGCTTCAGCGGGTTTTCCGTGGCGACCTGGCGTTCAGTGGTCCAGGTTACCGAATATGGCGCAGCGGACGGGACTCGAACCCGCGACCCCCGGCGTGACAGGCCGGTATTCTAACCGACTGAACTACCGCTGCGCTAAACACTTGAAACGAATGGTGGGTGATGACGGGATCGAACCGCCGACATTCTGCTTGTAAGGCAGACGCTCTCCCAGCTGAGCTAATCACCCTTCGCTTCGGTGTGGCGCGCATTCTACGGAGCACCCCCACCTCTGGCAAGCACTTTTTTAAATAATTTTCCGAGGCCTTCCAAAGGCTTAGAGAAGGGTTGGCCTATGCCCCGGCGAAGACAATAATGCCCCCCTTTGTATAAAGGAGTGACTCGCCCCATGTGGTTCAAGAACCTGCTGATCTATCGCCTGACCCAAGACCTGCCTGTCGATGCCGAGGCGCTGGAAACTGCACTGGCGACCAAACTGGCGCGGCCGTGTGCAAGCCAGGAGCTGACCACTTACGGTTTCGTCGCACCGTTCGGCAAGGGCGAAGATGCGCCGCTGGTGCACGTCAGCGGCGATTTCCTGCTGATCTCTGCGCGCAAGGAAGAACGTATTCTGCCGGGCAGCGTCGTGCGTGACGCGGTCAAGGAAAAGGTCGAAGAGATCGAAGCCGAGCAGATGCGCAAGGTCTATAAGAAGGAACGCGACCAGATCAAGGATGAAATCATCCAGGCCTTTCTGCCGCGCGCATTCATTCGTCGCTCGTCGACCTTCGCCGCGATCGCGCCGAAACAGGGCCTGATCCTGGTCAACTCGGCCAGCCCGAAACGCGCCGAAGACCTGCTGTCGACCCTGCGCGAAGTGATCGGCACCCTGCCCGTGCGTCCGCTCACCGTGAAAATGGCACCGACTGCGGTGATGACCGAGTGGGTCACCACGCAGAAAGCCGCCGACGATTTTTATGTACTGGACGAGTGCGAACTGCGCGACACCCACGAAGACGGCGGCATCGTCCGTTGCAAGCGTCAGGACCTGACCAGTGAAGAAATCCAGCTGCACCTGAGCACCGGCAAAGTCGTCACTCAGCTGTCGCTGGCCTGGCAGGACAAACTGTCGTTCATGCTCGACGACAAGATGACCGTCAAGCGCCTGAAATTCGAGGATCTGTTGCAGGATCAGGCGGAACAGGACGGCGGCGACGAAGCCCTGGGCCAACTGGATGCCAGCTTCACCCTGATGATGCTGACCTTCGGCGACTTCCTGCCGGCACTGGTTGAAGCGTTGGGTGGGGAAGAGATGCCGCAGGGGATCTGACTCTGAAGAGTAACCTGTGGGAGCGAGCCTGCTCGCGAATGCGGTGCGCCAGCAACATTAATGTATCTGGCTCACCGCTTTCGCGAGCAGGCTCGCTCCCACAATGTTTTGTGGTGTAACCAAAGATAAGGATCAAGCCATGCGCGCACTGGCTGCACTCAGCCGCTTTGTCGGCAATACCTTCGCTTACTGGGTTCTGATATTCGCCGTCGTGGCCTTCCTGCAACCGGCGTGGTTCATCGGCCTGAAAAGCGCGATCGTACCGCTGCTGGGTCTGGTGATGTTCGGCATGGGCCTGACCCTCAAACTCGACGACTTCGCCGCCGTCGCTCGCCACCCATGGCGGGTGGCGCTGGGCGTGGTTGCGCATTTCGTGATCATGCCCGGTGTGGCGTGGTTGCTCTGCCAGGTTTTTCACCTGCCGCCGGAAATCGCCGTCGGGGTGATTCTGGTCGGTTGCTGCCCGAGCGGCACCTCTTCGAACGTGATGACCTGGCTGGCGCGCGGTGATCTGGCGCTTTCCGTGGCGATTGCCGCCGTCACCACCCTCCTCGCTCCGCTGCTGACCCCGGCACTGATCTGGCTGTTGGCCTCGGCGTGGCTGCCGGTATCGTTCATGGAGCTGTTCTGGTCGATCCTGCAAGTGGTGCTGTTGCCGATCGTTCTCGGCGTGGTCGCGCAGCGGCTGCTCGGCGACAAGGTGCGGCATGCGGTGGATGTGTTACCGCTGGTGTCGGTGGTCAGCATCGTGATTATCGTCACCGCCGTGGTGGCGGCGAGTCAGGCGAAAATCGCCGAGTCCGGCCTGCTGATCATGGCCGTGGTCATGCTGCACAACAGCTTCGGTTATCTGCTCGGCTACTTCACCGGGCGCCTGTTCGGCCTGCCGCTGGCTCAGCGCAAGTCGCTGGCACTGGAAGTCGGCATGCAGAATTCGGGACTGGGCGCGGCATTGGCCAGTGCGCACTTCTCGCCACTGTCGGCGGTGCCGAGCGCGCTGTTCAGCGTTTGGCACAATATTTCCGGAGCACTGCTGTCGACGTACTTCCGGCGCATGAGCGAGAAGGAAGACCGCGACAACCTCGCGCAACGGGCTGCCGATTGAGGCTGAAAACTTGATCCCCGGGTTAATGCTCGTCAGTATATTGCGCAACGCGGGGACGACCCTGCGGCTCGCTCGAGTCATTAATCTGGGGACGACCCCGTCAATCGATGGAGGTCCTGCATGTCCTGGATCATTCTGTTTTGCGCCGGCCTGTTCGAAGTCGGCTGGGCCGTCGGCCTGAAATACACCGACGGCTTCACCCGCCCGCTCCCCACCGCCCTGACCGTTGCCGCCATGGCCATCAGCCTTGGTTTGCTCGGTCTGGCGATGAAGGAATTGCCGTTGGGTACGGCCTATGCGATCTGGACCGGTGTCGGTGCCGTGGGTACAGTGATCGCCGGGATCATTCTGTTCGGTGAGTCGATGGCATTGATTCGGCTGGTCAGTGTGGCGTTGATCGTCACGGGTTTGATAGGCCTTAAAGTCAGCGCTTAAGCCACTAGCGTCTTCGCGAGCAGGCTCGCTCCCACATTCAACCGCGTTCCGTCATTGGAATACGGCCAACTGTGGGAGCGAGCCTGCTTGCGAAGGGGCCTTTTAATACACCGACTATCTGACGGATCCGCGCAACTCCCCCACCAACACCTGCAACTTCGCCGGCTCCGTCCCTTCGGTAATTGCCGGCCCCGCCACCAGCGTCACCCGCGACCACAAGCGATGGAACAAGCCCTTGTTCGGATCGCGACTGAAGAAACTCCCCCACAATCCTTGCAGCGCCAGCGGAATCACCGGCACCGGCGTCTCCTCCAGAATGCGCGTCACGCCGCCGCGAAACTCGTTGATCTCGCCATCGGCGGTCAATTTGCCTTCCGGGAAAATACACACCAGCTCACCGTCCTTCAGATACTGAGCGATGCGGGTGAAGGCTTTTTCGTAGATCTGGATATCTTCCTGGCGTCCGGCAATCGGAATAGCGCCCGCCGTGCGGAAGATAAAGTTCAGCACCGGCAAGTTGTAGATCTTGTAGTACATGACAAAGCGAATCGGCCTACGCACGGCACCGCCGATGAGCAAGGCGTCAACGAACGACACGTGGTTGCACACCAACAGCGCCGCGCCCTCGTCCGGGATCGCTTCAAGGTTGCGGTGCTCGACGCGGTACATGGAATGGCTGAGCAGCCAGATCATGAAGCGCATGCTGAATTCCGGAACGATCTTGAAGATGTAGGCGTTGACGCCGATGTTCAGCAGCGACACCACCAGGAACAGTTGCGGGATCGACAGTTTGGCGACGCTCAACAACACGATCGAAACAATCGCCGACACCACCATAAACAGCGCGTTGAGAATGTTGTTGGCGGCAATCACCCGCGCCCGTTCGTTTTCAGCCGTACGCGACTGGATCAGCGCGTACAGCGGGACAATATAGAAGCCACCGAAAATGCCGAGGCCAAGGATGTCGATCAACACCGCCCAGGTGTGAACGAAGCCGAGCACCGCAATCCAGCTATGGCCGGTGACGCTGTCCGGGATCCCACCGGAATGCCACCACAGCAACAGGCCGAACACGGTCAGGCCAAACGAGCCAAAGGGCACCAGCCCGATCTCGACTTTGCGCCCGGAGAGCTTTTCGCAGAGCATCGAACCCAGCGCGATGCCCACCGAAAACACCGTCAAAATCAACGTGACCACGGTTTCGTCACCGTGCATCCATTCCTTGGCGTAGGCCGGGATCTGCGTCAGGTAAATCGCCCCGACAAACCAGAACCACGAGTTGCCGACAATCGAGCGCGACACCGCGGGCGTCTGGCCCAGACCGAGTTTCAGCGTCGCCCAGGACTGGCTGAAGATATTCCAGTTCAGGCGCATTTCCGGCGATGAGGCCGCCGCGCGCGGAATGCTGCGGCTGGCCAGATAACCCAGCACGGCAATGCCGACGATCGCTGCGGAGACTACCGGCGCGTAGTGCTCGGACGACATCATGATCCCGGCGCCGATGGTGCCGGCGAGAATCGCCAGAAACGTGCCCATTTCCACCAGACCGTTGCCGCCGACCAATTCATCGTCGCGCAAGGCCTGCGGCAGGATCGAATACTTCACCGGGCCGAACAACGCCGAGTGAGTGCCCATGGCGAACAGTGCCACCAGCATCAGCGACAGATGATCGAAGAGGAAGCCGATCGATCCTACGGCCATGATGGCGATTTCCGCGAGCTTGATCAGACGGATCAGCGCGTCCTTGGCGAATTTTTCCCCAAATTGCCCGGCCAGCGCCGAGAACAGGAAAAACGGCAGGATAAACAGCAGCGCGCAGAGGTTGACCCAGATCGAGCGATCGCCCTCGATGGTCAGCCGATAGAGGATGGCGAGGATCAACGACTGCTTGAACACGTTGTCGTTGAACGCGCCGAGCGACTGGGTAATAAAGAAGGGCAAAAAGCGCCGGGTGCGCAACAGGTTGAACTGTGAGGGGTGACTCATCTTCCGTGTTTCCTGATGTTAGGTAGTGAGGCCTGGGTGCTTGTTATTGGAATCCCGCACCACGATCCAGGCCACACCTTACCTAAACTTTTCGGATTATTTCTTCAAACCTGCAATACACGGCGAGACAAACAGCTCGCCTCGCCACGCGCCCTGCACGGTGCGCTTGCCGACGATCAGCCACATTGCCGCCAACAAAATCACCAGCGCCGTACCGAACACACTGAAAAATGTCAGGTTGAGGATACTTGCCAGTTTCAGCGTCGCCAGCGAATACACGCCCAATGGGAAGGTGAAGCCCCACCAGCCGAGGTTGAACGGAATGCCGTCACGCAGATAACGCCCGGTGATCAGCAGCGCCATCAACATCCACCACAGACCAAAACCCCACAGCGTGATCCCAGCGACCAGACCCAGGCCTGAAGCAATTTCACCGACGCCGGGCAGACCATTCGCGGCAAAAATCGCTGGCGCCTCACCGCCCAACAGCAACATGCCCAGGGCACCGGTGCCGATCGGACCCAGCGCCAGCCAGCTCGACGCGGCCATGTTTTCGTGGGGCAGTTTGTGCAAGGCCATGCGCAGCAACAGAATGGTGAGAATGCTGAACGCCACTGGCAGGGAGAAAGCCCAGAGCACATAGCTGGTGGTCAATACGACGAGTTGCCCATGGGCGTCGGGCAGATGCGGCGCGAGCAAGCCACCGCTGGCCGCTGCCACTTCCGCTGCCACCACCGGCAGCAACCAGACCGCGGTCATCTGATCGATGCTGTGTTCCTGGCGGGTAAACATCATGTACGGAATCAGCACACCGCAGGCCAGCGACATCGCCACATCGATCCACCACAACACTTCAACAAGTTGAATAACACCGTCGCCCCAGCGCGGCAGGCCGAACAACAGAAAGCCGTTAATGATCGTCGCCAGGCCCATGGGAATGGTGCCGAAGAACATCGACACGGTGGAATGACCGAAAATCCGCCGCGCCTCGTCAAAGAACAAAATCCAGCGCGCGGCGTAGGCAGCGGTAAACAGGCTGAACAAGAGAATGTTGAACAGCCACAGCCCCTCGGCCACGGCGCGCAATCCGGGAATGGCCAGCGGCAACTGGGCAAGCGCCAATGCCAGCACACCGGTGCCCATGGTCGCGGCGAACCAGTTCGGCGTGAACTGGCGGATCACTTCACGAGGATGTTGAAGCTGACTGAAAGGTTTGTAGCCGGGGGTGACGCTGTTGCGGCAAATCATCATGAACTCCTGTCCTCTGGTGAGGTTGAATCCATGGTAGATCCGAATCGAATATCGATATAACGGGTAATATCTCTAACTGTTATCTGTTTTGCAGATAAGCGTCTACACGCGCTAAGGAGCGCTGCAAACTCTGCCCGTCTGCGGACGCAGACTGAGCAGCAGCGCAGCCACGGCCAGCACGATCAATACAACGCCGTAACCGTCGGTGGTCACCAGCAACCCGAAACTGCGAGCCAGGTGCCCGGCCAGCAACGCCGGCAAACAGAACGCCAGATAACTGAGCACGTAATACGCCGACATCAACCCGGCTCGTTCATGCGGCAAAGCCAGAGGTACCAGGCTGCGCACCGCTCCGAGAAAGCCCGAACCAAAGCCGCAACCGGCGACCAGTGTGCCGAAGAAAAACAGCGGCAGACTGGCGCCATGCACGCCGAGCAAAATCAGAATCAGCCCAACCGGCAGCAAGCTCGCACCCAGCCGCAGCGCCTGAGCGGCCGGACGATTGCGCATCATGAAAATCATCAACGCACCGGTCACGGTGAGCGCCGCGACCGTAGCGCCGCCGATCAGATTGGAGGTAGAACCAGTGGCCGTGCGCACCAATGACGGTGCCAGCGAGGCATAAAAACCACCGAGCGCCCAGGTTGCGGTGTTCAGCGGCAGCACTCGCCACAACGTTGAACGCGCTTGCACCGGCACGTGCAGGGTCGGCCGCAACGACGCCAGCGCCCCACCTTGCCGCGTAACACTCTCCGGCAGGCGCCAGACATACACGCCTTGCAACACAAACAGTGCCAACAGTAACCAGTAAGTCAGCTGTAACGGCGCCGGCGCGAATTCCGCCAGCAAGCCACAACCCAAACCGCCCAGAGCCATCCCGAGTAACGGTGCGACACTGTTGATCAGCGGCCCCTGCTGCCGGTCGGTATCGAGCAGCGTTGCGCTCAATACGGCAGTGGCCATGCCAGTGGCAAAACCCTGCAACACTCGTGCGCTGATCAGCCAAGCCACGCTGTCGGCATAAATGAACAGCAACATGGCCAGCGCATTGAGCAACACGGCGGTAAAGATCACCGGTTTGCGTCCGAGATGGTCGGAAAGCGAACCCACCGTCAGCAACGCTGCCAACAGACTGAAAGCGTAAACGGCGAAGATCAGCGTGAGCATCGCTGCCGAGAAATGCAGTTGATCCTGATACAAGTGATACAACGGCGTCGGCGCGGTGGAAGCGGCGAGAAAACTGAGTAAGGTGATCGCCAGAAACCACAAGCTGGACCGGTGAGAAGCGAAATTATTCAAGGGGCTGGTCATGGGCACACTCCGCAAAAGCTAATTTTTTGCTTTTGCGCAGTGTGCTACCGCCCAGCGCTTAAAGCAAATTCTTTGTGTTAAGGTCTGCCGCATGGCTATTAAAGAAGGTTTACGCCCCGGTGGCCGCAGTGCCCGGGTGCAGGAGTCGATTCATTCGGCGGTCAATGCGCTGCTGCGAGAGCAGGAACGTTCTACCGTGACCGTCCCGCAAATCGCCGCCCGCGCGGGGGTTACGCCGTCGACGATCTACCGCCGCTGGGGTGATCTGGCAGCATTGCTGGCGGACGTCGCCCTCGCCCGCATGCGCCCGGACAGCGAGCCGGCGAACACTGGCAGCCTGCGCGGCGATATCCGCGCCTGGGCCGAGCAATATCTCGACGAGATGAGCTCGGAGGTCGGGCGCAACATGATGCGCGACGTGCAGGCCAGCGCTACGCCGGGCTATTGCGTGGCGATCATCGGTGCGCAGTTGCAGACCATTGTCGATCGCTATCCGGATGAAAAGGCGCCGAGTGTCGATCGCTTGATCAATCTGGTGGTGGCGCCGGTGGTGTTCCGGATTCTGTTTTCGGCCACGGCGCTGGAGGTTGATGAGTTGCATCGGTTGATCGATATTGCGCTGCGTCGGGACTGACGCGCTCGCTCCCACAAGGAAATGCATTCCATTGTGGGAGCGAGCCTGCTCGCGAAGAGGCCCGCCCGGACACCACAAAAACCACCCGGTACCCCGCCTGCGACACCCCGCCACGCCACGACCTTGGTCGACACTGACTAACCGCCGCGCGCGTGCGAGACTGTCCGCCCGGGCAGGAGTGCCGGGGGAGTCTTTTGTCGGGAGTGCTGCATGTCGTTGTCCACCGGGCTGATCGCCGTCGTTGCCCTGGCCTACATGGCCATCATGTTCGCCATCGCCTTCTACGGCGACCGTCGCAGCACACCGTTGCCGCCACGTGTGCGTGCCTGGGTGTACAGCCTGTCGCTGGCGGTTTACTGCACCAGCTGGACGTTCTTCGGCGCGGTCGGTCAGGCGGCGGAACAACTGTGGTCATTCCTGCCGATCTACCTCGGGCCGATCCTGCTGCTGGTCGGCGCGCCGTGGGTCCTGCAGAAAATGGTGATGATCAGCAAACAGGAGAACATCACCTCCATCGCCGACTTCATCGCCGCGCGCTACGGCAAATCGCAATCGCTGGCGGTGGTGGTGGCGCTGATCTGTCTGGTCGGCGTGTTGCCCTATATTGCCCTGCAACTCAAAGGCATAGTCCTCGGCGTGAACCTGTTGATCGGCGCCGGCGCCGATGCCATGGGCACCCGCGCTCAAGACACGGCGCTGATCGTGTCGCTGGTGCTGGCGTTGTTCACCATCGTCTTCGGTACGCGCAACCTCGACGCCACCGAACACCACCGTGGCATGGTGCTGGCGATTGCCTTTGAATCGCTGGTCAAGCTGTTCGCCTTTCTCGCCGTCGGCGCCTTCGTCACGTACGGCCTGTATGACGGTTTCGACGACCTGTTCAATCAGGCGATGCTCGCCCCGCGCCTTGAGGCGTACTGGAAGGAAACCATCAACTGGCCATCGATGGTGGTGCAGACCGGCGTGGCGATGATGGCGATCATCTGCCTGCCGCGGCAATTTCACGTGACCGTGGTGGAGAACATCGACCCTCAGGATCTGCGTCTGGCGAAATGGGTCTTCCCCGCCTATCTGGCTTTGGCCGCATTGTTTGTAGTCCCGATCGCTCTCGCCGGTCAGATGATGCTGCCCAGTGATGTACTGCCCGACTCGTTCGTGATCAGCCTGCCGCTGGCCCAGGCCCATCCGGCGCTGGCGATGCTGGCGTTTATCGGCGGCGCATCGGCAGCGACCGGCATGGTGATTGTCGCCAGCGTCGCACTGTCGACCATGGTCTCCAACGACATGCTGCTGCCGTGGCTGTTGCGCCGCAACAACGCCGAGCGCCCGTTCGAGGTGTTCCGCCAGTGGATGCTCTCGGTGCGCCGCGTCAGCATCGTGGTGATTCTGCTGCTGGCCTACGTCAGTTATCGCTTGCTCGGCTCGACCGCGAGCCTGGCGACAATCGGCCAGATCGCCTTCGCCGCGGTTACGCAACTGGCGCCGGCGATGCTCGGCGCGCTGTATTGGAAACAGGCCAACCGTCGCGGCGTGTTCGCCGGCCTCGCCACCGGCACCTTTCTGTGGTTCTACACGCTAGTACTGCCGATTGCCGCGCACAGTCTCGGCTGGTCGCTGGCGAGTTTTCCCGGCTTGGCGTGGCTGCACAGCAATCCGCTGAACCTGCCGATCACGCCGCTGACCCAAGGCGTGGTGCTGTCGCTGGCCGGTAACTTCACCCTGTTCGCCTGGGTCTCGGTGCTCTCGCGCACGCGGGTTTCCGAGCACTGGCAGGCTGGGCGTTTCATCGGCCAGGAAATCAGCGCACGACCTAATGCTCGTTCGATGCTGGCGGTACAGATCGACGATCTGCTGCAACTGGCGGCGCGTTTTGTCGGCGAAGAACGCGCGCGGCAGAGCTTCATTCGCTTCGCCTACCGTCAGGGCAAGGGCTTCAACCCCAACCAGAACGCCGACAGCGAATGGATTGCCCACACCGAACGCTTGCTGGCCGGTGTCCTTGGCGCTTCTTCGACGCGCGCTGTAGTAAAAGCCGCCATCGAAGGTCGGGAAATGCAGTTGGAGGACGTAGTCCGTATCGCTGACGAAGCCTCGGAAGTGCTGCAGTTCAACCGAGCGCTGCTGCAAGGCGCGATCGAGAACATCACTCAGGGCATCAGCGTGGTCGACCAGTCGCTGAAACTGGTGGCGTGGAACCGGCGTTATCTGGAGCTGTTCAACTACCCCGACGGCCTGATCAGCGTCGGCCGGCCGATTGCCGACATCATTCGCTACAACGCCGAACGCGGCTTGTGCGGCCCCGGCGAAGCGGAAGTGCACGTCGCGCGACGCTTGCACTGGATGCGTCAAGGCCGCGCGCACACTTCCGAACGGCTGTTCCCCAATGGCCGGGTGATCGAGCTGATCGGCAACCCGATGCCCGGCGGCGGATTTGTCATGAGTTTCACCGACATTACCGCGTTCCGCGAAGCCGAACAGGCGCTGACCGAGGCCAACGAAGGGCTGGAACAACGGGTCAGCGAGCGTACCCAGGAACTGTCGCAACTCAACGTCGCGCTCACCGAAGCCAAGGGCAATGCCGAGGCGGCCAACCAGTCGAAAACCCGCTTCCTCGCCGCCGTCAGCCATGACTTGATGCAACCGCTGAACGCCGCACGGCTGTTCTCCGCCGCCCTCTCCCACCAGAACGAAGGCTTGAGCGCAGAGGCGCAACAACTGGTGCAACACCTCGACAGCTCGCTGCGTTCGGCGGAAGACCTGATCAGCGATCTGCTGGACATCTCGCGTCTGGAAAACGGCAAGATCAACCCGGACCGCAAAGCGTTCGTCGTCAATGAACTGTTCGACACCCTCGGCGCAGAATTCAAGGCACTGGCCCAAGAGCAAAAACTCACGTTCCGGGTGCGTGGCAGTCAATTGCGCATCGACAGCGACATCAAACTGCTGCGGCGGATTCTGCAGAACTTCCTCACCAACGCGTTCCGCTACGCCAAAGGCCCGGTGCTGCTGGGCGTGCGTCGGCGCGGTGGTGAGTTATGTCTGGAAGTCTGGGATCGCGGCCCGGGCATTCCGGAAGACAAGCAGCAAGTGATTTTCGAAGAGTTCAAACGCCTCGACAGCCACCAGACCCGCGCCGAAAAAGGCCTGGGCCTGGGTCTGGCGATCGCCGACGGCTTGTGCCGCGTGCTCGGGCACACCCTGCGCGTTCGCTCCTGGCCGGGGCGCGGCAGTGTGTTCAGCGTCACGGTACCGCTGGCGCGCGCGCAAACGCCTGCGGCGAGCGCCTCGGTCGAACCGAACAGCAAAATGCTCAGCGGCGCGCAGGTGCTGTGCATCGATAACGAAGACAGCATCCTGATCGGCATGAACAGCCTGTTGAGCCGCTGGGGCTGCCAGGTGTGGACGGCGCGCAACCGCGAAGAATGCGCAGCGATATTGAATGAAGGTGTGCGGCCGCAACTGGCGCTGGTCGACTATCACCTCGACCACGGCGATACCGGCACAGAGCTGATGGCCTGGTTGCGCACGCGCCTGGGTGAACCCGTGCCCGGCGTGGTCATCAGCGCGGATGGACGCCCGGAGACCGTGGCGCAAGTGCATGCGGCGGGCCTGGATTACCTGGCCAAACCGGTGAAGCCGGCAGCGTTGCGGGCGCTTTTGAGTCGGTATTTGCCGTTGTAGAAGGTGACCTTGCAGACGCCTTCGCGAGCAGGCTCGCTCCCACCGAAAAGCAAAAGCAAAAGATCGCAGCCTTCGGCAGCTCCTACACAATGAGCGCAAGCTCGAGTGCTTTTGATCTTGATTCACCGGCGACGTCGGAAGGCTGAGCGGATTGATCCCGGAGCGAAGGAACCCGAGCTTGCGAGGGCCGAACGTAGGAGCAAGCGTTTTTTTGCTTATTTTTTTACTGGGCCGGCATTCCGGGCGTTTGTAAAAAAAGTGAGTCGCCGTAAGGGCGAAACCGCCAGCCGCCATCACCGCAGCAACGGATATGCCCCCAAAATCAGCCCAAAAAACGACGCCTACTCAGGCAACTCAACCAACCCATCAACATCCGTCATCGCCCGCTCCAGCAAATCCGCCGGCAAGCTCTTGCTCGCCCGCGCACCGAGCAACTTCAACTGCTCACTGCGGCTGACCAGATTACCGCGCCCCTCTGTCAGCTTGTTGCGCGCTGAGCTGTAAGCCTTGTCCAGTTGCTGCAGACGATTGCCCACTTCGTCCAGATCCTGAATAAACAACACGAACTTGTCGTACAGCCAACCCGCGCGCTCGGCGATTTCCCGGGCGTTCTGGCTCTGCCGCTCCTGCTTCCACAGACTGTCGATCACCCGCAACGTGGCCAGCAGCGTAGTCGGGCTGACGATCACGATATTGCGGTCGAAGGCTTCCTGAAACAGCGAAGGCTCAGCCTGCAGCGCAGCGGAAAATGCCGCTTCGATCGGTACGAACAACAAAACGAAATCGAGGCTGTGCAGGCCTTCCAAGCGCTTGTAATCCTTGCCGGCCAGACCTTTGACATGATTGCGCAGCGACAATACATGCTGCTTGATCGCGACCTGCCCCAACGTTTCGTCATCTGCCGCAACATACTGTTGATACGCGGTGAGGCTGACTTTCGAGTCGACCACGACTTGCTTGTCGCCGGGCAGATAAATGATCACATCGGGCTGGAAGCGCTCGCCGTCCGGGCCTTTGAGATTGACCTGGGTCTGGTACTCGCGGCCCTTCTCCAGACCTGCATGCTCAAGAACGCGCTCGAGGATCAGTTCGCCCCAATTGCCCTGGGTTTTCTGGCCCTTGAGCGCGCGAGTCAGGTTGGTCGCTTCGTCGCTCAAACGCAGATTCAATGCCTGCAAACGCTCCAGCTCCTTGGCCAGCGAGAAGCGCTCGCGGGCTTCGGCCTGATAGCTTTCTTCCACGCGTTTTTCAAAGGACTGGATGCGTTCTTTCAACGGATCGAGTAACTGCCCGAGCCGCTGCTGGCTGGTTTCGGCAAAGCGCTGCTCACGCTCATCGAAGATCTTGCCGGCCAGCTCGGCGAATTGCGCACGCAACTCATCGCGCGAGCCTTGCAGGTCGTTGAGACGTTGTTGATGGCTTTCCTGTTGTTCGCGAAGTTCGGCACTCAGCGAGGCAGCGTGGGCGTCGAGGCGGCGTAACTCAGCATCCTTGTTGGCGCGTTCGAGGTTCCAGGCGTGAGAGGCGTCGCGGGCGTCGTCGCGCTCGATCTGCAGCAATTCAACTTCGCGGCGCAGCGCGGCGAGGTCTGCCTGTTTGGCGGCATTGGCCTGGCCGAGATCGGCGATTTCATCGCGGCTCGCTTCAAGCTGCGCGGTGAGGCCGTCCTGGGCCAGTTGCGCCATGGCCAGGCGCTCTTCGAGCAAGGCCAGATCGGCCTGGGCGTTGCTGGCCCGGCGTTGCAGTTGCCAGGCCAGCGCCAACAGCGGCAACCCTGCCGCCGCCAGACCGAGCAATACGCTGGTCAAGTCCATAGCCATAGCGACTCCTGCCAATCGGATAAAGCCTGAAGGTTAACCAAGGTGTCAGGGCTTGGACAGCTCAGTCTTCGATCAGACCGAGTTCCTGCTGCGCGCGACGGTCACCGGCGCGGGCGGCCTGACGCAGCAGCTCCTGACCGATACGCCGGTCACGGGCATTGCCGCACTCCCGGCAAATCAATTGGCCGAGGCGGCTTTGTGCGGCGACCACGCCTTCTCGGGCCGGTTGCTTGAGCAGACGGCCGGCGATGTGCTTGGCGCTGGGGCTGTCGCTCAGGCGCGGCGCATCGAGCAGCCATTCGGCCACACGCACGGAAAAACGCTTGGGAGCGGTAACAGAGGTCGGGTTGGAGGTAACAGAGTCTGATACTGAGCGAAACTTCATAAAGCACTGCGGGACAGATCGGAAGGCGCGCCACTTTACTCTCTTTTTCTTACAGGTAAAGTCGAAAAAAACCCGGCACGCCCGTCCTAGAGCAAGCGCTAGGGACAATCCACAGAAGCTGTGGATAAGTCAGTGGACAACCGCTCTGTGATCCTCGCAAAGCCTTATGGAATGGGGCTCGCAGTCAAACTGACGATTTTTTCACCAACAAAAAAAGACGATATTTTTCATTGACTTAAACTTTTGATACAGGCAGCGACTGGAGTCAGGATCGATGTGACAGTTGCGTTACGCTCTGCGCAACTAATGTGCACAAGTACCTGTGAGCCGGTTATATGCGTGCGCTTTTTCGGGTCATTTTGCGCAGCTGCGACCGACCGAAAGGCTCTGCGAAAAGCATGCACGCCGACGGACGGTGCGACACGACCTTTCTCTGTGACCCTTTTTTTGGTCATGGGGTTTGCTTCGCCCGAACGGATCCGTTACTATCCGCGGCGTTAGTACCAAGCTGAAAGTCAATTCCGGTCGAACATCTCCCCACGGTCAACTTCCAACAGGAAGACACTGCCGAAAAAAGCGGGAACGACCCCTCGATGGTTTCCAGGTAAATCTTGCGACGACGCTGCCTTTGAACGAAAACAAAGGGCGTTGCGAAGAACACTTACTCTGACCGAACCAACCTGCAAATTGATCAGGATCTTCACCCCGGGCCCAGAACCTTTGCCCTCGCTGTGATGCCTGTCCTCCTAAGTACCTACCTGCCAGCCCAAGCGCGCTCACTTATCAGCGCTTCAAACTGGCTGCTTTGTTCCAGTCGGGTTCTTCGTTCGATCAATGGTGATCAACGTTACTGGAACGTTTTAACGTTGCACGGTTCTTATCCGTGTCATTTGTAGGAACACCTAATAACTATGTCTACTCAAATCCAGACTCAGGATGCCATTCGCACCCTAACTAATGCTTTTGCTCCAATGAACTGCCTGATCATGGCCGCTCGCAAAGGCTGCTTCAGCTTCACCGTGGTCAATGAACACGGCATCGCTCGTCACAGCGAGCGTTTGTACCCCGATCAATACTCCAGCGCCGAACCGCTGCAGGCCGTGATCGAGCGTACCCGTCAGGCACTGGTTGCCTGAAAGCCGGACAGGCTGCAAAAGCAAAGCCCTGCTGAAAAGCGGGGCTTTTTATTGCCTGATATTTCACTTTTAGCGCTGCGCTTCTAAGCATGTTCCGATCTAACGCCCGGGATGCGATGGCGGAAATATTTTAAAAACAGACCTTTACACGCTGAATATGACACTACACTTCAACTCAAGCGGCTTGACCCGCTTGCGGCGAGCCTGAGTCGATCCACTGCTGCCAAGGCCCCTTCAGGACTCGCCCTCAACAACAAGAACCGAGGGTGTTATGGGTATCGCTGCCAGCGAACTGTGCCGCTATGTGATCCGTCCCACGCTGATTTATCTGGGACGCCACTGCGCAACTGCCGAATCCCTGCTGCTGGGTATCGCCGCCAGCCAGTCCGCCCTCGGGTCTGCCCTGCATGACCGCCGTGGCCATGGCCTCTACCGGATTGCCGAGCATCGGCATCAGGCCCTCTGGGATGATTATCTGGCGCTCGATCCGGAGCGCGCCAGCCTGGTGCGCGGCCTCGCCAGTCAGCATGCGTTCCTCAGCGGCCCGCATCTGGAACTGACCGTCAACCTGCGTTACGCCACGGCCATCGCCTGGCTGCTGGTAGAAGAACAGAACCCCATCCTCCCCGCTCCGACCGACCTGCTCGGCATGGCGCGCATCTGGCGCCAGACCTTTCAACCGCAAGGCCGTTTGCGCGACTTCACCTATGCCTGGCAAACCTGTGTTTCACCGTTGAATCAGGTCGCTTGCTGACCGGGCGGTTTCACAAGTTCTCGCAACAAGTCGCCATTTTGGTCGGATTGTCCTACAAAACCGCTCTAACTCAAGGCTTACAAGCTATAGCGCTGGGACGAAAATGTTGGTAATTTTCGCCCCGGTGATCACCAGGAGTTCTAATAATGAAAAAAGTCATGCTCAAAACCACCCTTAGCCTCGCCGTTACCCTTGCCTCCACACAAATCTTCGCGGCAGGTTTTGCCCTCAACGAACAAAGCATCAGTGGGATGGGGACTGGTTTTGCCGGGCGATCTTCTTCTGCCGACGACGCAAGCACTGTTTATGGCAACCCGGCCGGCATGGCGCGCATCAAGCGCGAACAAGTCACCGGCGGCGTCGCCCTGGTCGACGCGCATACCGATATCAGCGATACCAGCTCCAGCCCGAACGGCGGCAGCAACAAAGGCGACATGGTGCCCCTCACTGCCGTACCGATGGGCTTCTATGTAAAACCGATCGATGATCACTGGGCATTCGGCCTCGGTGTGTACGTGCCGTTCGGTCTGATCACGGATTACGAAAACGGCTTCGCCGGTCGTTACTTCGGCAGCAAGTCCGAAGTGCAAGTCATCACTTTCCAGCCAACCGTTAGCTACGCCTTCAACGACAAGGTGTCGATCGGTTTCGGCCCGACCATCAACCGCATCGACGGCTCGCTGGAATCCAACCTGTCGATCACCCAGGCACTGCCGGACGGCAAGGTCAAGATCAAGGGTGACGACACCGCGCTGGGCTACAACGTCGGCTTGCTGGTCCAGGCCACCGACACCACCCGTGTCGGCCTGACCTATCACTCCAAGGTCGACTACAAGCTCGAAGGCGACACCAAGGTCAACTACAACGCTCTGGCGCTGGTGGGCGTTGGCGCCAACCAGAAGTACGACGCTTCGTTGAAGATCACCACGCCGGAATCCGTGGACCTGTCGGTCACCCAGGCGATCAACGATCGCTGGAACGTCTACGCCGGCACCACTTGGACCCGCTGGAGCCAGCTGGACAAGATCACCGTGAAGAACTCCGGCGTGCAGCCTCTGCTGGCCGGTCAGTTCGGTTCGATCAACGAAGACCAGAACTGGCATGACTCCTGGGCCTATGCCGTGGGTACCTCGTACCAGTTGAACAAGGAATGGGTACTGCGTACCGGTCTGACCTTCGACCAATCGCCAACCAATAACGAAGACCGCTCGCCGCGTATCCCGACTGGCGACCGCACCATCTTCAGTATCGGTGCCGGCTGGAGCCCGACGGACGACCTGACCATCGACGTCGCGTACTCGTACCTGAAAGAAGAGTCGGTCAACATCCGCAACGAAAACGCGCGCGGCCAGACTTACGATGCCAAGTATGAAAACTCGGCAAACGGCTTCGGTGTCGGCGCGACTTACCGCTTCTGATGCACCGTGGCGAGGCTAACCCCTCGCCCACCAAAAAGCCCCGCTCTCTTTACAGAGGCGGGGCTTTTTCATGTCTGTAATTTTTCACTGGAACGACAACATCACCCTTGTGGGAGCGAGCCTGCTCGCGAAGGCGGTATGTCAGATGTTGATTTGCTGACTGACACACCGCTTCGCGAGCAGGCTCGCTCCCACAGAGAACAGCGTTAATCAGGGCTTCAGCGGTTTGGAGGCAATTGCCTTTTCGATCGCCGCAATAAATTCCGGATCATCCGGTTTGGTCAAACTGGAAAAACTCGCCACGACCTTGCCCTGCCGGTCGACCACATACTTGTAGAAGTTCCACTTCGGCGCATTGCTCTGCGCGGCCAGCACCTGAAACAGATGCGTGGCGTCATCGCCGCGAACCTTCTGCGGCTCGGTCATGTTGAAGGTCACGCCATAATTGGCGTAGCAGACCTTGGCGGTTTCCGCGCTGTCCTTGGACTCCTGCTTGAAGTCATTCGACGGCACGCCGAGCATTTCCAGCCCCTGATCCTTATAGCGCTTGTTCAGCGCCTCGAGGCCTTCGAACTGCGAGGCGAAACCGCAGAAGCTGGCGGTATTGACCACCACCAGCGGCTTGTCGGCGTACTGCTTGCACAGATCGATGGATTCCTTGGCGCGCAACTTGGGCAGCGAGCCTTGCAGCAGCTCAGGACAATCCGCGGCCTGGGCCAGGCCAGTCAACGCCATCAGCAACGCGGGAACAGCACACCAGCGCATCAACATGTCGAATTTCCTTGGGCAGTCATCAGGCTTCGACGTTACTCGCCGCGCTGCCATCTAGCAAATGCTCATGCCCAACTGCATCAGCGCCAGACCGCCGCGTTGCCAGCCCCACCACACCAGCGCCAACAGCGCAGCAGCCAGTGCGGCAACAACGACCCGCGCGCAGATCCGGCTCATGCTGCGCTCGCCGCAGCTTGCAGGCGCGCCACCGGACGCTCGCGCACCGGCCAGTTCAGCGCCGCCGCGAGCAGGCTCAAGAGAACCGCCACTTGCCAGATCAAGTCATAACTCCCGGTTCGGTCGTACACCACCCCGCCCAGCCAGCCGCCAAGGAATGAGCCGAGCTGATGGAACAGAAAGACGATGCCACCGAGCATGGACAAATTGCGCACGCCGAACAAGGTCGCCACCGTACCGTTGGTCAACGGCACCGTCGACAGCCACAGGAAGCCCATGGCCATGCCGAACAGATAAGCCGACGTGGTCGTCACCGGTAACCAAAGGAACAGCACAATGACCACCGCGCGCAGCAGGTACAACGCTGTCAGCAGCCGCGGTTTGGACATGCGGCCACCGAGCCAACCAGCGGTGTAAGTGCCGAAGATATTGAACAGCCCGATCAACGCCAGCACCGTAGTGCCGACACTGGCGGGCAGATGCTGATCGACCAGATACGCTGGCAAGTGCACACCGATGAACACCACCTGAAAACCGCAGACAAAAAAGCCGAACGCCAGCAGCCAGAAACCGGAGTGCGAGCAGGCCTCACGCAGCGCTTCGGAAAGAGTCTGTTCATGGCCAAGCACCGGCAGCGGCTTGTCCTTGAGCATGCTCACCAGCGGCACAATCAACGCCACCAACAGGCCTAGCACCAGCAATGCGGCCGACCAGCCGAGCCAGCCGATCAAACCGAGCGTGCCCGGCAACATCGCAAACTGGCCGAACGAACCGGCGGCGCTGGCGATCCCCATGCCCATGCTGCGTTTCTCTGGCGGCACAGCGCGACCCACAACACCAAGAATGACCGAAAACGAAGTGCCCGAAAGACCGATACCGATCAGCAGGCCGGCACTGAGTGACAGAGTCACTGCCGAATCAGACAGGCCCATGCACACCAGGCCCGCCGCGTAGAGGATCCCACCGACCAGCACCACTTTCGCCGCGCCGAAGCGGTCAGCCAGCGCGCCGGTGAACGGTTGCGCCAGGCCCCAGATCAGGTTTTGCAGGGCGATGGCGAAGGCAAACACTTCGCGGCCCCAGCCGAACTGCGCGCTCATCGGCGACAGGAACAGACCGAACCCGTGGCGCACGCCCAATGACAACGCCAGGATCAGCGCACTCCCCAGCAACACCCAACCGCACGTACGCCACATCGTTGTCATTGTTATTCTCCAGTCGCGGGTATATACCCGCTTGAGCTCGAAAAAACCGCCGTCAGGCCAGTTCGTCGAGCAATTTGAGCAAGGTTTCGCGCTTCTCGGCACCGAGCCGGTCGATCAGCCGCTGTTGCGCCGCTTCCCACGCCGGCAGTGCCGCTGCCAGGCGCTGCACGCCGGTTTCAGTGAGGCGCACGATGCGGTTGCGCATGTCCTCGCCTTCGGCCAGCGCCACCAGACCTTCGCCTTCCAGCACACGTAAATTGCGCCCGAGAGTGCTGCGATCCAGGCCCATGGCCTCAGCCAGTTCGGAAATGCTCGGTTGCTCCAGCCGCTGCAGATTGCACAGCAGAGAATACTGGGCAACGTTGATCCCGAAGCCGTCGAGAGCGCCGTCGTAATGCCTGCTGACGCCACGCGCGGCGCGACGCAGGTTGGTGCACAAACACTGAGAAGGAAGCATGATGCGTGTATATACCCGCGAGTGTGTTAAATCAAGTTACAGATGAGTTTACTGTGAACATCATTGTTGCCGGTGAGGCCGCCTTCGCGAGCAGGCTCGCTCCCACAGGGGATTGCATTTCGAAGGTGGAGCGAGCCTGCTCGCGAAGGGGCCGGCATCATCTCCGCAAATCCTTCAGACCAAAGCGAGCCCCACCAACACCCCCATCTCCAGCAATTCCAGCAACGCCCCCGCCGTGTCCCCGGTAGTCCCGCCCAACCGCCGCATCATCAAACGCCGCAGCCAGACAAACCCGACCAGCGAAATCAGCACCACGCCGAAACCGGCGATAAACACGCAGCCCAAGGCACTCAACCCCAGCACCCACCACCCCGCTGTGCGCGGCAGATGATCGGCCAGTGCCTGACCCAAGCCACCCGCACGCACATACGGCGTAGTCAGAAACAACCCCAACAGCGCCGCTCGCCCGAGCACCGGCACGATGATCAGCGCCAGGGTATCCCCTTGTTCGATCAGTGCCAGCAGCGCGGCAAATTTGAGCAACAACACCAGCACCAGCGTGACCACCGCAATCGGCCCGCTGCGCGGATCTTTCATGATCGTCAGCGTGCGCTCGCGATCACCAAAACCGCCGAGCCAGGCATCGGCGCTGTCGGCCAGGCCATCGAGATGCAGCGCGCCGCTGAGCAATACCCACACGGTCAGCAACAGCGCCGCATGCAGCAACAACGGCGCGCCGGCCAACAACAGATTCAACGCGAAGAGGATCAGCCCGAACAGCAATCCCACCAGCGGATAAAACAGCAGCGAACGGCCAAGCTGTTGCGGCTCAGGCATGCCCGGCAGGCGAATCGGCAGGCTGCTGAGAAACTGCAAGGCGATCCACAGCGGCAACATCTCAGTGACCTTCCTTGAGCGCGCCGTCCGCAGTGACCGTTAGCGCAAACAGCGCGCCGTGGCCGACCTCGACATTGAGCAACTGTTCCCGCGGCAGACCTCGAGCCTGCGCGAGCAACAAGCGCATCACGCCGCCGTGGCTGACCAGCAGAATCCGTTCGCCGGCGTAAGCCGCGTGCAATCGCGCAACCGCCGCCAACACCCGCGCAGAAAACGCGCTGACCGGCTCCCCCTGCGGTGGCGTGAAGCCATAGGGATCAGCCCAGAACAGCCCCAGCGCTTCGGCATCCGTCTCCATCAATGCCGCCGCGCTCTGCCCTTCCCACGCGCCGAAATGCAGTTCCCGCAGATCCTTGTCCAGATGCACGGACAGATTCAGTTGCTCGCCGAGTTCAGCTGCGAAGCGCGCGCAGCGCTGCAATGGCGAACTGACGATACGATCCCACGGCCCGCCGTCGACTACCGCTGCACGCATCTGCGTCCAGCCGGTTGCGGTCAGCGCATCGTCGAGGCTGCCGCGCAAGCCGCCGCCGAGTTCCGTTTCGCCATGGCGCAGCAGATCCAGGCGCAGGCTCATGCCGGGCGATCCGCCACGGCTGCTTCGGCGAACGTCGCCATTTGCCCGTGCAGGTCACAGGCCAGACGCAACAACGGCACTGCCAACGCCGCGCCACTGCCTTCGCCCAGGCGCAGGCCGAGCTCGAGCAGCGGCTCGGCGCTCAAGGTTTCCAGCACATGACGATGGCCCGGCTCGGCACCGCGATGGCCAAACAACAGCCACTCACGACAGGCCGGATTCAAGCGCACCGCGACCAGTGCCGCGACCGTGCAGATAAAGCCGTCAACCAGCACCGCGATGCCTTCCTGCGCGCAGGCCAGATAGGCGCCAACCAACGCGGCAACCTCGAACCCACCGAGATTGAACAACGTCTGCAAGGCATCGCCACGCTGCGCGGCATGCAGCGCCAGCGCGCGTTCGATCACCTGTGCCTTGTGGCTGACGCCAGCGGCATTCAGCCCGGTGCCGGGACCGGTCAGGTGCGCCACCGGGCAATCGAGCAAGGCACAGGCCAGCGCACTGGCCGCCGTGGTGTTGCCGATGCCCATTTCGCCACCGATGAACAACTGGGTGCCGGCGGCTTTCGCGCGCAAGACACTGTCGCGACCGGCCTGCAAGGCCGATTCGCCCTGCGCCTGAGTCATCGCTGCGCCCTGAGCGAAGTTCGCTGTTCCCGCGCCGATGTTCAGATGGCGCACGCCGGGCAGATTCAGCGCCGGGTTCACCGTGCCCAGATCGACCACTTCCAGCTGCGCACCGAGCTGACGCGCCAGCACGCTGATCGCCGCGCCGCCGCTGACAAAGTTGAGCAGCATCTGCCCGGTAACTTCCTGCGGATAAGCCGATACGCCTTCGGCTACCACGCCATGGTCGCCAGCGAAAATCGCGATCCAGACTTGATCCAGCGTTGGCTTGAGCTGACCTTGCAGACCGGCCAGTTGCACGGCCACCGATTCAAGGCGCCCCAGCGAACCGGCCGGTTTGGTCAGTTGCTGCTGGCGCTCGGTCGCTTGCGCGAAGATCTCGGCATTCACGGTTTTGCATGGGTTCAGCCACCAGGTCGGGCTCATAACGCAGGTCCTTTCAAAGTCAGGGGCAGGCCGGCGACGGTCAGGACAACTCGCTGACAACGCTCGGCCAGAGCTTGATGCAGCCAACCGGCTTCATCGACATAGCGGCGAGTCAATTCGCCCAGCGGCACGACACCCATTCCGGTCTCGTTGCTGACAAAAATGATTTCACCCGGCAACGACGCCAGGCAGTCGAGCAAGGCTTCACGCTCGGCGGTGAGACGTTTGGCGTCGTCGAGCATCAGCAGATTGGTCAGCCACAGGGTCAGGCAATCGACCAGCAGGCAGCGCTCGGCGCCGGCGGATTCGCGCAGTACGCGGGCCAGTTCCAGCGGTTCTTCGATCAACGCCCATTCAGCCGGGCGGCGTGCGCGGTGATGGGCGACGCGCTGGTTCATTTCGCCGTCCAGCGGTTGGCTGGTGGCGATGTAGGTGACCGCCAGATGGCTGTCGCTGGCGAGTTTTTCCGCCAGACGACTCTTGCCGGAGCGGGCGCCGCCGAGGATCAGTTGGAGCATGGGTTCATCCAAAAATGTGTGGTGAGACAACCGGCCTCTTCGCGAGCAGGCTCGCTCCCACCGTTGATCGCATTTCCCTGTGGGAGCGAGCCTGCTCGCGAAGAGGCCAGTCCAGACAACTCAAATCCCACAGAGCTGACGCAACAGCCCGGTATCCAGATGCTTCTCCACCAGATCCGCCAGCCGCTCGATGTCGCGTTCGCGCAAGCTGTGGTAATCGACTTCCTGCACATCACTCAACCCGGCCCAGCGCAGCAACGCCGCGCTCGCCTCGGGGGATTCGAACAAGCCGTGCAGATAGGTGCCGAACACCTGGCCATCGGCACTCTGCGCACCATCGCATCGACCGTCGTCCAGATGCACCGCCGGGTTTTCCAGTGCCGGTCCGCTGGTCACGCCAGCATGGATTTCATAACCGCTGACTGCGGCGTTTTCCAGTGCCAGCCGCCCGCGCACGTTGCGCAGTTGCTTGTCGGCTTCGAGCTGCGTTTCGAACGCCAGCAGCCCCAGACCGGCGCTGGAGCCGGCAGCGCCTTCCAGCCCAAGCGGATCGTGCACCTGTTCACCGAGCATCTGCAGACCGCCGCAAATCCCCAGCACCTTGCCGCCGTAGCGCAGATGCCGATTGATTGCCGCGTCCCAGCCGTTGGCGCGCAGATAAGCCAGATCACTGCGCACGCTTTTCGAGCCCGGCAGGATAATCAGGTCGGCGGCGGGAATCGCCTGCCCCGGGCCGACAAATTGCAGATCCACCTGCGGATGCAGACGCAGCGGGTCGAAGTCGGTGTGATTGCTGATGCGCGGCAGCACCGGCACCACCACTTTCAAGACCTGCTCGGCCTTGTCGGTCTGGCGTTGGTCGATGCCGTCCTCGGCCTCGAGGTGCAGGTCCATCACGTACGGCAACACGCCGACCACCGGTTTGCCGGTGCGTTGTTCCAGCCAGTCGAGGCCCGGTTGCAGCAAGGCGATATCGCCGCGAAAGCGGTTGATGATGAAGCCTTTGACCCGCGCCTGTTCACTCGGTGAAAGCAATTCCAGGGTGCCGACCAAATGTGCAAACACGCCGCCCCGATTGATGTCGGCGATCAGCAAAACCGGGCAATCCACCGCCTCGGCAAAGCCCATGTTGGCAATGTCGCCAGCGCGCAGATTGATCTCGGCCGGCGAACCGGCGCCTTCGACCATTACCAGCGGATACGCAGCGCTGAGTCGCTCGTGCGAGGCGAGCACCGCTTGCATCGCGATGGCCTTGTAATCGTGATAGGCGACGGCGTTCATCGTCGTCACCGCGCGGCCATGAATGATCACTTGCGCGCCGGTGTCGCTGTTGGGCTTGAGCAATACCGGATTCATATCGGTGTGCGGTTCAAGACCGGCCGCTTGCGCCTGCACTGCCTGCGCGCGGCCGATCTCGCCGCCGTCAGCGGTGACTGCGCTGTTGAGCGCCATGTTCTGCGGTTTGAACGGCACCACCGCCACGCCCTGGCGGGTGGCCCAGCGGCACAACGCCGTCACCAAAGTGCTTTTGCCGGCATCGGACGTAGTGCCTTGCACCATCAGAGTGGTCATGGGTGGTCCTTGGTGAAAGCTTGCAAAGCCTGTTCGAGACGCAGCGCTTGCGCGGCATCCGCTGGCAGGCCGAAACGCACACTGCTGTTGTGGCTGAACAGGCGCAGGAGGATGCCGCGCCGGGCGAGGAATTCGTGCAGCGCTTCGGCGTGCTCGGTGATCAGCCACTGAAACAGCGCGCAGCCACCCTGCGGTGCAAAACCGCAACGGGTCAGCAGCGCCGCCAGCCGTTCGCTCGCTTCATCGCTGCGAATCCGCTGACGGGTGTGACCCTCGGTGTCTTGCAGGCACGCCGTACCGAGCACCCGCGTCGGCCCGCTCACCGCCCACGGCCCGACCTGTTCGGCGAGCAGTTTGAGCAACTTGCGCTCGGCCAGAACGAAACCGAGGCGCACCCCGGCCAGACCGAAAAACTTGCCGAACGAACGCAACACCACCAGCCCGACCTGATGCGCATAGGGCGCCAGGCTCAGTTGCGGCGTGTTGTCCATAAACGCTTCGTCGACTACCAGCCAGCCGCCACGTTGCGCCAGCCGCGCATGCCAGTCGAGCAGGCGTGCCGGGGTCAGGCTGAGGCCGGTCGGATTGTTCGGATTGACCACCACCAGCACATCGAGACTGTCGAGAAAGAACTCGACTTCCTGCTCGAGCACTTCACGGACGATGTAACCGCTGCGCCGCCAGGCTTCGGCATGCTCGGCATAGCACGGCGACAACACGCCGACCTTGCCGGCCCGGCGCAGACGCGGCAGCAACTGGATAGCCATTTGCGAGCCGGCGACCGGTAGCACCTGCGCGGCGCCGTAATAATCGCAGGCGGCCTGTTCCAGTCCGTCATCGGTTTCCGGCAAGCGCGCCCAAGCGCGCAGCGGGATCTCCGGGATCGGGAACGGCCATGGCGCGAGGCCGCTGGACAGGTCGAGCCAGTCGGCTTCGGCAATCCCGTAATCGAGTGCAGCCTTGCGCAACCGGCCACCGTGCTCAAGCATATAATTCCGCCCCCAGGCAAAGCATCAGCAGCCATAACCATACGCCGCGCTGGACCAATTGCCAGCCACGCTCGATGGAATCGGCATCTGCCGGCGCACCTTCGCCCAGTTGCGGGCGCTCATGCAGTTCGCCGTGATAGATCGCCGGGCCACCCAACTCGACGCCCAGCGCACCGGCACCGGCCGCCATCACCGGGCCGGCGTTGGGGCTGTCCCACTGCGGCGCCTGGGTGCGCCAGCATTTGAGCGCGAGTCGGGTTTTGCCGAGCAGCGCGTAGGTCAACGCCACCAGACGCGCAGGAATGTAGTTCAACACGTCGTCGATTTTCGCCGCCGCCCAGCCGAAACGCTCGAAGCGTTCGTTGCGATAACCCCACATCGCATCGAGGGTATTGCTCAAGCGATACAGGACCACGCCCGGCGCGCCGGCGACGACAAACCAGAACAGCGCAGCGAACACTGCATCGCTGCCGTTCTCCAGCACCGACTCAGTCGCGGCGCGGGCCACGGCGTTGCTGTCCAGTTCATTGGTCTGGCGGCTGACCAGATAGCCGACGCGCTTGCGCGCCTCGTCCAGATCATCGGCGCGTAACGCAGCCGCGACCGGCGCGACATGCTCGCCGAGGCTGCGCATGCCGAGGGCGCAATACAGCGCGAGAATCTCGACAATCCAGCCGACATAGGGCGCCCAGGAAAATGCCGTGGCGAGCAAGGTCAGCGGCAGTACCGCGATAACCCACGCGGTCACGCCATGGCTGCGCCAGCCACGGCCGCCGGCGTTGAAGCGTTGCTCGATGCGCCCGGCAAATTTGCCGAACGCCACCAGCGGATGCCAGCGTTTCGGTTCACCGAGCAGCGCATCCAGCGCTACCGCGGCGACACTCAGCAACGCCACACTCATTGACTCACTCCCCAATAATTTTCGTAAAGCAACTCGTTCAGCGGTCGCGCCTGCGCCCAGCCTTCAAGTACCAGCATCGGTGCCGGATAGAATTCCTTGACCGGGCCGAGACACAACACCGCCAGCGGCTTGGCACCGGCCGGCAACTTGAGCAAATCCGCCAAGGCTTGCGGTTCGAACAGCGAGACCCAGCCCATGCCCAGGCCTTCAGCGCGGGAGGCCAGCCACAGATTCTGGATCGCGCAGGACAACGAGGCCATGTCCATTTCCGGCAACGTGCGCCGACCGAAAATGTGCTTTTCGCGATCGTCCATCAGCGCCGCGACCAGCACCTCAGCGCAATCGTTGATGCCTTCGACCTTGAGTTGCATGAACTCATCGCTGCGCTCGCCAAGGGCTTCGGCGGTGCGGATGCGCTCTTCTTCCACCAGATCGCGGATCTGCCCGCGCAGAGCACGATCGCTGATGCGGATGAAGCGCCACGGCTGCATCAGGCCGACGCTCGGCGCTTGATGAGCGGCTTCGAGCAGACGACGCAGCAACTGCGGCTCGACGCTGCCACCGGTGAAGTGGCGCATGTCGCGGCGTTCGGCGATGGCCTTGTAGACCGCTGCGCGTTCGGCTTCGGAAAATGTGTTATCGGTCATGGCCCTTTCGCGAGCAGGCTCGCTCCCACAGGGTTCAGGTCATCCATTGTGGGAGCAAGCCTGCTCGCGAAGGCGACCTGACGATCTGGCGCAAACAATGCCGCAATCGCAGTCGGATTCGACGGGAAATAAAAGTGCACGTACGACGCCGTCATCCGCCCTTCTCGATAAACCGCCTCAGCGCCGCGCCCGCCATTGGGACTCAGCCCACGGGCAATCGGCGTCAGCTCGGTGGTGGTCAGCGAATGATGATAGGTATGCCCACGCAACTCCCCTTCCGGCAGCTCAACCGCCTGCAACGCCAGCGCCGCCAGACGCTTCTGCATCACCGCCTCGCCCTTGAGCAAACCGACCAGCTCAGCACGGGTGCCTTGCACGTCGGTCAGCGAATCCAGCAGGTAAAGCATGCCGCCACACTCGGCGAGCAACGGCTTGCCCGCCGCGTGGTGCGCGCGGATTGCCGCCAGCATTGACGCGTTTTGCGCCAGCGCGACGTGGTGCAGTTCCGGATAACCGCCCGGCAGATACAGGCTGTCCGCCTCGGGCAATTGCGTGTCGCGGATCGGCGAGAAAAACTGCAGTTCGGCGCCCATCGCCCGCAGCAGATCGAGACTGGCGCCATAGGTGAAGGCAAAGGCTTCATCACGGGCGACGGCGATGCGCACACCTTTCAATAAGGGCTCGGCGGCGATGACGTCAGGCGCGGCGAATTCAACGGCGGGGGGCAGCGCGACTTGGCAACTGCTGGCCAGCGCATCGGCGGCCGCGTCGAGACGCAGATCCAGATCATTCAATTCGCTGGCCTGAACCAGACCGAGGTGGCGGCTCGGCAATTCGATGCCGGTCTCGCGGGACAGCGCGCCGTACCAGCGCAGACCTTCGGTGAGGCTGCCTTCGAGCAATTGCGCATGGCGCAAGGTGCCGACGCGGTTGGCCAGCACGCCAGCGAACGGCAAGTCCGGCTGATACTTCGCCAGGCCCAGCGCCAAGGCGCCAAAGGTCTGCGCCATGGCGGTGCCGTCGATCACGCCGAGCACCGGCACACCGAAGTGGCGCGCCAGATCAGCGCTGGATGGCGTGCCGTCGAACAGGCCCATCACGCCTTCAATCAGAATCAGGTCGGCCTCGGCGGCGGCTTCCCACAACAGCCGGCGACTTTCCCGCTCGCCGACCATCCACATGTCCAGTTGATACACCGGCGCACCGCTGGCGCGCTCGAGGATCATCGGGTCGAGAAAATCCGGACCGCATTTGAATACGCGCACCTTGCGCCCCTGATTGCGATGCAAACGGGCGAGTGCAGCGGTGACGGTGGTCTTGCCCTGACCGGAGGCCGGAGCGGCGATCAACACCGCCGGGCAGTGACGTGGTTGCTTCAAAGTTCGACGCCTTTCTGCGCTTTGATCCCGGCCTGGAAGGCGTGCTTGAGCATGCCCATCTCGGTGACCGTGTCGCCCATCTCGATCATTTCCGGCTTGGCGCCGCGACCGGTGACCACCACGTGCTGCATCGGCGGACGCGCCTGCAAATCGCTGAGCACCTGATCGAGATCGAGGTAGCCGTGCTTGAGGGCGATGTTCAATTCGTCGAGCACCACCAGACCGATCGAAGGGTCGCGCAACAATTCGCGCGAGACTTCCCAAGCGGCGGTCGCCGCGGCGATGTCACGTTGGCGATCCTGGGTTTCCCAGGTGAAGCCTTCGCCCATGACGTGGAAACGCACCTGCTCGGGAAAGCGGCGGAAAAACAATTCTTCGCCAGTGCTGTTGCGGCCCTTGATGAACTGCACCACGCCGCACTGCATGCCGTGGCCCATGGCGCGGGCGAGCATGCCGAATGCCGAGCTGCTCTTGCCTTTGCCGTTGCCGGTCAGCACCAGCACCAGGCCACATTCGTCGGGCGAGTTGGCAATGCGTTCGTCGATCACGGCTTTCTTGCGCTGCATGCGCGCCAGATGGCGCTCGTCACGCTCGGGGGAATCAGTCATGGGGGGGAGCTCTCCGTTGAGGCTGGATAACGGCGGGCAGGCACAAGAATAGACGGCAAAAAGCCTGGCATCGCCCACCGTGATGCCGCTGAGATGGATCAGGCCGGTCTCCGGGCTCATGAGCGGCGTTTCGCCGGACTGCGCGCCTTCCCGCTTCTTTCGAGGCAGTGGCTCAAGGCGCAGTTTTCACTCATTTACCGTTGCGGGGGCAGCGCCGGGATCGTCGTGGCTTCGCTTGCAGACCACCCTCACCGGCTTCCCTGTTTCACTCTGTCGACTCGGGGCCACAGAGCACCTGAAACAAGCGGCGAAGGTTAGAGGGTTGGGGGTGGAGCGTCAATTGAAGAGGCGCTTTGCGCGCGAATAACTGCCGTTGATCCATTGTGCAGCGGCAATCTTGTGCCAGACTGCGACAAGTGATATCAAAGAGCCATGCTTTTCCCGAAAAGCCCACTACAACAATAAGGATGACGACGATGCAAGGCATGATCATCAGCAACCCGCGCCTGGAATTTCTGCGCCCGGTGCTGGAACGCTGGTTTGACTGTATCGATCGCTACAACACCGTTCGCGGCGACAACGACACGCCATATTGGCACGACGAGAAAGCCAATCTCGGCCTGCTCGCGGCAGCGGCGTGGATGGCTGAAATGGTCACGCTGAACGACACGGCCACGCGCAAACAGAGCGAAGAAGGCGAACGCAATGCCCGCGCCGATCTGTTGATTGCCGGCAGCGAAGACCGTGCATTCATTCAGGCCACGCAACGCTGGCCACGGGTCAACAACCTCAACCTGACCCAGGCCCTGCTCGACATCACCGCTGATGCCAAGCGCATCAGCTACGCCAGCGATCTCAAGCTCGGCTGCCTCTTCATCGCTCCGCAAAAAGCCCAGCACAGCGCCAGCCCTGAAGAACTGCAGGACATGGTCGACGACCTGCAAAAGGAACACACCTGCGCCGTGGCCTGGTATTTCCCCTACGCCTATCGCAAATTGCACAGCGACGCGGGCAACTATCATCCGGGCATCGCCGTGCTGTTCAAGGAAGCCCGCGGTTGAGCAGTTGAACCATCGGGCCTGCGCCCTCCTCTATGTTTAGGAATGCATTCATAGGGAAGATCAGCAATGCGCAAGGCCCCACTCGCTCTCATCATCGCCGTCGCTGGCGGGCTCGCTGCCTGCGGTGAAACCTCCAGCCTGCAAGTTTCCGACGGCACCGGTCCGTCACCGAAACTGCCCGAACCGAACAAGACACTGATCCCGACAGTGAACATCGCCCCGGCGGTGGGCTGGCCGGAAGGTGCGAAACCGACCGCTGCGGCCGGCACCCAGGTCGCGGCGTTTGCCGAAGGCCTCGATCACCCGCGCTGGCTCTATGTACTGCCCAACGGCGATGTGTTGGTGGCGGAAACCAACGCGCCGCCCAAGCCCGATGACAGCAAAGGCATTCGTGGCTGGGTGATGAAGAAAGTCATGGGCAAGGCCGGCGCCGGCGTGCCCAGCCCGAACCGCATCACCCTGTTGCGTGATGCCGACCACGATGGCGTCGCAGAAACCCGTACGGTGTTCCTGCAGAACCTCAACTCGCCGTTTGGCATGACGCTCGTCGGCAACGATTTGTACGTAGCCGACACCGACCGCCTGCTGCGCTTCAACTACGAGCCGGGCGCCACCGAGATCAAGACCCAACCGATCAAAGTCGTCGACTTGCCCGGCGGCACGCTGAATCACCACTGGACCAAAAACGTCATCGCCAGCAAGGACGGCAACAAGCTCTACGTCACCGTCGGCTCGAACAGTAACGTTGGCGAAAACGGTCTGGATCAGGAAGAAGGCCGCGCGGCGATCTGGGAAGTCGACCGTGCGACCGGCAATCACCGGATCTTCGCCTCGGGTATCCGCAACCCCAACGGCCTCGCCTGGGAACCCACCAGCGGCGCCTTGTGGACAGCGGTCAACGAGCGTGACGAAATCGGCAGCGATCTGGTGCCGGACTACATCACCTCGGTCAAGGACGGCGGCTTCTATGGCTGGCCGTTCAGCTATTACGGGCAACACGTCGATGTTCGGGTCAAACCGCAGAATCCTGATCTGGTGGCCAAGGCCATCGCTCCGGATTACGCGGTCGGTCCGCACACCGCTTCGCTGGGCCTGACCTTCGCCGAGGGCAACAGCCTGCCGGCGCAATTCAAGGAAGGCGCATTCATTGGCCAGCACGGCTCGTGGAACCGCAAACCGCACAGCGGCTACAAGGTGATTTTCGTGCCGTTCACTGGCGGCAAACCGACCGGGCAGCCGGTGGATGTGCTGACCGGTTTCCTCGACAAGGATGAGAACGCGCTGGGCCGCCCAGTGGGCGTGGTCATCGATCAGCAAGGTGGCTTGCTGGTGGCGGATGATGTCGGGAACAAGGTGTGGCGCGTGTCGGCCAGCAAGTAAGTTAAGCGCGAAGCAAAAAATGTGGGAGCGAGCCTGCTCGCGAAAGCGGTTTATCAGTCAAATCATTGTCGACTGACACTCCGCCTTCGCGAGCAGGCTCGCTCCCACAATTAGTTATGCATACGCGCTAGGGGTTATGCGCCAACTGCCCCGGCTGCAACACCCGCTTGGCGCTCAGATACGCCTTCTGCCAATAGGCCTTCGACAGACTGTCGAGCTTGACCGTGCCGCCAGTGGCCGGTGCATGCACGAAGCGCCCCTCACCGACGTAAATCCCCGCGTGACTGACCTGCGAGCCGCCATTGGTGGCGAAGAAAATCAGGTCGCCGGTCTGCAAGCCTTCCTTGCCGACATTCGGCGCCTGCATGACGATCATTTCACGGGTCGAGCGTGGCAGCGAAATTCCCGCCGCGTCGCGGTATACGAAACCGATCAGACCACTGCAATCGAAGCCGGAGTCCGGCGTGTTACCGCCCCAGCGGTACGGTGTGCCGACCAGGCCGAGGGCACGGAACAGCACGTCTTCAGCAACGGGGGAAAAAGCCTGGGAAGGAGCGAACACGATTGGCGCGCGAACCACGGGGGCTGGCGGCGGTGTGCGGCTGGCGCAGGCGCTGAGCAGCGCGGCGCAAAGGATCAAGGTGAGGCGGGCCGACATCGTCATAAGCAGAACATCCTGATCTGGCTGCGGCTTTCTCTGCCGAATGGACAGAAACAAAACCGCCTGCGTCATCACGCAGGCGGTTTGCCATCAATATAGATTCAGGATTCTAGCGGCTACGCGGCAAACTTCAAGTAAGACTTTAACTTCACCTTGTAAAGTTTAGGTCTACTCCGTTGCCGTGCCGTTTTGTCGCCGCGAACGCAGCGACATGCAGGTTACTTGCGAGCGGTGACCACGGTCGGCGCCATAGCGAGTGCACGCTTGGCTTCGATGAAAGTCTTGCTCCAGTAGCTGTCACCCAGGCTGTCGATGCGAACACCGCCGCTGCGACGACTGCTGGAGTGAATGAACTGGTTGTCACCCAGGTAGATGCCGGCGTGACTGACACGACCGCGACGACCATTGGTGGCGAAGAACAGCAGATCACCCGGTTCAAGGTTGCTGCGCGAAACCAGTGGCGCATCAACGTTGATCATTTCGCGAGTGGAGCGCGGCAGGTTCATGCCCGCCTCTTCGCGGAACAGGTAACCGATGAAACCGCTGCAATCGAAACCGGCTTCAGAGGTACCGCCGAAACGGTAACGAGTACCGATCAGGGACATGCCGCGTTCGAGGATGCTGTCAGCCAGTACAGGAAGCTGATAAGGCTTGCTGCCGTTGAACTGGTTGAGTTCTTTTTCGGTGTCCAGCTCTTCCTGGTAAATAACGGAAGACTGGGCGGTAGCAGAATTCTTGACCTGTTGCGGCGGCTCTTGAACCGGAGAATGAGCAGCACAACCGAATAACAGGGTAACGAGTGCGAGAGGCACGAGGGGTGCGAAGCGCTTTAGCATGGGCACGACCGTGGCTGATAGTTGTAAAGAAGCCGAGACTATGCCCGCTATCGTCCTCATTTGCAAATTCAATCGAACTTTATGTGACTTCCCGGTTTCGCGTTTACATCTAAGCGCGTAACTCGTCTGGCCGGTGAATCGGCGCAGGGACGGAGGTTTTCTGGCGCCTGAAAGCTGGAAAAAGCCCACTACTACCAGCCCAGAGTTTCCTTGAGGAAGGGAATGGTCAGCTTGCGTTGCGCTTGCAGGGACGCCTGATCAAGCTGTTCGAGCAGATCGAACAGCGCGCTCATGCTGCGTGTACCGCGAGTGAGAATGAAGTGCCCGACTTCATCGGTCAGGTGCAGACCGCGACGGGATGCGCGCAATTGCAGCGCACGCAATTTGTCTTCATCAGAAAGTGGGCGCATCTGGAAGATCAGCGCCAGGGTCAGGCGGGATTTCAGGTCGGCGAGCTTCACTGGCAATTCGCGCGGCGAAGTGGACGCGGCAATCAACAGGCGCCGGCCGCTGTCACGCAGACGATTGAACAGATGAAACATCGCCTCTTCCCAGTCCGCCTTGCCGGCAATCACCTGCAAGTCATCCAGGCAGACCAGTTCGTACTGTTCAAGGTTGTCGAGGATTTCCACGCCGCGGTCCATCAACTCGGCCAGCGGCAGATACACCGCCGGTTCGCCCATCTGCTCGAAGCGCAGGCACGCGGCCTGCAACAGATGCGTGCGCCCGACGCCGTGCTTGCCCCACAGGTATATCAGGCTCTCCGTCCACCCGGCGTCGGCTTCGCAGAGACGCTCGACATAGCCGAGTGCAGCGGCATTGGCGCCTGGGTAGTAGTTGATGAAGGTGGCGTCGTCACGCAGACGCACACCTAGGGGCAGCTGAATCGGTTTCATGCTGACTGAACAGTTCTCAAAGGAACCGTTAGTGGCCTCTGTGTAAAGTTGGCGAAGTTTATACCCGTGAGGCTGAGCGCACAATGCGACAGACCCCAAGCAAAATCAAAGGTTTGCGTTGGCGCACCGGTTTTGTGACGGATTCTCTGGCGCCCTCGCTCGAACGAAACGGGGCAGCCCGGCCAAGCGCCGGGCCGCCCGCGCCATCACAGTTCAGGTTCGTCAACGCCGCTGTAGATCCCGGAATCCTTATACAAGTCGTGGACATGACGCACCAGCACCATGATCACCGCTGCCACCGGCAACGCCAGCAGAACGCCGGTGAAACCGAACAGCTCGCCACCCGCGAGGATCGCGAAGATCACCGCCACCGGGTGCAAGCCGATCCGATCCCCGACCAGCAGCGGCGTCAGCACCATGCCTTCCAGTGCCTGACCGACCATGAACACTGCGACAATCCCGACCATCGGGTACAGATCGCCACCGAACTGGAACAACCCGGCGATCAATGCCGCGCCGATGCCGATGACAAAACCCATGTACGGCACGATCGCCGCGAGACCGGCAATCAGGCCGATCAACAGCCCCAGTTCCAGACCGACGATCATCAGGCCAGCCGCGTAGATCACCCCCAACGCAACCATCACCAGCAACTGCCCACGCACGAACGCGCCGAGCACTTCGTGGCACTCGCCCGCCAGCGCAACCACGCGCTCTTCGCGATCACGTGGCAGCAGGCTGCGGATCTTGCCCATCATCACGTCCCAGTCGCGCAACAGATAGAAGCTCACCACAGGGATCAGCACCAGGTTCGCCAACCAGCCGATCAGCGCCAGGCTCGAGGCCGTCGCCTGACTCAGCACAACGCCGACGATGTCGGTGGTCTGGCCCATGTGCTCGCTGATCGCAGCTTTGACTTTATCGAACTTCCAGAAGCCGTCCGACAAACCAAGCTTCGCTTGCGCCCACGGCACAGCGGTGTGTTGCAACCAGTCGAGCATCTGCGGCGCCAGCTCGTACAGACGCAGCAACTGCTTGGCGAGCATTGGTACCAGCACCAGCAGCAACGCCGTAACGATCAGCGTGAACAAGGCAAACACGGCAATCACGCCCCAGGTTCGCGACAGCCCGAGCCGCTCCAGACGATCCACCAGCGGATCGAACAGATAAGCCAGCAACAACGCGACCAGAAACGGCGTGAGGATCGGGTGCAGCAACCATACAAACGCGCAAAGCAGGACTACCCCACCGAGCCAGAACCAACGCCGCGTATCGGCCATTTACCACTCCTGACGCTTCTATATAAAGAAAGACTTACCAGCGGAACCGCAACGACGGTGCCGCCGCTGCCGGGGTTGGCGCTGCCACCGCAGGCGTACCATCCGCCGCTGGCTGGGCAGGCGCCACCGGAACCGGCGCTTCGGCCGGCAGTTCCTGCAACTTCGCCAGCGACAATTGCGCGCGCAATTGATCGACGCTGCCATTGACCCGGTAGACGATGCGATCACCCTGCACGCTTTGCAGACGCACGCCAAACGGTTCGAGTAACCGCAGCAGCGCCGCATAATGCTCCAGATTCATGCCCTGCACTTCCAGGGTCTGCTGACCCGATGCGCCGGGTTTGGCGACAAATCGCGGCGCCAGACGCTCGGCCACCGCCAGCATCACCGCATCGGCAACAGCTGCCTGATCAGCGCCCTGCACACTGCCGGCCTCTTTCTGATCACCGAGCCACAAGCGCCATTTCGCCTGCCACTGCCCGCCCTCTTCGCGCGCGTGCACCGCCAGCAAGGCGTCAGCGTTGTAGCGTTCCGAAGCACTGCGCAGGGGCGCGGGATCAGCGCTTTCCAGCGCAGGTGCGGTGGCGAGCAGTTGCTCACTGAGATCAGCCAGTGGCAAACGCAGTGGCAAACCGCGATGTTGTGCGGCCGTGCGCAACGTTGCGGCTGCGGTTTGACCGTCACCGACCAGGCTCGCACCTTCAGTTGAATCGTTCAGCCACCAGCCGAGGATCGACGGCCGACTCGCGCCCCACACCGGCAACCCGGCCCGGCGCAAGGCCTGCTCGGTGGTTGCCGGATCGAAGTCGACTTTCAGCACTTCCGGTGGCCCGGCGTCGAAGCCGAACTGGCTGATGATCTGCTGCGGGTCCTTGCGGATCGGCGCCAGCCCCGGGTTCTGCGCGGCTTTCGGGTCGCCGGTCAGGCGCAGCACCAGGGTATCGAGCGCCGCCTGCGTGGCGCGATCGCGCTCTTGCGGCGCCTGGCCGTTGACTGGCTGACGCACCTGATACAGCCCCTTGAGGTTTTCGGCATGGCTCGCCAGGCTGACCAGCGTCAGGCAGCCTACAAACAATAATTTACAAAAACGCATGGAAAATTCCCGTCGACAGGAGCGGCTGGAACACGCCGCGTGAACCGTTTGAGCAAGGCTGTGACCCCCACCCCTGGCAAAACATTCACACGGTGGCGGTAAGTTTTTGCACAGTCCTAACGATAGACGGTTAATCGCCACACCTTATACAGGCAGTCATACCCTGCGATTGCAAAAAATTTCCGCCGATATGGCCCTGCCCGTCGGTGCGAGGATGGCCGCTGCCCCTCAAGCCTGATAAAATCGCGCGCCTTCGCAGACCGGCAACAGCCGGGCCCCTCGAAACTCGCGTGAGGCGATCGCCCATCGAGTTCGATGTTCCCGCTGAACTCGGTCGTTACCCCCTGAATCCCCTCCCCTAAAGGCCTGGATCATGAGCAAGCAACCCTCCCTGAGCTACAAGGACGCCGGTGTAGACATCGACGCCGGTGAAGCATTGGTCGAACGCATCAAGAGCGTCGCCAAGCGCACTGCGCGCCCGGAAGTCATGGGCGGCCTGGGCGGTTTCGGCGCCCTCTGCGAAATCCCGGCCGGCTACAAGCAGCCAGTGCTGGTGTCCGGCACCGACGGCGTCGGCACCAAGCTGCGTCTGGCGCTGAACCTGAACAAGCACGACAGCATCGGCATCGACCTGGTCGCCATGTGCGTCAACGATCTGGTGGTGTGCGGCGCCGAGCCGCTGTTCTTCCTCGACTACTACGCCACCGGCAAACTGAATGTCGACACCGCTGCCCAGGTTGTCACCGGCATCGGCGCTGGCTGCGAACTGTCGGGTTGCTCGCTGGTTGGCGGCGAAACCGCTGAAATGCCAGGCATGTACGAAGGCGAAGACTACGACCTGGCCGGTTTCTGCGTCGGCGTGGTGGAAAAGTCGGAAATCATCGACGGCTCGAAAGTTGCCACCGGTGACGCCCTGATCGCCCTGCCATCGTCCGGCCCGCACTCCAATGGCTACTCGCTGATCCGCAAGATCATCGAAGTTTCCGGTGCCGACATCGAGAACACCCAGCTCGACGGCAAACCGCTGACCGACCTGTTGATGGCCCCGACCCGCATCTACGTCAAGCCACTGCTCAAGCTGATCAAGGACACTGGCGCTGTGAAGGCCATGGCCCACATCACCGGTGGCGGCCTGCTCGACAACATCCCGCGCGTGTTGCCAAAAGGCGCGCAAGCAGTGGTTGACGTGGCCAGCTGGACTCGCCCGGCCGTGTTCGACTGGCTGCAAGAGAAAGGCAACGTTGATGAAACCGAAATGCACCGCGTATTGAACTGCGGCGTCGGCATGGTCATCTGCGTGGCTCAGGAGCACGTCGAAGTGGCCCTGAACACTCTGCGTGACGCTGGCGAGCAGCCTTGGGTCATCGGTCAGATCGCCGTGGCCGCCGAGGGCGCTGCGCAGGTCGAGCTGAAGAACCTCAAGGCTCACTGATGCCAAAGTCCTGTGATGTCGTGGTGCTGTTGTCCGGCACCGGCAGTAACTTGCAGGCTCTGATCGACAGCACGCGGACCGGCGACAGCCCGGTCCGCATCGCTGCGGTGATTTCCAACCGCGCCGACGCCTACGGCCTGCAACGCGCCCGCGACGCGGGTATCGCCACCCGCTCGCTGGATCACAAAGCATTCGAGGGCCGCGAGGCCTTCGATGCCGCGTTGATCGAACTGATCGACCAATTCAACCCCAAACTCGTGGTACTGGCCGGCTTCATGCGCATTCTCAGCGCTGATTTCGTGCGCCACTACCAGGGTCGCCTGCTCAACATCCACCCGTCGCTGCTGCCCAAATACAAAGGGTTACACACTCATCAGCGTGCGCTGGAGGCCGGCGATAAGGAACATGGCTGCTCCGTGCACTTCGTCACCGAGGAACTCGATGGCGGACCACTGGTCGTACAAGCAGTATTACCGGTAGAGTTGCACGACACGCCGCAGAGTCTGGCGCAACGAGTCCACGTTCAGGAACACCTGATCTACCCGATGGCAGTACGCTGGTTTGCCGAAGGCAGGCTGACACTCGGTGACCAGGGTGCTTTACTCGACGGCCAGTTACTCGCCGCCAGCGGCCACTTGATTCGACACTAGGAGATATTATGCGTCGCGCCCTGCTCTTCGCTTGCGCTCTGCTCGCCCTGCCCTTCGCGCAGGCAGCGGACCTTCAACCGTTCTCCGCCAGCTACACCGCCGACTGGAAGCAGCTGCCCATGAGCGGCACCGCCGAACGCAGCCTGACCAAGGAAGCCGACGGCGTCTGGAAGCTCAGCTTCAAGGCATCGATGATGATCGCCAGCCTGACTGAAGAAAGCACCCTGAAGCTGGACAAGGACACGCTGCTGCCGCAGTCCTACCACTTTGAACGTGGCGGTCTGGGCAAAGCGAAAAAAGCTGATCTGGACTTCGACTGGGCCAACAAACTGGTGACCGGCACCGACCGTGGCGACGCGGTGAAAATCCCGCTGAACCGTGGCATGGTCGACAAGTCGACCTATCAACTGGCGCTGCAGCACGACGTTGCCGCCGGCAAGAAAAGCATGAGCTATCAGGTCGTCGATGATGGCGAAGTCGACACCTACGACTTCCGCGTGCTGGGTTCGGAGAAGGTCGACACCAAGGCCGGCCAGATCGACGCGATCAAGGTCGAGCGCGTGCGCGATCCGACACAAAGCAAGCGCATCACCGTGCTGTGGTTCGCCAAAGACTGGGATTACCTGCTGGTGCGCCTGCAACAGGTCGAGACTGACGGCAAGGAGTACAACATCATGCTCCAGGACGGTACGGTCAACGGTAAGACTGTCAAAGGCAGCTGATCGACCGCAACAACAAAGAGCCCCGCGAATGCGGGGCTTTTTATTGCCCGCAGTTTACGCAAACACAACAATCCCTGTGGGAGCGAGCCTGCTCGCGAAGGCGTCTGCTCAGCCAACCTTTTCAGGGGCTGACACTGCGCTTTCGCGAGCAGGCTCGCTCCCACAGGTTTCAATTGCAATGGATTGCGCGGTCAGACAGAAAACCGCGCCACCATCCCGTTCAGATCCACCGCCAACTTCGACAACTCCTGACTCGCCGCACTGGTCTGATTGGCCCCTGCCGATGTCTGCATTGCCAGATCACGAATATTCATCAGATTGCGATCCACCTCGCGCGCCACCGCTGCCTGCTCTTCCGAGGCACTGGCGATGATTAGATTGCGCTCGTTGATCAAGGTAAACGCCGAGGCAATTTCCTCCAGGGCCGAGCCTGCGCTCTTCGCCAGCTCGAGGGTCGAGCGCGCCCTTGAGTTGCTCTGCTGCATCGAACTGACCGCTGAATCGGTGCCCTGCTGAATCCCGCCGATCATCTGCTCGATTTCCTGGGTCGACTGCTGGGTGCGATGCGCCAGCGCCCGCACTTCATCCGCCACCACCGCAAAGCCACGCCCGGCATCGCCGGCGCGCGCGGCTTCGATCGCGGCGTTGAGGGCGAGCAGATTGGTCTGTTCGGCAATCGAGCGAATCACGTCCAGCACTTTGCTGATGCCATGAACCTTTTGCGCCAGCGCCTCGACCTGCGCGGCATTATTGGTGACATCGCCAGCGAGAAACTCGATCGACGTCACCGTCTGCTGAACTTGCTCGCGCCCCTGGCGGGCGATGCGGTCGGATTCGCGGGAAGCTTCAGACGTGGCCACGGCGTTGTTCGCCACCTCTTCCACCGCCGCCGTCATCTGGTTGACCGCAGTGGCGGCCTGCTCGATTTCCTGGCTCTGCTGATGCAGGCCGCGAGTGGCATCTTCGGTGACGCTGCTGAGTTCTTCGGCGGCCGAGGCCAGTTGCGTGGACGACTCGGAAATGCGTCGGATTGTGTCGCGCAGATTGTGCTGCATGCTTTTCAGCGCTTGCAGCAGGCGCGCCGGCTCGTCTTTGCCAACGATGTGAATGTCGCCGGTCAAATCCCCACCGGCCACCACTTCGGCGACGCTGAGCGATTGCGACAACGGCACGACAATGCTGCGCGTCAGCAGCAACGCCAGGCCGACGGTAATCAGCGCAGCCATGGCGATCATTACTGCGACCCACACCCGCGATTGCTTGAAGACCAAGCGCGCTGCCTCAGTGGCGAGACCGGCATTTTGCTTGTTCAACTCGACCAGCTGGCGCAGGGTGGCGGCGATTTCATCGGCCAGCGGACTCATCTGATCATTGAGAATCGCCGAAGCGTCTGCCACCCGATTCTGCGCTGACAGCTGCAGGACTTGCGCCTGCAGTTCCAGGTATTTGTGCTCGGCAACCTTGAAGCGATCAAACAGCGCGCGCTCTTCCGGCAAAATGATCAACGCGTCATAACGCTGCTGCGCTTCGCTCAAGCCACTGCGCAGCTCGTCGAGCTTGGCGACATTCTGCTCCAGTGCCTTGGGGTCACGGTTGAGCAACAGGCGCATGGTCAGTGCACGCAGACGCAGCATGTCCTGACTCATCTCCCCCACCGCCATCACGCTTGGCAGCCAGTTGTTGTCGACTTCATCGGACTGCGCTCGCATGTTCGACATTTGCAGCAAGGCGAACGCGCCGAGGGCAAACACCATCAGGGCCAGCAGGCCGAAACCGAGACCGGCGCGCGGGGCAATATTGAGACTACGGATATTCATCACTCTGGCTCCTTCCAAAAGCGCTGCATCAGCCTGCAGCGGGTTGCTTTAGAAGGTATCGGCATTGCCGAGAAATTGCGTAAGACGAAAAAGCGATAGGCAGACGAGCGGCTAGTCCGAACCCATGGCTTTGACGTTTCAGCGCGGACCGGCGGGTTTACCAGTGTTGCGCGGCAATATCGCCAGGAAGTTATCGCGCGCGACTTTGCGCGCCACCGCTTCCGGCAGCGCATCGAGAAACGGCTTGTAGCTGTGCATTTCCTGACCGAGCTTGTTGAACCGTCCTACCACGTCAGAGCCGAGCATGAAGCGCTCGGGGTACTTTTCCACCAGCGCCAGCCATTCGGCGCGCGGCTTGCCCTGCTCGTCCAGCAAGTAAGGCGTGAGCATGCTCCACGACAGGTCGATAAACAGATTCGGATAGGCCTCAAGCATGCGCGTCAGGGTTGGCAGGAGAAACGGCAACTGGGTCTGATGCCGATGGATCTCGGCGCTGGTGCCGGCATGCGCCCAGATGAATCGCGTGTGCGGATGATTGCGCAGCGGCTCTTCAACTTCCTTCAGGTACAGCGGATTTTTCTCACGCTTGGAAGTGATGTTGGAATGCAGCATCACCGGCAGATCGTTTTCCGCAGCGAGGTGATAGATCTTGGTCATTGCCTCGTTGTTCGCTCGAGGCGTGTCGCCGGAGGTCAGCGCGGTCAGGTCATCGTGCCGGGTGAACACCTCGCCGATGCCCTGCCACAAACCCGGATACAGATCGAGCATGCGCTGGATGTGCGCGGCGGAATTCTTGTCATTGGGATTGAAGCCGGACAGGAACGGATGAAAGTACTGGCGCTGCTCCGGCGCAAGTTTTTCCACCGCGTCGGCAATGATCACATCGGTGGCGCTGTACCAATAGGCATCGGCGTCATCACCGGCGTAATAACGCGGGCGCTTGGGTTCGTCTTCATGCCATTTCTTCGCCACGGGAATGCCGGAAATCATCACGTGCTCGATGGAATTTTCTTTCATGGCCGTGAGCAATTTCTGCATGCCGGCGCTTTCCTGGAAAAAATCCACGTAATGCAGGTGCGCATCGCTGTAGGTGTATTCGCGGGCACTGGCGCTGCCAGCGAACAGCAGCAGACAGGCAAGACTCAGACGAGACAAGGACACAAGTAATCTCCGGCAGATGGGCATAGCCTAGACCGCGCCCGAACGACAAGGGTTCATCCCTGCCGAAAAGCGGAACGCCCACTGCCGGGAATGCTCTATAACTGCAGGGTCTGCTTTGATCGAACGATTTTTCCTACCGCCTGTGAGGTTTCCATGACTGTTACCGTCAATACCGTCTCCGCCGAAGGTTTTCGTCACACCGTCCAGATCGACGACCACGAATTGTTTGCCGATGTACCGAAAACCGCCGGGGGTGAAGGCACCGCGCCCGAGCCACACGATTACTTCGACGCTGCGCTGGGCGCCTGCAAAGCGCTGACCGTGAAAATGTATGCGAAGAAAAAAGACATCCCGCTGACCGGCGTGGGAGTCGAGGTAAAGCGCGACAACAGCCAGGAACAGAAAGGCAAATACGCCCTGCATGTCACCCTTACGCTCAAAGGCGTACTCACCGACGCCCAGCGCGAGGAACTGCTGCGTGTGGCCGATCGCTGCCCGATTCACAAATTGATGACCACCAGCGAAGTCAGTATCGAAACCCACGCACCACAAGGCTTCGACAGCCAATAATCCTCCTGATGCCAGCGGCGGGTTATGCTTCTGGCATCACCCGCTCAGCCTGGAATGCACCATGGACACGCCACTCCTGATCATCCGCCCGCGCGCAGAAGACGTCGAAGGCCAGCCGATTCTGCGCCCGCTGCCGTCAGCCAAATGCCGCAACGTCGGGCCTTTCGTGTTTTTCGATCACATGCTCGAAACGATTTATCCGACGGGTAAAGGCATGGATATCCGACAGCATCCGCACATTGGTCTGTCGACGCTTACCTATCTGTTCGAAGGGCAATTGCAGCACAAGGACAGTCTGGGCTCCGATCAAGTGGTCGGTGCCGGCGATGTCAGCTGGATGACCGCCGGCAGCGCCATCGCCCACGTCGAGCGTACGCCAGCGCCACTGCTCGCCGAGACCTTCACCCTGCATGGCCTGCAAGTCTGGCTGGCCTCGCCCAAGGCGCACGAACAAGGCCCGGGGCATTACAGTCATCACCCGGCAGCGACGTTGCCGGTCAGCGATAACCTTGGCGTGCAGATTCGCATGATTGCAGGGTCAGGCTTTTGCCTGGAATCGCCGGTGCCGGTGCTTTCTCCTACGTTGTATGCGGAAGTGAAGATGCAGACCGCGACCACATTGCTGATTCCGACCGAGCATGAAGAACGCGCGGTGTATGTGTTGAGCGGTGATGCGCAGTTGAATGGCGAGGCGATCGAGCCGCATGCGCTGGTGGTGTTGCCAGCCGGCGAAGAGATGAGCCTGTTTGCCGAAAGCGATGTGCACGCGGTGGTGTTCGGCGGCGCGGCGCTGGACGGTCCGAGGCGGATCAACTGGAATTTTGTTGCCAGTGATCCAGCGGCGATTGATGAGGCACGGCGCAAGTGGGCGGCCAAGGATTGGCCGACGGTGCCGGGGGAAGTCGAGCGGATCGAATTACCGCGCTAAGCCGCTTACCCTCACCCCAGCCCTCTCCCAGAGGGAGAGGGAGCCGACCGAGGCGTCTTGCGTTATACATCGACCTGAAAAATCTCGGCGATTATGGATTCGCCTATTCACGTTCAGGTCGACGCCACTCCCGAGCCCCCCAATCAGTTCCCTCTCCCTCCGGGAGAGGGCTAGGGTGAGGGGCTTTTCGCTTTTCGCTTTTAACCGTTGAACACTTCATCCAGCAGATCATGCATCGACTTGAACGCGCGCTTGGCGGTCTTTTCGTCGTACATCATCTTGCCCGGTACATTGGCATGCGGGTCGGTAAACGAGTGCACCGCGCCGCCGTAGCTGAGCAGTTGCCAGTCGACCTTCGCCGCGTTCATCTCATCTTCGAACGCTGGCAGTTGCTCCTTCGGCACCAACGGATCGGATGCGCCATGCAGCACGAGCACCGAGCCCTTGATGTTCTGCGCATCCGCCGGGTTCGGCGAATCCAGCGTGCCGTGGAACGACACCGCCGCTTTTACCGGCGCGCCGGTGCGGGCCAGGTCCAGCGCACAGCAACCACCGAAGCAGAAACCGAACACCGCCAGTTTCGAAGTATCCACCGTGGCTTCGCCCTGGCTCTGCAACTGCTCGAAAGCCACTTGCAGGCGCTTGCGCAACAGCGCGCGGTCGTCCTTGAGCGGCATCATCGCTGCCAGCGCCTCATCAGCGTTCTGCGGACGTACGCTCTGGCCATAGACATCCGCAATCAACACCACGTAGCCCTTGGCCGCTACCGCTTTGGCGATGTCTTCGGCACCGGCGCTGACGCCCATCCAGTTCGGCGCCATCAGCAAACCCGGGCGCGCAGCCTTGTGCTCGGCGTCGAACGCCAGGCGACCTTCATAGGCCTGGCCGTCAATCTGATAGACCACGGAACGTACAGTGACTTGGCTCATTTCTGACTCCTGATTGAGTAAACACCAGAACGAAAAAACCCGCCGAAGCGGGTTTTTCCTACAACGTGATCAAACCGACAGTTCAACCAGCAGCTTGTTCAGCCGGCGCACGTAAGCGGCCGGATCCTTCAAGCTGTCGCCAGCCGCCAGGGCGGCCTGATCGAAGAGGATGTGCGACAGGTCGCCAAAACGCTCTTCGCTCTGCTCGCCATCGAGTTTCTCGATCAGCGGGTGGCTCGGGTTGAATTCGAAGATCGGCTTCGAATCCGGGACTTTCTGCCCGCTGGCTTCGAGGATCTGGCGCATTTGCAGGCCCAGGTCCTGTTCGCCGATGGCCAGAATGGCCGGCGAATCGGTCAGACGATGGGATACGCGGACTTCAGCCACGGAATCACCCAGAGCAGTTTTCAGACGCTCGACCAGGCCTTCTTTGGACTTGGCGACTTCTTCTGCGGCTTTCTTGTCCTCTTCCGAGTCCAGGTTGCCCAGATCGAGGTCACCGCGCGCCACGTCGACAAACGTCTTGCCGTCGAATTCGCTGAGGTAGCTCATCAGCCACTCGTCGATGCGATCGGTCAGCAGCAGCACTTCGATGCCTTTCTTGCGGAAGACTTCCAGGTGCGGGCTGTTCTTGACCTGCGCGTAGGTTTCGCCGGTGAGGTAGTAGATCTTGTCCTGACCTTCCTTGGCGCGGGCCAGGTAGTCAGCCAGACCGACAACCTGCTCGCCGTCGTCGCCCTGGGTCGATGCGAAACGCAGCAGACCGGCAATTTTCTCTTTGTTGGCGAAGTCTTCTGCCGGGCCTTCTTTCATGACCTGACCGAAGTTTTTCCAGAAGCCTTTGTATTGCTCAGGCTCGTTCTTCGCCAGTTTTTCCAGCATGTCGAGCACACGCTTGGTCAGCGCGGTTTTCATCGAATCGATGATCGGGTCTTTCTGCAGGATTTCACGCGACACGTTCAGCGACAGGTCGTTGGAATCGACCACGCCTTTGATGAAGCGCAGGTACAGCGGCAGGAACGACTCGGCCTGATCCATCACAAACACACGCTGCACGTACAGCTTCAGGCCTTTCGGCGCTTCACGCTGGTACAGGTCAAACGGCGCGCGGGCCGGCACGTACAGCAGCGAGCTGTACTCAAGCTTGCCTTCAACCTTGTTGTGGCTCCACGACAGCGGATTTTCGAAGTCGTGAGCGATGTGTTTGTAGAACTCCTGGTATTCCTCGTCTTTGACTTCAGTGCGCGGACGGGTCCACAGCGCGCTGGCACGGTTGACGGTTTCCCATTCAACGGCTGGAGCCTCTTCGCCTTCGGCCGGAGTGACTTCCTTCGGCAGTTCGATCGGCAAAGCGATGTGGTCGGAGTACTTCTTGATGATGTTGCGCAGACGCCAGCCATCCGCGAATTCGTCTTCGCCGGATTTCAGGTGCAGGACGATGCGGGTGCCGCGCTCTGGCTTGTCGATGGTGGCGACTTCGAACTCGCCCTCGCCTTTCGACGACCAGTGCACGCCTTCGCTGGCATCGGTGCCGGCGCGACGGCTGTAAACATCAACCTTGTCGGCAACGATGAAGGCCGAGTAGAAGCCGACACCGAACTGGCCGATCAGGTGCGAATCTTTCTTCTGATCGCCGGACAGGTTTTTCATGAAATCGGCGGTGCCGGATTTGGCGATGGTCCCCAGGTGGGTGATCACATCGTCACGGTTCATGCCGATACCGTTGTCTTCGAGAGTGACGGTCTTGGCGTCCTTGTCGAAGCTCACACGGATTTTCAGGTCAGCGCCACCTTCGAGCAACTCAGGCTTGGCCAGGGCTTCGAAGCGCAGCTTGTCGACAGCGTCAGAGGCGTTCGAGATCAATTCGCGAAGGAAAATTTCCTTATTCGAATACAGCGAATGGATCATGAGGTGCAGCAGCTGCTTTACCTCGGTCTGGAAGCCCAGGGTTTCCTTTTGAGTTTCCACACTCATGGTCATCAAACTCCAATCAGATGGCAGTGGCCGCGACCCGAAATGGTCTGCGGCGGGTTGTCATCTGAGTTGGGGGCGCTGTTCAGGATTTCAAGGGCTCATCAATTTTGAAGTGCGCGCGGGCGGTGGCGATCGGTTCGGCCTCGGTACTCTGCCAGGCAGTGACCGCTACGTTAGCGACGCGACGGCCCTGACGGCAGACCTGACACCTGGCCCAAGTGTCGCGAAACTGCCCGGCGCGCAGGTAATCGAGGGAAAAATCGATGATCTTCGGCACACCCGGCGTGCCGGTGAAAATCAGCAAATGCAGGGCTGCGGCCAGCTCCATGAAGCCGGCAATCACGCCACCATGGATCGCCGGCAATAAAGGGTTACCAATGTTGTCCTTGTTCGCCGGCAGCTTGAACAAGAGCTCATCGCCAACCCGCGAACATTCGATACCGATCAGCCCGGCATAAGGGATCAGTGCCAGCAGCGGCGCGTAATCGCCCTGCGCGTGAGCCTGTTGCAGCTGCTCCCTGAGATCGTTGCTCATTGGCTCGCTCCCTTGATCGCGCCCGCGAAACCTTTGCTGCCCTTCAGACCGATGCCCATGCGCATGAATGTGCCGACGACGTGGGCAATCGGTTGCTCGGGATCGTCCTGGTAGGCAAAACCACGGGCAAAGATCACGTCGGTGGTGACGCGATAGCACTGGGCAAAGCCGTACACCGCTTTGTTCGGTTCAGCGGCGTGCATGTAGTCGATGCGCAGATCGAGGGTCGGACAGACTTCGAACTCCGGCAGCACGCACAGGGTCGACATGCCGCATGCAGTGTCCATCAATGAAGTGATGGCGCCGCCATGAATGACTCCGGTTTCGGGATTGCCGACGATTTTTTCGCTGTACGGCAGGATCACCGTCAGCCCTTCGCTGGAGGCACTTTGCACCTGCAGACCGAGGACCTGACAGTGGCGCAATGCCGATAAGAAGCGCGTCGCGCGCTCAAAAACGGGGTTTTCGGCCATGTGATAATTACTCGCGTTTGGGCCTTGTGCCAGTAGTGAGAAAAGCGGCAAAAGTTCCGTGATAAAACAAACTTATATATCTGAAACAATTGAGGAACTTAACCCGTAGCGCCGAGTTCTTAAGGCCAGTAGTTATTTTCCATAAGGAGATACACCCCATGCGTAAGACTTTAGCTATTGCCTTGATGTTGACCGCTTCCCTCGGTCTCGCTGCCTGCGATAAAAAATCCGAGGACAAAGCTCAAGATGCCAACCAACATGCTGAGCAAGCTCAGCAAGACATGAACAAAGCTCAGGATAAAGTGAACGACGCAGCAAAAGAAAACGCCGAAGCTGCCAAAGCTCAGGCTGAATCGAACGCCGCTGCTCAAGAAGAAGCCGCCAAAAAGCAATAAGCTTTCTGGTGTGAAAGGAAAACCCGCCAAGTGCGGGTTTTCTTTTGCCTGCGATTTACCGGTTAGAGCAACACGGTTCTAAAAGTCGGACTAATCATCAGCAACAACGAACAGATGAAGCCAACTAGCCACATCAGGCTGCGCAACTTCGCCAGATCGGCCAGAGAGAACCACAGATAGAAAATCCGCGAGATCACGAAGATGATCGCCAGCGCATCGATCAGCCAACCCGCGGTTTGCGTGGTGTGCGCCATCAGCACGCCGACAGCGAAGAGGATGAAGGCTTCAATGCTGTTCTGATGGGCCGCCAGCGCCCTCGCACCGAAGCCGGTCAACTGCGCCTGCTGCTGCCGCGGCAAGTGATTGTCATACCCGCCCTGCTCTTTCATGGCCTTGGCCACCGGCATACGCGCCACATAGACCAATAAAGCACTGATAAACACACACCAGAACGGAATACTCATCAAACAGCCTCTTTGTTCGCCTCAGGGACGGGCGCCTCTGTAGGGGTATAGACCATGACATCGAGAACGTCGGAATGAAACTCGCGGCGATACAACACCACCACGACTCCCGCGCTCATGATCATGAACAGCCACGGACTGACGAACCAGGCCAGCATACTCATGCCGAAGTAATAAGAACGCAGGCCGAAGTTGAACTGGTTGGCCGCCATCGAAATCACCCGCGCCGCCCGTGAAGCGAAGGCCTTGCGTTCCTGCTCGGTCACTTGGCGCTCGCCGATCATCGGCGCTGAACCGACCAGAATCGCCGCGAAGTTGTATTGGCGCATGCACCAGCTGAACGTGAAGAACGCATAGACGAACACCAGTGCCAGGCACAGCAACTTGATCTCCGACATGCCCTGCGACGCCTGCTGCACCATCGGAATATCCGCCAACAACGACACGGCTCGGTCGGACGCACCGAGCACGGTGAGAATACCGGCGAGGATGATCAGCGTGCTGGACGCGAAAAACGAGGCGTTGCGCTCCAGATTGCCGATCACGCTGGCATCGGCGATGCGGTTGTCACGCAGCAGCATGCGGCGCATCCAGTCTTCGCGGTAAAGGTGCAACACGCTGGCCAGACACGCCGTATCACGGGCCTTCCAGGTGGCATAACGGGTGTAACCGCCCCAGCAGACGACGAACCAGACGGCGGCGAGCAAGTGGATCAGATTGGCTTGGATGAACGACATTCGTTGTCCTGAGCAAGAGGAATGATGGAGGGAACCCTTCGTTTCGACGTGTTGGCTCGTAAAAAGACACGCTCATTGAAGAGTCAAATTTATTCAAAATAGACCGCAGCTATCAGTTTTCAGAGGCTTATACCTGTCAACTCTGACAGTAGCGCTTAGGGTATGGCGAGGCATAAGGTCGTTTTCTCAAACGGGAACACTGACCGCTCCCCTATCAGACAAGGATTTGAGCATGAGACCTTTGAACGCTGCGCTGCCCATTGACACAACGTTTGGCAACCGGGGGTACGCCGAGTCATTTGCTACGGGAAGCCAGGCTTTGAACATCGCAGGCTTGCGCCCGGATGGAAAGATCCTTCTCGTGGGACAAACTGTTGTAGAGGGCAAGGTCAGTTTTCATTTGGCGCAATTACTGGCAGACGGTACTAACGATACTGGCTTCAACGAAAACGGTTTGATCGTAGGTACGTTTACAGGTTCGGGACAAGCCAGCGGCACTGGCGCCTGTCTTTATAAAGACGGTAAGGCGCTGCTTTTTGGGTATCAATATGATGAGGACCAAGGAACTCGATTTGCGCTTGCCAGATTCTTCGCTGATGGTGAAAGAGATCGCGATTTCGGTCCCGATGGGACGGTTTACGTCCCTTTCCTGCCACAGTCCGAATCGCAATTGCCAAAACCGGAAGCTTCCATCAAGTCGCAATCCAGAACCAGGTTAGTACTGACTGCTGATGAAAAAATACTCGTCGGTCAAAGCAACCGATTGTTCAGACTTGATCAGAAAGGAGATTTCGATACCGCTTTCAACAACAAAGGCTGGTTGGATCTTGCAATGGGCATTGCTTCTATTTCAGTGGCAGAGGATGGAGTAATCACAGTCGCAGGTTCGAGGGCTGGAGAAGGAAAGATTGTGCGCCTGAACGTCGATGGAACGCCCCATAAAGACTTCGGCGATGATGGCACCGGGACCGTCTACATTCCATCGGATTACCCGGCCAGCGTACGAAGCCTGATGTTACGTGCTGACGGCAGCTTCTTTGTTGCTGGCCAGGTCGACACATCGCCTGACGACGTTTGGGGTAAAGGACGCAAAGCAATGATGGCCGCGTACAACCCGAACGGTAGACCAAATCTCGCATTCAATCAGGGTAAGCCTGTTGTCACTGATCTTGGATTAACCGACGGTTGCACTTTGTTCGATCTAAGTGGTGAGCCTGAGGATGGCTTGGTTGTGGTGGGGAGTACAGGGCAAATAACCAGGGAGCAAATGCTTGCCTGCCGCTATCTGGCAACGGGTGAACTGGACACAACCTTTGGAGATGGCAAGGGATACGTGACTCACTCTATGGGGCCCGGTATGCAATGGATCTCGGTAGCAGTGCAGCCCGACAAGCGAATACTCCTGAGCCGTGACAGCGACAACGTCAATGTGGGAGCTCTGGTCGTACGTTATCTGGGCTGAGGATTATCAGCTCTGATAAAAAATGCCCCGTATCGATTGATACGGGGCATTTCTGTTTAACCGGGGCTGACCCACTTGTGGCGGGTCTGAACCACGTCAGGCAGTGACTTCGCTGCGCTTGCCCAGCAGGCGATCGCAGACCACGGCGACCACCAGGGTCATCACGCACGGCACCAGCCACGCCAGACCCTGCTCGCTCAGCGGCAGATGGGTCAGCTGAGTTGGCATCCAGTCGGCCAGACCAGCGCCTTTCAAGGCGTCGATGGTGCCGAACAGGAACGACACCAGCATCACCGGGCCAAGAATGCGCCCGTGCTCATGCCAGAAATCCTTGCAGAAGCTCAGCGCGACCAGAACGATGCACGGCGGGTAGATCGCAGTGAGTACCGGAATCGAGAAAGCAATCAGTTTGGTCAGACCGAGGTTGGAGACCAGCAGCGAGAACGCTGCGAGGATAATCACCAGCGTCTTGTAGGACAGTGGCAGCACACGGCTGAAGTATTCAGCACAGGCACAGGTCAGGCCAACCGCCGTGACCAGACACGCCAGCGAGATCAGCACCGCAAGGAAACCACTGCCCAGCGAACCGAAGGTGTGCTGCACGTACGCATGCAACACCGCCGCGCCATTAGTGGCGCCGACCGCGACTTCATGGCTGCCGGACCCGAGGCGGAACAGGCTGACGTAGACCAGTGCCAGACCCACGCCGGCAATCAGCCCGGCAATGATCGCGTAACGGGTGATCAGCGCTGGCGACTCGACGCCACGGGAGCGGATCGCGTTGACGATAACGATGCCGAATACCAGTGCGCCGAGGGTATCCATGGTCAGGTAACCATTGATGAAGCCTTGGGAAAACGGTGCCGCCACATACTCTGGAGTGCCGTGACCGATGTCACCCGCCGGCAAGGCGAACGCGGCGATGCCCAGTACTGCCAGCGCAAAGATTTTCAGCGGCGCGAGGAAGCGGCCCACGGTATCCAGCAATCGCCCAGGGTAGAGCGAAATGAAGAACACCAGCAGGAAGTACACCGAGCTGTAGAGGAACAGCGCCAGCGGGCTTTCACCGGTCAATGGCGCCAGACCCACTTCAAAGGATACGGTCGCGGTACGCGGAGTGGCGAACAGCGGCCCCACAGCCAGATAGCATGCCGCCGCGAGGATACCGCCGGCGATCTTGCCGATCGGGCTGCTCAGCGCATCCATCGCGCCGCCGACCTTGGCCAGCGCCACCACAGTGACTACCGGCAAACCAACGGCGGTAATCAGAAAGCCCAGCGCAGCCATCCAGACGTGAGGTCCGGCCTGCAAGCCAACGATCGGCGGGAAAATGATGTTACCGGCCCCGACAAACAGGGCAAACGTCATAAAACCAAGTGCCAGGATGTCCTGACCTTTCAAAACTTTCATTAAGGTAATACCACACTACTGAAATCGGAATTTAGAGGGGGATTGCCCTGTTGGATTAGGGAAATGCTGTCGATCCGTATGGGACTGACCCTTAAAGCGCGTGGCTGCCTTGTGGGCGGCGGACGCAAAAATGGCGGCCAGCCTAACGAATTTGGCTGAAAAACGCACTGTTGGAGGGCGAACTATCCGATACGCGACGTTTCCGTGTCGCGTTTACATATCTATTTTTCATACAGAGAACACGTATTCATCACAGCAAACCTGTGGCGAGGGGATTTATCCCCGTTGGACTGCGCAGCAGTCCCAAAGAATCCGAGCTGGAACTGCCTGACTGATCATGGTCGCTTGCATGGGGGCCGCTTCGCAGCCCAGCGGGGATAAATCCCCTCGCCAAAACAGCGCTCAAAATTCTCATAAGCCAGAAACGACAAAGGCCACCCGAAGGTGGCCTTTGTTGCTGGAGCTAAAAAGTCAGCCGAAGCTTACTTCTTCACTTCCCAGCCAGTCAGCTCGGCCAGGGCCTTGCCGATGTCTGCCAGCGAACGCACGGTTTTAACGCCTGCGTCTTGCAGCGCAGCGAATTTCTCGTCTGCAGTGCCTTTGCCGCCAGAGATGATTGCGCCAGCATGGCCCATGCGCTTGCCCGGAGGAGCAGTCACACCAGCGATGTAGGAAACAACCGGCTTGGTCACGTTAGCCTTGATGTAGGCAGCCGCTTCTTCTTCAGCCGAACCGCCGATCTCGCCGATCATCACGATCGCCTCGGTCTTCGGGTCTTCCTGGAACAGCTTCAGGATGTCGATGAAGTTCGAACCCGGGATCGGGTCACCGCCGATGCCGACGCAAGTCGACTGACCGAAACCGGCGTCAGTGGTCTGCTTCACAGCTTCGTAGGTCAGGGTGCCGGAACGCGAAACGATACCGACCTTGCCTGGCAAGTGAATGTGACCTGGCATAATGCCGATCTTGCATTCGCCTGGGGTGATCACGCCTGGGCAGTTAGGGCCGATCAGGACTACGCCCAGCTCGTCGCACTTAACTTTGGCGTCCAGCATGTCCAGGGTAGGAATGCCTTCGGTGATGCAGACGATCAGCTTGATGCCGCCGAATGCCGCTTCCAGGATCGAGTCCTTGCAAAACGGAGCCGGAACGTAGATCACGCTGGCGGTAGCGCCAGTGGCAGCTACTGCGTCTTTTACGGTGTTGAACACTGGCAGACCCAGGTGCTCGGTGCCGCCCTTGCCTGGAGTTACGCCACCAACCATCTTGGTGCCGTATTCGATGGCTTGCTGGGTGTGGAAACTACCTTGCGAACCGGTAATACCCTGGCAGATAACTTTGGTGTCTTTATTGATCAGGACGCTCATTATTTGCCCTCCGCAGCTTTGACAACTTGTTGAGCAGCGTCGGTCAGGCTGGTAGCAGCGATGATGTTCAAACCGCTTTCTGCCAGTACTTTAGCGCCCAGCTCAGCGTTGTTGCCTTCAAGGCGAACAACAACCGGGATTTTCACGCCGACTTCTTTCACAGCGCCGATGATGCCTTCGGCAATCATGTCGCAGCGAACGATGCCGCCGAAGATGTTGACCAGTACTGCCGCGACGTTCTGGTCGGACAGGATGATCTTGAACGCTTCAGTAACGCGTTCCTTGGTAGCGCCACCACCTACGTCGAGGAAGTTGGCTGGCTTGCCGCCATGCAGGTTGACGATGTCCATGGTACCCATGGCCAGACCGGCACCGTTGACCATGCAGCCGATGTTGCCTTCCAGGGCTACGTAGTTCAGTTCGAACTTGGCAGCGTGCGCTTCGCGCGGATCGTCCTGCGACGGATCGTGGAAAGCCTTCAGCTTAGGCTGACGGTACATGGCGTTGGCGTCGATGTTGATCTTCGCGTCGAGGCAGTGCAGATCGCCGTCAGCCTTGATCACCAGCGGGTTCACTTCCAGCAGAGCCAGGTCGTGGTCTTTGAACAGCTTGGCCAGACCTACGAAGATCTTGGCGAACTGAGTGACCTGCTTGCCTTCCAGACCCAGCTGGAATGCCAGCTCGCGACCCTGGGATGGCTGAGCGCCAACCAGTGGATCGATAGTGGCCTTGAGAATTTTTTCTGGAGTGTCGTGAGCGATTTTCTCGATGTCCACGCCACCTTCTGTGGAAGCCATGAACACGATGCGACGGCTCGAACGGTCAACGACAGCGCCCAGGTACAGCTCTTTAGCGATATCAGTGCACGATTCAACCAGGATCTTGGTGACTGGCTGGCCATTGGCGTCAGTCTGGTAAGTCACCAGACGCTTGCCCAGCCACTGCTGTGCGAAGGCTTTGGCGTCTTCTTTGCTGCGAACCAGCTTTACGCCGCCCGCTTTACCGCGACCACCGGCGTGAACCTGGGCTTTGACGACCCACTCGTTGCCGCCGATCTTGTCGCAAGCTTCTGCTGCTGCTTCCGGGGTGTCTACTGCGTAACCAGTGGAAACTGGCAGGCCGTATTCAGCGAACAGCTGCTTACCCTGATACTCGTGAAGATTCATGCTTTTTACCGTCTTCGTTAGGTACTGCGCATTCGGCGCTGCGCTCGTTTGAGTGCCGCGCCACCTGTGACTGCTGCTTGCGTAGCTGGGCTACGCAAGACTGCGTCCGGCGGACATTCCGCGGTGAGTCTTGCTCGCAAGGCTCACGACGGGCCGTTGCCGCCGTGGTTTCTTATTATGTCTTAACGCTTCTTGCGGTTGGCAATGTGAATGGCGCCGCCATTCACTGCCAGAGCAGCTTCGTGCAAGGCTTCGGACAGGGTCGGATGGGAGAAAACCATCATGCCCAGGTCTTCAGCGCTGGTGCCGAATTCCATACCGATCGCGCCCTGCTGAACCAGTTCTGCAGCGCTCGGGCCAATCACGTGCACGCCCAATACGCGGTCGGTCTTGGCATCGGCGATGACCTTGACGAAACCACCGGTATCGTTGGCAGCCATGGCACGGCCGGAAGCGGCGAACGGGAAGGTGCCGACGTTGACTTCAACGCCTTCGGCCTTCAGCGCCTGCTCGGTTTTGCCAACCCACGCGATTTCCGGGTGAGTATAAATAACCGAAGGGATCAAATCATAGTTCATCTGAGCCTTGTGGCCCTTGATGCGCTCGACAACCATGATGCCTTCTTCCGAAGCCTTGTGGGCCAGCATCATGCCGCGAACCACGTCACCGATGGCGAAGACGCCCGGTACAGCTGTGACGCAATGGTCATCGACCGCGATGAAACCGCGCTCGTCGATTTCCACGCCACAGTCGGCAGACAGCAGATCAGTGGTCACCGGACGGCGACCAACGGCTACGATCAGCTTGTCGAAAGTGATGGTCTGTTCGCCGTTGGCATCGGTGTAGTTGACGACGACTTCTTCGCCGTTGACTTTCGAACCGGTAACGCGAGCGCCCAGCTTGATGTCCAGACCCTGTTTGGTCAGGGTTTTCAGCGCTTCCTTGGAAACAGCGGTGTCCGCTGCCATCAGGAAAGTGTCCAGTGCTTCGAGAACAGTCACTTCTGCACCCAGACGCGACCATACCGAACCCAGCTCCAGACCGATCACGCCAGCGCCGATCACGCCCAGACGTTTAGGTACGGACTGGAACTCCAGAGCGCCAGTCGAATCGACGATGACTTTCTGGTCAACCGGAGCCGGTGGAATGTCGATCGGACGCGAACCTGGCGCGAGGATGACGTTTTCCGCTTCGATGACTTCAACCGAACCGTCCGGCTTGGTGACTTCGACTTTCTTGCCGGCCAGCAGCTTGCCGTGGCCCTGGATCGAAGTAACGCCGTTGGCCTTGAACAGGGTGGCAACGCCGCCGGTCAGGTTCTTGACGATGCCAGCCTTGCGGCCAACCATCGCAGCGACGTCCATTTTGACTTCGCCGGTCGAGATACCGTGAACGTTGAAGCTCTCTTTGGCTTCCTTGTATTTCCACGAGCTGTCGAGCAGCGCCTTGGAAGGAATGCAACCCACGTTCAGGCAGGTACCGCCCAGGGCTTGCTTGCCCTCTGCGTCGGTGTACTTCTCGATGCAGGCAGTGGTCAGGCCCAACTGAGCAGCCTTGATGGCCGCTACATAGCCACCAGGGCCGGCACCGATCACTACTACGTCAAATTTCTGCGACATTCAAAAAATCCTCTTTAGCAATAAAGCTACAAGCCGCAAGCTTCAAGCTGCAAGCCCACCCGCTCGCCTTGAGCTTGAGGCTTGTAGCTGAAAGCTTGCAGCTGCTTTTTAGATATCCAGCAACAGACGAGCCGGATCTTCCAGCAGGTTCTTGATGGTCACCAGGAAGGTCACAGCTTCTTTGCCATCGATCAGGCGGTGATCGTAGGACAGAGCCAGGTACATCATCGGACGGATCACGACCTGACCGTTGATGGCCATCGGACGCTGGATGATGTTGTGCATGCCCAGAATCGCTGCCTGCGGCGGGTTGACGATCGGTGTCGACATCATCGAACCGAAGGTACCACCGTTGGTGATGGTGAAGGTACCACCGGTCATCTCGTCCATCGACAGTTTGCCGTCACGGGCTTTCTTGCCAAATGTTGCGATGCCGCCTTCGATTTCAGCCAGGCTCATCAGCTCGGCGTTACGCAGAACCGGTACCACCAGGCCACGGTCGCTGGAAACGGCAACGCCGATGTCTGCGTAGCCGTGATAAACGATGTCGCCGCCGTCGATCGACGCGTTGACAGCCGGGAAGCGTTTCAGTGCTTCGGTGGCCGCTTTCACGAAGAACGACATGAAGCCCAGGCGTACGCCGTTGTGGGACTTCTCGAACAGGTCCTTGTACTTCGAACGCAGAGCCATGACTTCGGTCATGTCGACTTCGTTGAACGTGGTCAGCATCGCCATGTTCGACTGGGCTTCAACCAGACGCTTGGCCACGGTGGCACGTACGCGAGTCATCGGTACGCGCTTCTCGATGCGGTCGCCGGCAGCGAACACAGGCGCAGCAGCCGAAGGAGCAGCAGCCTTGGCAGGTGCGGCAGCCGGAGCGGCTTTCTTGGCAGCAACCGCTGCTACCACGTCTTCCTTGGTCACACGACCGCCCTTGCCGGTGCCGGCAACGGAAGCGATGTTGATGCCGTTTTCTTCAGCCAGCTTGCGCGCGGCAGGAGCGGCGATCGGGTCATCTTCGCCATCGGCAGCAGCTGGTGCGGCAGCGGCAGTAGCGGCCGGAGCAGCAGCGGCGGCAGGAGCGGCAGCAGCAGCGCCGCCCTCTTCGATCGAGCCCAGGACCTGGTTCGACAGAACGGTAGCGCCCTCTTCGGCAACGATTGCGCCCAGCACGCCGTCAGCTTCAGCCAACACTTCGAGCACGACTTTGTCGGTTTCGATATCGACGATCAGGTCGTCACGCTTGACGGCCTCACCTGGTTTCTTGTGCCAGGTGGCAACGGTGCCATCGGCAACCGATTCCGGGAATGACGGGGCTTTGATTTCGATAGCCATTATCTGTGGGTCCTTAAAATTCGGTTTCAGTCAGCGCGAAGGCGTTAAACAGTGAAAGCATCTTGCAGCAGTTTTTCCTGCTGCTCGGCGTGCATCGATGCGTAACCACAAGCTGGCGCAGCCGAAGCCTCACGGCCCGCGTACTCGAGTACGAGAGTCTTGTCGAGGTTGGCGATGCTGCGACGCAAGTGATGCTGGCTGCAGTACCAGGCACCCTGGTTCATCGGCTCTTCCTGACACCAAACGGCGTGTTTGACGTTGGTGTATGGAGCCAGGACTTCTTTCAAGTCGTCCTCAGGGAACGGATACAGCTGCTCGATACGCACGATGGCGATATCTTCGCGGCCTTCGGCACGGCGTTTTTCCAGCAGGTCGTAGTAGACCTTGCCGCTGCACAGAACCACGCGCTCGACCTTTTTCGGGTCCAGTGCGTCGATTTCCGGGATCACGGTCTGGAACGAACCTTCGGCCAGATCTTCCAGCGTCGAGATGGCCAGCTTGTGGCGCAGCAGCGACTTCGGCGTCAGCACGACCAGCGGCTTGCGCAGCGGACGAATCACCTGACGACGCAGCAAGTGGTAGATCTGCGCTGGCGTGGTCGGCATGCACACCTGAATGTTGTGCTCGGCGCACAGCTGCAGGTAACGCTCAAGACGTGCCGAGCTGTGCTCAGGGCCCTGGCCTTCGTAACCGTGTGGCAGCAGCATGGTCAGACCGCAGAGACGGCCCCACTTGTGCTCGCCGCTGGTGATGAACTGGTCGATCACGACCTGAGCACCGTTGGCGAAGTCGCCGAACTGGGCTTCCCAGATCACCAGCGCGTTTGGCGTGGTGGTCGAGTAACCGTATTCGAATGCCAGTACCGCTTCTTCCGAGAGGAACGAGTCGTACAGGTCGAAACGTGGCTGACCGTCGTACAGGTTCTGCAGCGGAATGTAGGTGCCCGCGTCTTTCTGGTTGTGCAACACAGCGTGACGGTGCGAGAACGTACCGCGGCCGATGTCCTGACCGGTCATGCGAATCGGGTGACCTTCGAAAGCCAGGGTCGCGTACGCCATGGTTTCGGCGTAACCCCAGTTGATCGGCAGGCCGCCGGCTTGCATCTTCTGACGGTCTTCGTAGATCTTCGCGACCTGACGCTGAACGACGAAGCCTTCCGGAATTTCCAGCAGCTTGGCGGACAGCTCTTGCAGGGTCTTCAGATCGAAACGCGTGTCGTGACGCGCGGTCCAGGCGTGGCCCAGGTACGGACGCCAGTCGACGAACAGTTCTTTGTTCGGCTCTTTGACCAGCGATTTCACCACGTGCAGACCGTTGTCCAGCGCGTTGCGGTATTCGTCGACCTTGGCCTGAACACGTTCAGCGTCGAGCACACCGGCCTGGGTCAGGCGATCAGCGTACAGCTCACGGGTGGTGCGCTGCTTGGTGATCTGCTGATACATCAGTGGCTGGGTGCCGCTTGGCTCGTCGGCCTCGTTGTGGCCGCGACGACGGTAGCAGACCAGATCGATCACCACGTCACGCTTGAACTGCATGCGGTAGTCGATGGCCAGTTGGGTCACGAACAGCACGGCTTCCGGATCATCACCATTCACATGGAGGATCGGCGCCTGGATCATCTTGGCAACGTCGGTGGCGTACTCGGTGGAACGCGAGTCCAGCGGGTTGCTGATGGTGAAACCAACCTGGTTGTTGATCACGATGTGCACGGTACCGCCGGTCTTGAAACCGCGGGTCTGCGACATCTGGAAGGTTTCCATGACCACGCCCTGACCGGCGAATGCCGCGTCACCGTGGATGGAGATCGGCAGAACTTTCTCACCGGTCAGGTCGTTGCGACGGTCCTGACGGGCGCGCACCGAACCTTCGACCACCGGGGAAACGATTTCCAGGTGGGACGGGTTGAACGCCATGGCGAGGTGAACTTCACCGCCGGTGGTCATCACGTTGGACGAGAAGCCCTGGTGGTATTTAACGTCACCGGAACCCAGCTCGACCTTCTTCTTGCCTTCGAACTCGTCGAACAGCTCGCGCGGGTTCTTGCCGAAGGTGTTGACCAGTACGTTCAGACGGCCACGGTGGGCCATGCCGATGACGACTTCCTTGGTGCCGTACGAGCCGGAACGCTGGATCAGTTCGTCGAGCATCGGAATCAGGCTTTCGCCGCCTTCCAGACCGAAACGCTTGGTGCCCGGGTATTTGGTGCCCAGGTATTTTTCCAGGCCTTCACCGGCAGTCACGCGCTCAAGCAGGTGGCTCTTGATGTCGGCGGAATACGTCGGACGACCACGCACGCTTTCCAGACGCTGCTGGAACCACTGGCGCTGCTCGGAATCGGTGATGTGCGTGAATTCAGCGCCGATGGTGCGGCAATATGTCTGCTGCAACGCTTCGTGAATTTCGCGTAGGCTCGCTTCCTCTTTGCCGATGAACAGGTCGCCGGCACGGAAGGTCGTATCAAGATCGGCATTGGTCAAGCCGTAATGATTGATCGACAGGTCTGCAGGTGCAGGACGCTGCCACAGCCCCAGCGGGTCAAGCTGGGCTGCCTGGTGGCCACGCATACGGTAGGCCTGGATCAATCGCAGCACTTCAACTTGCTTCTTCTCGTGCTCACTGCTCACGCTGCCGGCGGAAACCGGTTGGGCGCGGCGCTGGTTCTTTGCCAGCAGCACGAAATGATCGCGAATCGTCGAGTGCGAAACATCAGTGGCAGAGTTGCCGTCGGCTGGCAACTTCTGAAAGTAGGTGCGCCACTCTTCTGGCACAGCGTTAGGGTCGTGCAGGTAGAGCTCATAAAGCTCTTCCACATAGGCAGCGTTTCCACCTGAAAGGTAGGCGCTGTTCCACATGCGCTGCATCACGCTTTCTTGCATGCTTGGTCACCCTCGGTTAGGGGAACACCATCGGTGTCGACACCGAGCAAACTTGCAGAAGTCCGAATGCAGCGACTAAAACAAGCCACCTAGGATCACACTGATAGTCCGGGTACCAGCCCGGATGCCCCTGCTTGTCTCATTTCTTCAAAAGAAGAGCTGCAGCTTATGGCTACGGCTCTGGTTATAGCCATGACGCGGGTTGAAGCCCGCGCCACAGCCTCTACGGTGCAACGGTTACAGCAGCTGAATCACACGCCGCTCGAAAGCAGCATGTTACGGATGTGACCGATGGCCTTAGTCGGGTTCAGGCCTTTCGGACATACGTTGACGCAGTTCATGATGCCCCGGCAGCGGAAAACGCTGAACGGGTCGTCAAGTGAAGCCAGACGCTCGCTGGTCTTGGTGTCGCGACTGTCTGCCAGGAAGCGGTAGGCTTGCAGCAGCGCAGCAGGACCCAGGAACTTGTCCGGGTTCCACCAGAAGGACGGGCAAGAGGTCGAGCAGCAGGCGCACAGGATGCACTCGTACAGACCGTCGAGCTTTTCGCGCTCTTCTGGCGACTGCAGACGCTCGATGGCCGGAGCCGGCGTGTCGTTCTGCAGGTAAGGCTTCACCTTCTCGTATTGCTTGTAGAAGATGCTCATATCGACGACCAGGTCACGGATAACCGGCAAACCTGGCAGCGGACGAACGATCAGTTTGTTGCCTTTTACAACGGCAGACAGCGGCGTAATGCAGGCCAGACCGTTCTTGCCGTTGATGTTCATGCCGTCGGAGCCGCAGACGCCTTCACGGCAGGAGCGACGATAGGAGAAACCTTCGTCCTGCTCTTTGATCAGGGCCAGCACGTCCAGCACCATCAGGTCTTTACCACCGGTATCGACCTGGAAATCCTGCATGAACGGCGCAGCGTCCTGATCAGGGTTGTAGCGATAAACACTGACTTGCAACATGGCGGTCACCCTTAATAAGTCCGGACTTTAGGTTCGAAAGTCGGAACAGTCTTCGGCGAGAAGTTCACGGCACGCTTGGTGACGCGCTTGTCACCCGGGAAGTACAGGGTGTGGCACAGCCAGTTTTCGTCATCACGGTCTTCGAAGTCTTCACGGGCGTGAGCGCCGCGGGACTCTTTACGTACTTCGGCCGCGATGGCGGTAGCTTCAGCCACTTCCAGCAGGTTCTGCAGTTCCAGCGCTTCGATACGTGCAGTGTTGAACGCTTGCGACTTGTCGTTGATCTTCACGTTGGCGATACGCTTGCGCAGATCGGCCAGCTGAGCGATGCCCTTCTGCATGTATTCGCCGGTACGGAATACACCGAAGTAGTTCTGCATGCAGCTTTGCAGCTCGCGACGCAGGGTGGCAACGTCTTCACCGTCGGTACGGTTGTTCAGCGCGTTCAGACGCGACAGTGCAGCTTCGATGTCGGACTCGGTAGCGTCGTCGTATTCGATGCCATCGGTCAACGCCTTTTCCAGGTGCAGGCCGGCAGCGCGACCGAAGACCACCAGGTCGAGCAGCGAGTTGCCGCCCAGACGGTTCGCACCGTGTACCGATACGCAAGCCACTTCGCCTACCGCGAACAGGCCAGGAATGATCTGGTCCTGACCTTCGGCGTTCTGGGTGATCGCCTGGCCATGAATGTTGGTGGCAACGCCGCCCATCATGTAGTGGCAGGTCGGCACAACCGGAACCGGAGCAACGACCGGGTCAACGTGGGCGAAAGTCTTCGACAGTTCGCAGATGCCTGGCAGACGGCTGTGCAGCACTTCCTCGCCCAGGTGGTCGAGTTTGAGCATTACGTGGTCGCCATTCGGACCGCAACCGTTGCCGGCGATGATTTCCTTGACCATCGAACGGGCAACCACGTCACGACCTGCAAGGTCTTTCGCGTTCGGAGCATAACGCTCCATGAAACGCTCGCCGTGCTTGTTGATCAGGTAACCACCTTCACCACGGCAACCTTCGGTAACCAGTACACCGGCGCCGGCGATGCCGGTCGGGTGGAACTGCCACATTTCGATGTCTTGTACCGGCACGCCAGCACGCAGAGCCATGCCGACGCCGTCACCGGTGTTGATCAGGGCGTTGGTGGTGGACGCGTAGATACGGCCTGCACCGCCAGTGGCCAGGACGGTGGCCTTGGCACGGATGTAGGAGGTTTCGCCGGTTTCGATGCAGATCGCGATCACACCAACGAATTCGCCTTCCTGGTTTTTCACCAGATCAACAGCGTAGTACTCGTTGAGGAACGTGGTACCGGCTTTCAGGTTGCCCTGATAAAGCGTGTGCAGCAGCGCGTGACCGGTACGGTCGGATGCAGCGCAAGTACGTGCAGCCTGACCGCCCTTGCCGTAGTCCTTGGACTGGCCACCGAACGGACGCTGGTAGATGCGGCCTTGCTCGGTACGCGAGAACGGCAGACCCATGTGGTCCAGCTCGAAAACAGCGGCCGGGCCTTCCTGACACATGTATTCGATAGCGTCCTGGTCACCGATATAGTCGGAACCCTTGACGGTATCGTACATGTGCCAGCGCCAGTCATCGTTCGGGTCGGCCGAAGCGATGGCGCACGTGATGCCGCCCTGCGCGGACACAGTGTGCGAACGGGTCGGGAAAACCTTGGTGATCACCGCAGTCTTGTGGCCGCCCTGTGCCAGCTGCAGCGCAGCGCGCATGCCGGCACCGCCACCACCAATAATGATGGCGTCGAAAGAAATCGTTGGAATGTTAGCCATGAATCAGATACCCCAGAGAATCTGCACACCCCAGACGAAGTAAGCGAACATCGCAACGCCGCATACCGCCTGGAAAAGGAAACGTATCGCCGTTGCGGACTTGCCGAACGCCATTGGCGTCAGGTAGTCGGTCGCGATGGTCCACATGCCGACCCAGGCGTGAGCGCCCAGAGCAACAAGGGCCAGCAGGCTGAAAATACGCATTCCGTTGTGAGCGAACAGTTCATGCCACTGGGCATACTCGAGGCCAGGGTTGGCGACGATGTATCCGATCAGAAAGATGAAGTAAGCCGCGAGAACGACCGCAGACACACGCTGTGCCATCCAGTCATAGAGGCCCGAACGCGACAGGTTAGTGACGTTAGTTACCATATCCAGACTCCTGCCAGAACGATTACCACCACGGAAACGGCGATAACGATTTTCGAGCCCAGTTTGCCGCCTTCCAGCGTCTCACCGATGCCCATGTCCATGATCAAGTGGCGCACACCGGCTACCAGGTGATACAGCAGAGCGGACAGGATGCCCCAAATCACTAGCTTGGCTAGCGGACTGGTCAGACACGCTTTCACCTGACCGAAGCCTTCCTCGGAGCTCAGCGACTTGTCCAATGCGTAAAGCATGATGGCAAGGCACACGAAGAGGATGACACCGGAGATACGGTGAAGAATGGACGTGTAAGCAGTGACTGGGAGTTTGATGGTCCTTAGGTCTAGGTTTACAGGTCGTTGGCTTTTCACGGCTTTTTTTTCACACTGAAGAGCCCCTAACAATCAGGGCAAAGTTGTTGGGGAGTGCACTGGTCAGGTAACCACCACCCAGGGATGCGACCCCCAATGAAAGCAAGCCCAAAAGCCCTTGGCGGTCGGTGGCCGAGTATAGACAGTTAGGCTACTAATGACAACGCGTTCACCTACCCCCAATAGCGGATTGCACAAGTTGCATAAAAGGCGTAAATGGCAGGCAATTTCGAGGAAAAAGTCGGCTTAAAGCCTTCTGGAGCAAGACTTTAGGCAAATTGACATTCGAATTTATCTCACTATAGTGGTGCGGGCCCTGCGTGGGGGGTCTGTCTGATGGTTCAAGCATAAATAGGAGGCCACATGGCTGACAAAAAAGCGCAGTTGATCATCGAGGGCGCAGCCCCCGTCGAGCTGCCCATTTTAACCGGCACCGTTGGTCCCGATGTAATCGATGTTCGGGGCCTGACGGCCACGGGCCGCTTCACTTTCGACCCGGGTTTCATGTCGACCGCTTCGTGCGAATCGAAAATTACCTATATCGACGGCGACAACGGCATTTTGTTGCACCGCGGCTACCCGATCGAACAGCTGGCTGAAAAGTCGGACTACCTGGAAACCTGCTACCTGCTGCTCAACGGCGAATTGCCGACCGCAGAACAGAAGGCCCAGTTCGTCAGCACCGTGAAGAACCACACCATGGTTCACGAGCAACTGAAAACCTTCTTCAACGGTTTCCGTCGCGACGCCCACCCGATGGCCGTCATGTGCGGTGTAGTCGGCGCCCTCTCGGCCTTCTACCACGACTCCCTGGACATCAATAACCCGCAGCATCGCGAAATTTCCGCGATCCGTCTGGTTGCGAAGATGCCGACCCTGGCAGCGATGGTTTACAAGTATTCCATGGGCCAACCCATGATGTACCCGCGCAACGATCTGACTTACGCGGAAAACTTCCTGCACATGATGTTCAACACCCCGTGCGAGATCAAACCGATCAGCCCGGTACTCGCCAAGGCCATGGACCGGATCTTCATCCTCCACGCCGACCACGAGCAGAACGCTTCGACCTCCACCGTGCGTCTGGCCGGCTCTTCGGGTGCCAACCCGTTCGCCTGCATCGCCGCCGGTATCGCCGCACTGTGGGGTCCTGCCCACGGCGGTGCGAACGAAGCCGTGCTGACCATGCTCGACGAGATTGGCGATGTGTCGAACATCGACAAGTTCATCGCCAAGGCCAAGGACAAGAACGATCCGTTCAAGTTGATGGGCTTCGGTCACCGCGTCTACAAGAACCGCGACCCTCGCGCGACTGTCATGAAGCAGACCTGCGACGAAGTGCTGAAGGAACTGGGCATCAACAACGATCCGCAACTCGAACTGGCCATGCGCCTGGAAGAGATCGCGTTGACCGACCCGTACTTCATCGAGCGCTCGCTGTACCCGAACGTCGACTTCTATTCGGGGATCATCCTCAAGGCGATCGGCATTCCAACCAGCATGTTCACGGTGATTTTCGCCCTGGCGCGTACTGTGGGCTGGATTTCGCACTGGAAAGAAATGCTTTCGAGCCCGTACAAGATTGGCCGTCCGCGCCAGCTGTACACCGGTTACGAGTCGCGTGACATCACCAAGCTGGAAGATCGCAAATAAGGTTTTTCTTTTTTTTGTGATGGTTTAGTGGTGTGTCAGGAACGGCCTCTTATATAGAGGCCGTTTTTGTTTGTGGTCTCAGCGGCCTTCGGGCCGACTGGTTCTTGGATTCTGGGGGCATATCCGTTGCTGCGGGTGCTGCCGCTGGCGGTTTCGCTCTTACAGCGAGTCACCTTTTTCAGACGCCAAAAAGGTAACCCAAAAGGCTTTGCCCCGGCGTACGGCCCGCTCGCTGGGGCTCGGGGTACCTTCGTTACGGGACCGATCCGGGCGCAGCGGCTCCGGTCGGCTTCGCTGCACCTACACTCGCTGTGTACGACTGCGTCGTACGGTCGCTGCGCTCCCACACCCGGATCGATCCCGTAACGAAGCCTGCCGAAAGGGCAAAAGATCAAAAGCAAAAGCCAAAGCCAGATCAAGAGCCCCTCACCCTAGCCCTCTCCCGGAGGGAGAGGGGACTGACCGAGGTGTTCAGGCGAAATACGCCGACTTGCGAT